>NZ_MWQE01000001.1:600000-900000 GCF_002210285.1 Fibrobacter sp. UWR2 | reverse complement strand
ATGTTAACCCCCAAAAGGGCTGACTTCGGGAAGAAATACTCTATCTTGACCGCAATATCGAATAGCTGGGCGTAGTCGAACTCATCCCCGTCATAGGCGTGGTCCACTATGTAGTCCGCATTCCAGGTCTCGGCGATACGCCCCTCGCCCAGCACGTCCGACGTGACCATTTCAAGATTGCTCATCAGGTAGAAGAAGCTTTCGTAAGTAGCCGAAACCTCCACCTGCGGGTTAGTCTTGAACGGACGCAGGCCAAGCCCCACCTGGTAACCCGCATAGAACGAGGAAATTTCCAGTGCGGCTTCCATCTTGAGGAAGGTCGGGTTCTTGCCCATCTTCTCGCCATAATTGAGCGGTTCAATGGGTTCGAGCCAGGTATAGTGCACATCGGCGGCTAGCTGGGGAAGCCACTGCCCCCATACAAACGGCGTGTTGCCCATGATGCCCCAGGAGAGGTTCGGGCCATAGCGCAAGCCGAACTGTGCACTCTGGTCGAAGCCGTCGCCCATGGACAGGGCGAACGCCAGAAGCACAGAAACAAGCGAAATCCTTATTTGACGACAGAAAAACTGCATTTCAATGTAAAATCTAAAAAATATTTATCCAATCGCTCTAGAAATTCTTATTTTGTGAACACAAAATCTTATAGGAGAACCTATGAAACTTTCTTATCTGTGTGTACTAGCCCTGAGCGGTCTGCTCTTCTGGGGCTGCGCAAACAAGACATCCTCCCCCATCCTTATTGAACGTGGCGTAGGCCAGAACGAATACGAACGCGAATACTTCGTCACGAAGGAAAGCATGGGCATCGACAAGCGCCTCAAGGACGTGTTCAAGCAGGGCTATATCGAAGAAGGCATGACCAACGACATGGTGAACCTGCTCTGGGGCCCTCCTGACCACGAAGTCGAAACCGACACCAGCAGCGTGTGGGAATACTACACCGTCGAAGGCAAGCTGATTACCCGCCTCATCTGGAAGCACCCCGACCAGGCACGCCTGAAGGGTTACGAGAACGAATGGATCCTCGAAAAAATCGAGGGCGACCGCTACGGTGGCTCCCCGGCCCCCACTTCGAGCCGTTCCAGCAACTACAACTAGCCTTTTTACGGCCTTAGTTTAAAAAGTCGCCTTTCAAAAGGCGGCTTTTTTTACTAAATTTAGGCGCGTTAAATTTTAAACCTCTCAAGGAGTCAATTATGCGTCAGTATATCATTGCTGGTAACTGGAAGATGAACAAGACCGTTAGCGAATCCATTCAGCTCGCTAAGGATATCGTGGAAGCCGTCAAGGACGTGAAGAAGACCGAAGTGGTCATCGCCCCGACTTACCTCGCCGCCGCCAAGGTCGCCGACGTCATCAAGGGTTCCAACGTGAAGCTCGCCATCCAGGACATCCACTGGAAGGACCAGGGCGCATTCACCGGTAAGGTTTCCGTTGACATGGTCAAGGAAATCGGCGCCGAATACATCATCATTGGCCACTCCGAACAGCGCCAGTACTTCCACGAAACTGACGAGACCGTGAACCTCAAGGTCAAGAAGACCCTCGAAGCCGGTCTGAAGCCGATCATCTGCATTGGCGAAACTCTCGACGAACGTAACGGCGGCAAGCTCGAAGCCGTGCTCAGCACCCAGGTCAAGGGCGCCTTCAAGGACGTTTCCGCCGAAGACGCCGCCAAGTGCGTGCTCGCTTACGAACCGGTTTGGGCAATCGGTACCGGCGTTACCGCTACCGACGAACAGGCTGAAGATACTCAGGCCTACGTCCGCTCCGTTGTCAAGGAAATCTACGGCGAAGCCGTTGCCGAAGGCATGCGCATCCAGTACGGTGGCTCCATGAAGGGCGCCAACGCTGCCGGCCTCCTCGCCCAGAAGGACATCGACGGTGGCCTCATCGGCGGTGCAGGCCTCAAGGCCAACACCTTCAAGGAAATCATCGACGCTGCCGAAGCCAAGTAATTTCGCGGCTAGAAACTTAAAACAAGGAATCTTCACATGACAACTCTCTTTTGGATTCTGATTGTCGTCCACGTCTTCCTCTGCCTGTTCCTCTCCCTGCTCGTTCTCGTGCAGAACGACAAGATGGGCGGCCTCGCAGGGCTCGGTGGCATGACATCCCAGTCCGCATTCTCCACCGCTGGTGCCGCAACCTTCATCCAGAAGCTGACCCGTGTAGTGGCTGTCATCTTCTTCATCGTCGTGTTCGCTCTCGGCCTCATTACCGCCAAGCAGGACCAGACTGTCGGAGAATCCGCCATGCAGAAGGCCACCCGCGAGAATGCTGAACAGCAGGCTCCCGTCCCGGCTCTCCCGGGCGATTTCGCCGCTCCGGCTGTTGAAGCCCCTGCGGCTCCCGCTGCCGAAGCTCCGGCCGCACCGGCTACCGAAGTCCCGGCTCCGGCTGCTGAATAAGTTTGACCGGCAGGCCCTTCGGGCCCAGCCTGTCCGACCGCATAAAAAGGTCCGTTCCCAAGAACGGGCCTTTTGCTTTTTTTACCAAAATAAGTTCATGCTCGGGCTCAGATTTCACCTATGGTGAGTTTTCTATATTTCATTTTATGAGTAGCAATCTTGTAGCGCCGGTAGGCGTTCTCGGCTTTGGCGTCGAAGGCCAGAGCACATTCAATTATCTAGTACGCAGCGGTATCAAGGAAATCGTCGTGATGGACAAGAATCCGGTAACATTGCCGGAAGTTCCCGCGGGCGTAACCGTGAAGACATTCAGTGGCGAAGGCTACCTGGATGGGCTCAAGGACTGCGTGACCGTCGTGCGTTCGGCAGGTGTGTACCCAATGAGCCAGGATCTGTTCAAGTTCCAGATGAACGGCGGCATCATGACGAGCCAGATCCAGCTATTTTTAGAACAAACTAAATCCAAGAAGGTCGTAGGTGTTACGGGAACGCTCGGCAAGGGTTCTACCGTAAGCATGATAAGCCACATCTTGACGAAGTGCGGCGTAGAAAACGAAATTGGCGGAAACTTCGGCGTGCCCGCGCTCGACCTGCTCGAGACAGAGACGCCCGACCGCATCAGCATTCTCGAACTTTCCAGTTTCCAGCTGATGACGCTTTCGCTATCGCCCGACGTGGGCGTGGTGCTGCGCGTTTCGACCGAACACCTGGACTGGCACAAGAGCGTCGAGGAATACCGGGACGCTAAGGCCAACCTGGTACGCTGGCAGAAGCGTGCCGGGACCTGCGTGTACCTGAAGGATGCCGCCCCCTCGGCAAAGATTGCGGGGGAAAGCCCTGCCGGAACGAAGTATGCCGTATGCCACGCCGATGGCGACGGTGCCGGTGACGGAGATGCAGTGATCGAAGGCGCCACCCTCGCCATCGACAGCGAGAAGCTGTACCTTGCAGACTGCAAGGTGCGTGGCATCTACCAGCTGGAGAACATGGCCGCGGCGACCCTCGCCTGCAAGGCCTTGGGAATCAAGGTGGCCGACGCGTTCGAGGCCCTGAAGAGCTACGAGACTCTCCCCTTCCGCATGGAATTCAAGGGCGAAAAGAACGGGATAGAATTCTTCAACGACAGTTACGCCACCCGCCCCGACGCGACGATCGCCGCGACTGCCAGCATGACGCGCCCCTTCGCGCTCATCCTCGGCGGTTCCGAGAAGAACGCGGACTTCACCGAACTATCGAACATCCTGGTGAAGGAACGCCCGAACCTCAAGCGGATAGCGCTCATCGGCGCCACTGCCGAACGCATGCTCGAATCGCTCTCGCAGGCCGGGCTGGACGCCGCGGGCATCGAGGCCAAGATCTTCCCCACCCTCGAGGAAGCCTTCGCCGACAGCCTAGCCATCGGCAAGGGCGGAACCGTCATCATGAGCCCCGCCTGCGCAAGCTTTGGACTGTTCAAGAACTACAAAGTCCGCGGACAGGTGTTCGACAAACTAGTCGCGGCAATTTAATTTTGATTTTTTTCAAAAAAATTGCCACTTACCCCTTTACAAACGGCGCAAATCAATCTAAATTTGTTGCCGTTCCGCTAAGGACCACGCGGTCGTGGTGGAATTGGTAGACACGCTAGCTTGAGGTGCTAGTGGGAGCGATCCCATGACAGTTCAAGTCTGTCCGACCGCAGAAAAAAAGACTCGGGTAAAACCGGGTCTTTTTTATTGTTCCCCCTATATCATATCTCTATTATACTCAACGATTTACGAAAATGGCCCGTCCAACACGTGACGCAAAACACGGTTTAACGGCAAATGCTACAAAAATGATACATTTTTTTACTTTTTTCTAAAAAAGAAGAGCCAAAAAGGGGTAAACCTAACTAAATTTAACGCCGTCACAAATCAATCTCTCATCAAAGGAGACACAAATGAAAAAGATGACGCTCTCCGCAATCGTGCTCGGCCTCGCCGCCGCTGGTGCGTTTGCCCAGGCTCCCGCCGCTGCTCCGGCTGCGGCTCCCACTGAAAAGACTGTCGCTGCCCCGGCTGACTCCGTGAAGGCTGCCGAAGAGGCCAAGAAGGCTGAAGAAGCCAAGAAGGCCGAAGAAGCCAAGGCTGCTGAAGAAGCCAAGAAGGCCGAAGAAGAAAAGGCTGCTGAAGAAGCCAAGGCCGATGATTCCAAGCCGGCCGAAAACACCAATCCGGGTGAAGTCGCCAACGCTGCCGGCAACGCATTCAGCATGCTCAAGGCCAGCATGAGCGAAGGAACTTCCGCTGCCAACATGGAAGTGAAGTTCTCCGGTAACGTCGAATTTGACGCCTACACAGGCGACCTCCTCAACGACGAAGACGTGAACCACTCCTACTGGACCACCTTCGACTTCAACATCGACGTGAAGTTCAACGAGAAGTGGTCTGCCCACGTAGGTCTCGAAGCTGACGGCCCGGTCGACAATCCGGGTGTCGGCTACAACGGAGCCTTCGTGCAGTACAAGCCGGCCGACTTCTTCGACATCAAGTTCGGTGACCTGACGTTCGTGGAAGGCGCTTTCAAGTCCTACTACGGCTACGATGACCCGACCTACTGGGCTGCCGGTATGAGGGAACATGATATCCGCGGTATCCAGGTCGACCTCGCCGGTCTCGAACTCGGCATCGGCTTTGGCCGTGGCGCCAACGACCGCTATGCAGAAGCCGGTGAAGAAGCTGGCGGCAAGGTCTACAACGCCCACGTTGCCTACGAATTCGACTACGCCGGTCAGCACCTCCGTCCGTACTTCGACTACAAGAGCTACCAGCAGAAGGAACACAACGAACTGCACGCCGGTATCGATGCAGGCCTCACCATCGGTGGCTTCAGCTTCCGCGCTGTGTACGGCTTCCATGCCGACTACCTCGGAGACGACGAAGATGTCGTCGACGATGAGGATTGGACCTCCACGGCTCACGCCATCTTGGCTGAACCTTCCTTCGACGTCGCCATGTTCCAGATCAAGACCGCATTCTTCTTCGCCTTCATCGACGATGGCGACGCAGGTATCGCTGGCGAAGGCAACGACGTGATGTCCGGCGAAATCCCCGAATACTTCTTCATCTACGCCGAACCCGCTCTCAAGGTGGGTGGCTTCATGAAGTTCGGTATCCCGGTTGAATTCCACACCCATGCCTACGATGGCGATTCCGACGACGAAACCAAGACTATCGATGTCGGTGGCCGTCTCTACCTCACTCCGGTCGAGAACCTCGACATCACCGCCTTCGGTATGGTTGACATTCCTATCGGCGACAACGACGACGACGTGGGTCTCCGCTTCGGTGTCGAAACCGTGTTCAACTTCTAATCGCTTAGATTAAGAATCTTGAAAAGGACTGCCGGCAATTAGCCGGCGGTTCTTTTTTTACATTTGGCAGCAATGAACCGCTTTGAACTTTTAAAGACTTCCAAGAAATCGAAGGCGCGCCTCGGCGTGGTCCACACCGACCACGGCGACGTGACGACCCCCATCTTTATGCCGGTGGGCACCGAGGCGACCGTGAAGGCGGTAACGCCCGCCCAGCTCAAGGACATCAAGGCGGAAATCATACTCGCGAACACGTACCACCTGTACCTGCGCCCCACCACGCCGCGTATTGCGAAGGCGGGCGGCATACACAAGTTCATGGCGTGGGACGGCCCGGTGCTCACGGACAGCGGCGGATTCCAGGTATGGAGCCTCAAGGACCTCCGCAAGATTACACCGGAAGGCGTAGAATTCCGGAGCATCCTGGACGGTTCAAAACACTTCTTTAGCCCCGCAAGCGTCATGAACGCCCAGCGCGAAATCGGCGCCGACATCATCATGGCGCTCGACGAATGCACGCCCTTCCCGAGTACTGCAAAGGAAGCGGAACATAGCCTGAATTACACCCTCAAGTGGACGGCCGAAGCCATGCAGTGGCTCAAGGAGCACCCGCCCATCCACGGATACGACCAGCAGTTCTTCGGGATTATCCAGGGCGGCATGCACAAGAACCTGCGCAAGCAGGCGATTGAACGCATTGCGGAACTCGGGCCCGACGGATTTGCGATGGGTGGCCTCTCCGTGGGCGAGCCCACCGAGACGATGTACGAGATTGCGGATTTCTGCACCGACATTCTGCCGCAAGACCACGCCCGCTACGTGATGGGCGTAGGCACGCCGTGGAACCTGCTGGAACTCATCGAGCGCGGTGTGGACATGTGCGACTGCGTGATGCCCACGCGCAATGCCCGCAACGGCATGCTGTTTACAAGCGAAGGCGTGCTGCGCTACAAGGCGGCGCGCCATGCCGAGGAATTCGATAAACCCGTAGACCCGAATTGCGACTGCTACTGCTGCCGCAACTTCAGCCGCGCGTACCTGCGCCACCTGCACCACGCCGGAGAATCCCTCGGGTTCACGCTGGCAAGCATCCACAACCTGCACTTCTACCTGCACCTGATGCGGCAGGCCAAGCAGCACATCGCCGACGACACCTTCGAGGAGTGGAAAAAGGAGCAGTGCGAAATCTTGCAGAGAGACCTGCAATAAAAGGCTAGCAGTTTAAAGGAAAACCGCAGGGACTAACAGTCACTAGGTTTTCCTCCCGGAATACACATCCCGTTTTGTGCGACAAAGCAACAAACAAATTCCTACCGGAGCCTTCGCATATTCTTGGCGGAGGAATATGACTTGCTAAGCGAACACTTAAACGAAGTGTGAGTGTGAGTGTGCAAGCCATATCCGAAGCCAACTATATATAAAGGATTCGCATATTACGCAACAAAAAACACCCGGCTCTTTCGAACCGAGTGCTTTTGTTAGGAGGAGAATCTTGTTAGCAAGGCGCTAGATTACATCATGCCGCCCATGCCACCCATGCCCGGGTCCATGGCCGGAGCAGCCGGCTTGGGTTCCTTCTTCTCGGTGATCACGCAGTCTGTCGTGAGGATCATCGAGGCGATGGAGGAGGCATTCTTGAGGGCCGTGCGGGTCACCTTGGCCGGGTCGATGACGCCAGCCTTGATGAGGTCTTCGTAGGTGTCGGTCTTGGCATTGTAACCGAAGGCATCCTTGCCTTCCTTGACCTTGTTCACCACGACGGAGCCTTCGAGGCCCGCGTTCTGCACGATCTGGCGGAGCGGTTCTTCGATAGCGCGGCGGATGATGGCAGCGCCGGTCTTCTGGTCGGCGTTGTCGAAGTTGAGCGCGTCAATGGCCTTTTCGGCACGGATGAGGGCAACGCCACCACCCGGAACGATACCTTCTTCGACGGCAGCGCGGGTTGCGTGCATGGCATCGTCGACGCGGTCCTTCTTTTCCTTCATTTCGACTTCGGTAGCGGCACCGACCTTGATCACGGCAACGCCGCCGGCAAGCTTGGCCAGGCGTTCCTGGAGCTTTTCGCGGTCGTAGTCGCTCGTGGTGGTTTCGATCTGCTTCTTGATCTGACCGATACGGCCCTTGATGGAGGCAGCATCACCGGCACCTTCCACGATCGTGGTGTTGTCCTTCGTGATGGTGATAGACTTGGCCTGGCCAAGGACGGTGACCGGAGCGTCTTCGAGCTTGGCGCCCGTGTCTTCGGAAACCAGCATACCGCCAGTGAGAATAGCGATGTCTTCGAGCATGGCCTTGCGACGGTCACCGAAGCCCGGGGCCTTGACGGCGGCGACCTTCAGGGTACCACGCATCTTGTTCACGACGAGCGTTGCGAGAGCTTCACCATCGACGTCTTCGGCGATGATGAGGAGAGACTTGCCCTGCTTTGCCACGTGTTCGAGCATCGGGAGCAAATCCTTCATGGTAGAAATCTTCTTGTCGTACAACAGGATGTACGGATTCTCGAGGCTGACTTCCATGCTGTCGGTGTTGGTGACAAAGTAAGGAGAGAGGTAGCCGCGATCGAACTGCATACCTTCCACGACGTCGAGGATGGTGTCGGCGGTCTTGGATTCTTCGATGGTGATGACACCGTCGTTGCCGACCTTTTCCATGGCGTTGGCGAGGAGGTCACCGATTTCCGGGTCGTTGTTCGCGGAGATGGTAGCGACCTGGGCAATGTGTTCCTTGCCGTTGATCTTCACGGCCATCTTGCCGATTTCCTTAATGACGGCGTCAACCGCAGCGTCCATGCCGCGCTTGATGTCCATCGGGTTTGCACCGGCGGCCACGTTCTTGAGGCCTTCGCGGGTGATGGCCTGGGCCAGCACCGTAGCGGTGGTGGTACCGTCACCGGCGGCATCAGAAGTCTTGTTCGCGACTTCCTTGGCCATCTGGGCACCGAGATTTTCGTAGGCGTCTTCGAGTTCCACTTCCTTGGCGACCGTCACGCCATCCTTCGTCACGTTCGGGGCACCGAAGGAGCGGGCGATCATCACGTTGCGGCCCTTGGGGCCGAGAGTTACCTTGACAGCATTGGCGAGCTTGTCCACGCCCTTCATGAGGGATTCGCGAGCCGCCACATCAAACTTGAGTTGCTTTGCCATTTTTGTTTTCCTTTTTTTTATTTAAAACTTTTTGTGATTAGAGCGTCGCGATGACGTCCGGTTCCTTCACGATGAGGTAGTTTTCGCCGTCGACGGTGACTTCGGTGCCGCTGTACTTGCCGTAGAGCACCACGTCGCCCACCTTGACTTCCATCGGGACGATTTCGCCCTTGTCATTCTTGCGGCCCGGGCCCACGGCCACAACCTTGCCCTGCATGGGCTTTTCCTTGGCATTGTCCGGAATGAAGAGACCCGAGGAGGTCTTCTGTTCGGCTTCGGCCGGCTTGACAACGATTCGATCTGCTAAAGGCTTGATCATTTTGTTTTTCCTCTTGTTAAAGTGTTAGTCCATATTGGACCATTTTTTGTTCGCCCTATTATTAGCAAAAGGTGTGCCAACCCTTTTCCCGGCACGAAATTTGCATTTATATGTCTAAAAGAAGCCCCAAAGTGCATAAATCGCAAGAAATCATGTTTAAAAAAGAAACAAAGACACCGTTTGTTTCAAAATTAAACGCTTTTCTTGATTTAAACCTTGTCGCCGGGATGTCCACCCTGCGTGGATCGCAAGTTCACAATATACTCCAGAGCCCTACTTTTTGCCTCGCCCAGCCCGTGACGGGCAATCGATTCCGTCTCACATATGCGAACAAACATCCGCATGAGTTCAACTGGCGAAATACCCAGGCCCTGTGCAAGGATACAGAACGTCTGGAACGACGCTACTCGCTTGCCACTTTCCATCATTGAGATAGACTGTCGTGTAAGCCCGGCTGATTTTGATAGCTCCGTCTGCGTTACCAGCGTATCTCTTCTAACGCCTATAAGCAGTTTCTGAAAAGCCGTCGCGAAGACGGCTGTGTCTTTATAATCCATTCCCATATACAGAAAATAACAACAGTCACCATTCCACAGTGTCTCCATATGACTACAAGTTGTTATTTTTATTATTTTTTACATACACAAATTGTAAAAACCTAAGGTTCCGTCACACTCCCCATTAAAATTCCTATCGTTTAACGCATGAATTTTCACCCGATTAGGCATTTCATCACCATCACGAGACACCGCAACGAAGTCATGCGGCTGTGCTTCAAGGCGGGTATCGGGTTCCAGGGGCTATTCCACGATCTTTCGAAATATACCCCGACAGAATTTCTACCGGGAGCAAAGTACTACAGTGGAAAGGAATCCCCAAACAACGGGGAGCGCCGCGATACCGGAATGAGCCTCGCATGGATGCACCACAAAGGGCGGAACAAGCATCACTTTGAATTCTGGTACGACTATGAAATGGCGACCAAGAAGATTGTACCGATGGACATGCCCGACCGCTACATCAAGGAAATGTTCTGCGACCGCATCGCCGCATCCAAGACATACAACAGGGACAGCTACACGCAGGAATCTCCCCTGCTCTACCTAACAAGAAGCACCGCCCATGAAAAGATGACAGAAAAGACGTACCGCAAGCTTCTATACCTGCTGAAGATGCTTGCCGAAAAGGGAGAAAAAGAGACTCTCCGGTTCGTAAGGCACTGCAAGGATATACCACTCGCCGACACATAGCCCCCTTTGATGCGGGCGGGCAAATTCTATATTTGGCATGTCGCGGATGGTCGCGGCAAATTACCTGGACGGAAAGGCTTATTATGGAAATCGGAAAGATCAACCGCGCGCGCGTCGACGCCGTCATGCCGCAAGGCTACTACCTCGAACTCGAGACCGGAGGCCGCGTACTGCTCCCCGGAAACAAGAACCTGTTTTCGCTCGAAGAGGGCGAAATCATCGACGCGTTCGTCTACATGGACTCCGAGGACCGTCCCATCGCCACACTCGACAAGCCCTATGCACAAGCAGGCGAATTTGCCGTACTCACCGTGAAGGACGTTAACCGCGTAGGGGCATTCCTGGACTGGGGGCTGAACAAGGACCTGTTCCTCCCCTACAAGCAGCAACTGGGAGACTTGCGCAAGGGCGACCGCTGCGTCGTCTACGTCCTCGTTGATGAAAAGAGCGGAAGACTTGTCGCGACCGAAAAGATAAAGAGTTTCCTAGACCTGGACACGAGTGAACTCCATGTGGGGCAGCGCGTGCAACTCGCTGCATACGAAGTAACGCCCGATTACGTAGACTGCCTCGTAGACTACCGCTACACAGGAAGACTGCAGATTACACGCGGCATGGAGCGCATCTACATCGGCGACACGATGCCGGGATTTATCCAGCGGATAACGAACGACGGGAAAATCACCCTGAACCTCACTCCCGTAGGCTACAAGGGCATCATGCAGAGCGACAGCCCAAGCGCCATCATGCAAAAACTCGAGGAGGCCGGCGGCTTCTTACCTTACGGCGACAACAGCGACCCCGAAACAATCCGCCAGGAATTCGACATATCGAAAAAGACTTTCAAGAAGATTATCGGCGGGCTCTTCCGCGATGGCAAAATCACCATCGACGAAGACGGGATTAGGGCCACGCGCTAAAATTCCGGGCTTACCGCCCGGTAAGCCCTACTCTTCGGAAATATTCACTTCGTCCTTGTTCACGACGCGGATTTCGATGCGGCGGTTTTCCTTGCGGCCCGCTTCCGTTGCATTATCCGCCTTCGGGCGGCTCGAACCATAACCCACGGCCGTCACGCGGTCCTTCGAAATCCCCTTGCGGATCATATATTCCATGACGCTATTCGCACGGTCTTCCGAAAGTTGCTGGTTAAAACTCTCGCTACCTTCGCTACTGGTATGGCCTTCAATTTCGACCTTGGCCTTCGCGTTCCTCTTGAGGCCGGCGATGGCGTTGTCGAGCGTCTTGAGTGAACCGGGAATCAGTTCCGCACTGCCCACCTTGAAGTTCACACCCGTGAGTTCGGCACGCGTGTCATCGAACAGCACCGTAATGCCACCCGTACTTGCCGTACTCGAGACATAGGGCGTTTCACCACATTCGAATGGTCCGGTAAGGCTCTCGCAGAGTATGGTGTAAGCATCTTCGCGCGGAATCAGGAATGCCGTTTCGCCATACATGTCCGTGGTAACAACAATCTTGTTTTTCGGCTTTTTCTGGCCCACGAAAACGAGCTTCTTTTTTGCCTGCGGAACATCATCGTAGTTCGTGTAGGTCACGTTCAACACGGCATGGGTCTTGTTGGGCGTAAGTTCGGCAGCACAAGGCGCAACAACCGCCACCGCAAGCAGGGACAAGGCGACAACCACAGGCATTTTTCGCATATGAACCTCAAAAAGTTTCCCCGGCGCTGTTTTTTTCGGGGTAATTCAACACATACGCGCCCAAAAATACATAAAACTCAGCACAAAAAATCACAAAAAAGAGCAAAAGGCTCTTTTTTCGTTTCCAAAATCTCCACATAATTCTATTTTTTAGGCCATAATTTTACAATCCGATGCAAAAGGCCCCAAAAAGGGCAACCAACATAGGAGAATTCATGAAGTACAGCAAGATAGCCACTGCCCTTATTTTTGGCATGGCAACATTCGCCTTCGCGCTCGACGGAGACTTTTCGCTCAAGGGAAATGTCCAGACCCAAGTAACAAAATCCATTGCCGATGACGAGCACAACTTCAGCAGCGGCTGGTTCCGCGCCAACGTAGGCGGCCAGTACAAAGGGGAAAGCCTCGAAGGCCTTATCATGCTGCGCATCTTCGCTCCGGAATTCGGCAACAAGATCGAAGGCAAGATGTACGACAAGATTCTTGCCGACTTGTACTGGGTAAACTACAAGTGGAACCTGGGCGAAAACGACATGCTCAACCTGAAGCTCGGTCGCTGGAAGACGGACTGGTCGCAGTCCACCCATTTCGGCACCTACGTGGACAAGGAACTCACAAAGCGCGGACTCTGGATGCGCGACTATAGCCACAATGCCGTTGAGCTCGGCTGGAAGCACGGCCTGAGCCAGTTGAACGCCATGCTCGCCACCCAGGACGGCAATGCGAACCGCGGCTACCTGCGCATCGAAGAGGACATGAAGTTCACGTTCCCGCTCGAGATGAAGGTCGCCTACCGTTCCAACGTGGTCGACGTACTGCAAAACACCGCCTACCTGACGCACCGCCTTGCAGCCTATGCAAGTTACAATGTCATTCCGGAACTGCGCGTGTACGGCGAATACTCCTGCATCTACACCCAGAACGACAAGCTCGACAAGACCGCAGACAACTACATCGCTCCCGAGACCAAGTACTACCTGCCGGGCATCTACTTCCAGCCGTTCTACCTGGGTCTCGACTTTGCCCCCCAGACTGGCATCCTGAATACCCTCATGAGCAACTTCATGGTGGAATGGGAATTCATCGACAAGCGCGACAACCTGTATGCAGCACAGGAGCACACCTACGACGACTGGGCATGGACCGTCGCCTGGGTCAAGAAGATCGGTTCCTCGAAGCTGCAGTTCAGTGTCTACAGTGAAAACGAGATGAGCGACGTGGGCCTCGCCTTCCGCCTTACCTCGACAATCAAGTAACAGATTCTCCTCCAAGAAAAAACGCCGGCAATCAATGCCGGCGTTTTTTAATGTCACTCATTTAATTAGTAAAAATTCATGTTGAACCAAGCCTTGGTGCCGTCAGTACTATAGGCAATCCCGCAGGCAAGCGACTTGTACTGTGCGTTCTTCATGTTCAGGTAATGCCCGATGTAGGAATAATCGGAGTCCTTGTTCGGATCGCGCTCTCCGTTGGTCACGAGTTTCTTCTCGTCATCCCACATCATGTTCACGTAAGCATCCACAATTTCCTTTTCGGTCTTGTACCACTTGGGATTGATGTTGGGGCCGGAGTTCTGCGCGGATTCCTTGCAGTCTCCGAAGTTCGCATGCCCCTTGCCCGCATCCATATCGTCTGCCGCCTGCGTCGCCACGCACTTTTCACGCTCCTCGGAGGCGCGTTCCAAGGGCGGCAGGTTTTCGGTTGCACGCTTTGCATTCACAACCTCCAGGCAGTAGTCACGCCAGTCTTCCGATGCCGTCTCGGAACTTGCCGGTTCATCCGCACTCGAAACAGCAGCCTCTTCCTTCACAGAAGAACTGCTGGCGGTCTTGCCGGCACTCGAGCTGGACTTCGCCTCGGAACCACCCTCGGTCTTGTCGCCCGGTATCGGGATATCAATGGTATCCCCGCTATCGATACAGCTATCGGTGCAGTTCGCAGACGTATCATCGGAACAGCCCGCAGCAAAGAATGCAGCGGCAGCAACGACCGCGCATATTTTGAATAAACTAAGTTTCCTGTTCATCAGTTTAGCTCCGTTACACAACGTACATAAAGGCCCTTCTGCACATTCTGGTCTGTGCGGTCGATACTTTTTGCCTGACGGCGGAACTCCCAGGAACGCCCGGTGTTCTTCATGATGGAGGTAGAAGACCAGTAGTGCCCGGTAAGTTCGCTATTGCAGTAACCGTCCCAGTCCTTGCAACCGCCACGGCCAAGATTGTCCCAGTTGAGTTTCGCACGGTCCTTCTGGAAATCGCGCCACTCGCCATCGTCGGGCAGGTGCCAGCCCGCAGGGCAAGCCTTCTTTGCGTCGTTGTACGTGTAAAAGCGGCCAAACTTCTTGCAGAACGTGGTATCCTCGAGCAGGCACTGCTTGGCACTGGAAAGGCTATACTTGAGGTTCGTAAGCATCCATAGTTTGTCGTCGCGCTGTTCCACCTTGTACATCTGGTTGTCGCGCGGGTCAGTAAGTTTCATCTCCTTGCGATTGACAAACTTTTCGGCATACAGGTCGCGTTCCGCGACGCAACGCACCGTCACCACGGCCTCGGGCGGGAGCGTCACGAGTTTCGCATTGCCGCGCTTGATATCGAGCATCATGGCTCGCACATCGTTGGGATCGTTCACCGCGAAATAGGCAGCATCCTTGCCCTGAATTTTCCTGGTCGCATCGGCCAGGTCATAAAAGCCACGCGTCTTGCCGGCAAAGGACTTCACGTTAGACACCTTGCGCGGGCCAGTAAAGCGGTCCTTGGAGAAAGCAGTCCATTCCTGGATATCGGGGACATGCGAACCTTCGGGGCAAGAAGCAGACCAATCCTTCTGCTTATAGTAGGCATTCTTCCCGTCGTCACGGAAGGACACCTTTTTTTGAAATGAAAGGTTATCGGTAAACCAGTTCAGGCTGCCCGAAGACATCGCCTTGTAAATTTTTCCGTCACGGTTATCACGGATAGAGGGTTCTGCGTAAGATACTTCTGCAACAACAAGTAAGGCCACTGCCAAACGGCCAACAAAACTGAACATTCCACACCTCTGAGGGTTTAACTTTTTCAGTAATATATATACGCAAATCGAAAAAGGAACGTTCTCACAAAAAAATTGTGTTTATTTGTTTTTTCATTCGAAAAGGCAGGGAAAAAGCCATTTTCAGCCACAAAACGGGAAAGAGGCTAGAACGCGAAGGTCATTCCGAGCGCATCGGGCCCGCCAAAGACCTGAACCAAGGCGACCGGGCCAATTCGTACCGATTTTTTGTGGATTTTGATGACGGCGAGGCTTATTCCCGTACCCGCAAGGGCGCCTACGACAACATCGCTCGGGTAATGCTTACCCGCAGCGATGCGAAGCGCCCCGACAAAGCCCGCCAGGGAAAGCGACGTTGCCCAGACAAGCGGTTTGTAGGCCGAATTCGGGTAGAACTCGGAAAACCATTCGCCGGTAAAAACGGCTACCGTAAATGCGGCAGAGGTATGTCCGCTGAAGAAACTCCCGTACGCCTCGCCCTCCGCGGCGAATGCCGCGTCCGCGCCCTCGCCCTCGGTCGCGTACATGTAGGGGCGCGGCCAGAACGACATGGAGCGCACGACCAGGTTCAGGCCGCTCTGGAGGGCGAGCGCCTGCGCAAACATCAGGGAATATGCCGCAAGGTCTGCCCCCAATGCATCGCCCCTGTACCAGGAGGCAGCCCCCAAGGCAAGTGGAGCCACCCCGAGGGCGGCAGCCCAGGTGCTCACATCGCCCGCAGTCTTGTTGTAACGGCCGGCCACAGGGCGGTCCCACGGCAACAGGTCAGAAACGGCCTTCATTTCGGAGGGGTCCTGCACATGCATCTTTCCGAGCCGGTAGTTCCCGTAAATGCTCACAAATGCCGACACAAACGTCAACGGCAAATCCTTTTCGAACGAAACACCGTAATGGCGCTGCGGTTCTACAACCGAGGAGGCAGATTCTGCCAGCTGCGCGCACGCCACCCCCGTAAGGAAGGCGACAAAAAAACACATTTTCAAGGACCTAGGCATTACCCGTCAAAGTTAATTAATTATATTGGAATGCAGTATGCAACGCGAACCGATTACCTCGACGATGGATTTTTTCAGTGCCGTATCCGACGAAATGCGGCTCAAGATTTTGATGCTCCTCGATCTCGCGGAATTCACCGTGAACGAAATCAAGGACATCCTGGACATACACCAGAGTAACGCCAGCCGACACCTCGCCAAGCTTTCGGCCTGCGGGCTCCTGAAAGACCGCCGTGACGGCATCAAGGCCTACTACCGCCTGAGCGAAGAACTCCTGATGAGCAACCGAGTACTTTCCGTAATCCGCGATGCATACGGGGAACTCCCCGACAAGGACGTACTCCGCTGCCGTGCTGACCAGGTGTTGCAAGAACGCACCGACAAGACCAAGGGGCAAATCCACAAGCTGGACCAGGCCGGCGGAAGCCTCAAGGCGCAAATCAGCCTGTTCAGCAAGCTCATGCAGCCCTTCGAAAATGCCGTGGACATCGGCTGCGGCGAAGGCGGAGACCTCTCGCTGATGCTAGCCAACCGCTGCAAGGAAGTCACGTCGCTCGACTGCGACCCTAAAGTCATCAGCGGCCTGCAGAAAATCCTGAAACAGAAGAACATCAAGAACATCACGCCCAAGGTCGCCGACATGACGAAGACAGGGCTCCCCGACAACTTCGCCGACCTCGTGCTCATGAGCCAGGTACTCCACCACGCGACCGACCCGCGACTCGCCCTCAAGGAAGCCATCCGCATCCTGAAACCGGGTGGAACGCTAGCCTTGCTCGACCTGGCCCAGCACAAGGAAGAATCCTTCCGCACGACCCACGGGCATATTTGGCTCGGGTTCGACCAGAGCCAGCTCGAATTCTTCGTGAAGGAGTTCAACTGCAAGGTGCTCGAGAGCGAAATCATCCCGAGCGAGAACGAGGTGGACAAGAAGCTCCCCGTCATCTGCATGATTCTCACAAAAAATTGATAACAAATGTAAAAAAGACTTGTTTTTTCAGAAAAAAACAGATATCTTTAGAAAAGACGATTTAAGGAGTTTACAATGGGAAAGATTATCAAGTTTATCGTAATCGCCGCCGTGTGCATCATTTCCGCATTCGGCATCTACAGTCTCATCCAGTACAACAAGACCGACGAGAACACCGCCGACTAGCCAAAGTGCGCCCGGCACGGTCGAGCCCCAGGTTCGACGTTTTTTGCCATACCGCAAGGCATATGCGCCTGCGGTATTTTTATATTTCCAAGCATGAACTTTCTAAACAAGAAGCCCGTTTTCTTCGCGGCGATGGCCGCGCTTTTCTTTGCAATCCTCCTCATCGTTTTCCGCGGGTTCGCATTCGACGACTCACAGCTGATGCTCAACAGCGACCAGCTGAACGGCATCGGAAGCCGCATTCTGCGTGCCGAGAACGCCATCGTGACCGAATGGGACGACAGCCGCCTTGGTGGCGTGCCCACGATTGACGCATTGTTCGCCGACGCCTACCACCCGCTGGTATGGACTCAGTTCCTGATGGACCCGGCCCGCGCCGTGGGCTTCAAGTTCATGCTCACCGTATGGGTCGCCTTCATGAGCGCGATGCTACTCGCCTGGAACCTTACGGGCAACCGCTGGTGGGGCGCCCTCCTCGGGTTCCTCTACGCGTTCTCGCCGGAATACTTCACCTACATTTATGGCGGCCATGACGGCAAGATGATGGTTTTCGCCATCGCCCCGCTCGCCCTCCTCGCTATCCGCAAGGTTGTCCGTAACGGAAGCCTCCCCTACCTGATTGTACTCGCGCTTTCCATCGCATGGATGATTCTCGGAAGCCATCTGCAGCTCACATACCTATTCCTGTGGGGCGCCGGGTTCTACACGCTGTACGAAGCAGCCTTCCACTGCGAAACATTCAAGACCCGCGGCAAACGCGTCGGGCTCGCTGCCGCTGGCCTCGCCTTCGGGCTTGCACTTGCCTGCTTCCAGCTGGTACCGCCTTACCTGTACACGACAACGCAGTCCGTGCGCGGCGAAGGCGACCACACCAACTACGGGCACGCCGTCAGCTGGTCCTTGCACCAGGAAGAACTTGCACAGATGCTCCTGCCGGGATTTATCGGCGTGGACGTGTACGAGCAAGACGAAAAGACGGGAGACCTCGTGGGCAGTTCGTTCGTGAACGTCACGATGGACGAATACCGCAAGATGGCATCTTCCGGAAGCCCGTTCTACTGGGGCCACAACAGTTTTAAGCTCGACCACAACAATGCAGGCGCACTCCTCACCTTCCTCGGGTTCCTCTGCCTGTTCTTGCCGGGCAAGCGCCGCTGGGCCACGTTCTGGGCCGTGGGCACCGTTGTCGCCCTCAGTTACGGCATGGGCGCACACTCCCCGCTCTTCAAGCTCTGGTACGCCATTCTCCCCGGCGTCAAGAACTTCCGCGCACCGGGCATGGCTCTGTTCTGGCTGCCACTGTTGCTCGTGATGATGGCGGGCCCCGTGCTCCGCGCCATTTCCGATGAAGCCGCCGACCGCGCTCGCAACATGCGCGCCCTTACACACGGCGCCGTGATGTTCGCCATCCTCCTGCTACTTGTCGTCATCGCTCGCTACAACTGGACCACGTTCATCGGACCCGTCGGGCTTGTCACCTGCATCGTGTACGGCATCGCCTGCATCGGCGTGATGAACCTCGACGACCAGGGCAAGGCACTTACGGTTTCGAACCTGCTGGATGCCTACAAGGCCAAGTTGCCCGGTTCGAACCGCATCGTGGAAGCCTGCGTCGTACTCGGGTTTACCGCCATCGGCGCCTTCCTCATGAGCGGGCAGGACCTGCTCTCCGACCCCGTCGCCGGCCCGTACTTCAAGCCCCTCAACGAAATTGTCATGAATGCGACCGCGGGCACGGTGATTCCCGGATTCATCCTTATCCTCGTCATCGTAGCGCTTTCGCTGTTCATTTTCCGCTGGAATGGCTCCATCGCCTACAAGGCAGGCATCCTTGCCGTTGCCGCCGCAGTGGAACTCTTCTTCATCAACGGAGCGTTCATCCAGAACGTCCCTGCAAACGAATACCTGCAGCCGAACAACCCCGTCGTAAGCGCGTTCAAGGCGCCGTACAAGGCGGATTCCCTCAATACGCCGCGCGTGCTTTCGCTTTCGCGCAACAAGGCGCTCGGGGCGAATGCCTTCCCGCAGTTCCACCTGCGCAACGCCGACGGTTTCCACGACAACGAGCTTGCAAGCTACCGCGAGTTCCGCGGCGGCCAACAGAACGCAAACTACCTCCTGAACATCAACAACCCCGATGCCGCCCATCCGTTCCTCGACCTGATGAACATTGGCGCCATCATCTTCGACAGCCGCCAGGGAACGACGTTCATGCCTATCCCGACGGCCATGGGCGAAGCCTACATCTACGGGCAGTCCGTGACGATGGACGACGCTAGCGCCATCAGGACTCTCCGCGAAAAGGCGGCCATCCGCAAGCCCAAGGCCGAAGAGAGCGCTCCTGCCGCCGCAGAGGATTCAACGGCAGCATCAAGCGATTCGACGACAACCGCAGCCGCAGACAGCACTGCAAACGAGGCCGCCGCGGAACAGGCTGCAGCCGAGCCCGCCGTCGAACCCGTAGACGACAACTTCTACTACCGCGAAACCGTCATCCTTTCGGAAAAGCCCGAACATGCGGGTGAAGGCGGAGTTGCGAACGGTCATGCGAAGCTTGTCGCAAGCCCCAAGATGGACACGCAGGTGTTCGAAGTCAAAAGCGACCGCGCTGGCTTCATGGTCGTCGCCGGCAACTACCACCCCTACTGGCACGCGACTGTGAACGGAGCCCCCGCGAAGGTCTACAAGGCTTTCGGCACGCTCCGCGCCGTAGAGATTCCGAAGGGTAAGTCCGAAGTACGCATGGAATACCGCAGCAAGCCGCTACACGCCTGCATCAAGGTGAGCGTATTCGCGGCAATCCTCCTCATTGCACTCGGAGTCTTTGCCGCCATCAGGCGTAAAAAGTCTTAATGGATGCCCTTGCCCTACGGGGCAAGTTAAATCTTCCCGGCGAAGAAGCTATCGAAATCGATATCCTTGACGCTTTCTACGATAAACTCGGGCTTGGTCTCGAGTTTTTTTACATCTTCGCGCTTTGTCTCGCCGCATAGCGGGAGCACAAAGCGGCAGCCCGCACGTTTGGCGAGTTCAAAATCCGTGTAGAGGCGGTCGCCCACAAAGAGGACTTCTTCGGGTTCGAACTGCGAAAGCACATTTGCAAGCATCGCCGGATTCGGCTTGCCGAAACTACGTTCCGGTTCAACGCCGTACGCCGTCTTGAGTAGCGCCATGAAGCTCCCGATATCGGGCACGGGCCCGTTCGCATCGGGGCAAACGAAATCGGTATGCGTCACCCAGAACGGGATTCCCCGCTGCACGCGGAAACTGAGTTCGCATAGTTCCCGGTAATCAAAGCTATTGTGATAGGCAACCAAGACAAGTTCCGTATTTTCTACGGAGGGGTTCAAGTTCAAACTCGGATCCTGCGCGGCAAACCACTCGTACACCTCGGGGTTAGCGAAAAAGAACACGTTCTTTATGCCCTTCGCATGGATTGCATCGAGTGCGAGGTACAACGCCGAGATGATAGAATCGTCGCGCAACGGGAGCCCCATCACCTTCAGGCGGTTCTCGTAAAACACAGGCGACTTGCTCGTGTTGTTGCTCAGGTAATAGACCGGCACCTGCTTCGAGACACGCTTTACCGTTTCCACGGCACCCGGGTACGGGCGACCGCTCAAGTACAGCGTTCCATCCAAATCGAAAACTACGGCTTTTACCGGTTTGTGTTGCATGTGCCCCAATGTAGAAAAATTTCTACTTTATAGCACATGAGAACACCCGACAGCCGTTTTTACTGCCCGCAAATCGATGTGGGCGAAATATCCCTGGACGAAAACGAAAGCAGCCATGCCGTCCGGGTATGCCGCGCCACCGTGGGCGACATACTGCAGCTCTCCGACGGAAACGGCCGATTCGCCGACGCGACCATCACAAAGGCAGACCCGAAGGCCTGCATAGTCCGCATCGACAGGTTCGAAACGGTATCCACAAGGCGCCCCCTGCTGAGCCTCGCCATCGCCTGCCTCAAGGACGACGCCCTCGAAGAAGTCGTTTTCCATGCCGCGCAGACAGAAATCGATACCATCTATTTTTTGCGGACGGACTTTTCACAGGAACCGAAAAACTCCGACCTGCACAAGCTCGTGCGCCGCGCCGAACTCAAGAGCCTGGTGAGCCTCAAGCAATCCCGGAAGCCGTGGCTTACCCGCATAGAAGGCCCCATTGAATTCGGCAAGTGGCTTGATTCATACGAAGGCGACCTTATCCTCTGCGATATCGACGGGCAAAAAGAGGCCCCGCCACTGGAACGCCCCACGACACTCCTCATCGGGCCGGAAGGCGGTTTCTCGCCCAAGGAAATCGAATCCATAAAAAATTACAGCCGAGGGAAATCCACCTCCATTAATCTCGGGAACACGCGCCTCAGGGCAAGGACAGCTGCGATTATCGCTCTCGGAAAGTTCTTCTGACCCCTAAAAACGCATTTCATTCGCTGTTTTGCGCTCTAAATCACAAAAAAATAAGATTTCCTGTTTTTTGACTTGACTTTGACATTTGTTTAAAATATTTTTGCATACAGACTTCACATAAGCCCCCAAGGGGAAAACAATAAAACAAGGAGTTTTTTATGAAGAAGTTAATCGTCGCTCTCGTCGCAGCTTTCCTCATGATTGGCTGTAGCTCGACCCCGCAGGAAAAGGCCGCCAACAAGCTCATTGAAATGCAGATGAAGAAGAAGGCCTACCTGAAGGACCATGTCCCGGCCGGTATGGGCATCGGTGTTTCTACCGACGAACAGATTGCCATGGAAAAGGCCGACCAGAACGCACGTGTTGACCTCGCCAAGGAAATCGACGCCCAGACGAAGGCTCTCATCAAGAACTTCAAGGAAGACGTGAACGACCAGGTCGCCGAACACTTCCAGAGCACCTCCAAGACGGTCGTGAACACCCACATGAGCGGCGCCACCCTCACCGACGTGCAGGTTGAAACCGACGAAAACGGCCACTTCAAGATCTACGGCATCATGACTCTCGACGCCAACCTCGTCGAAGAACTCATCAAGAGCCTCCAGGCTGCCGGCACCTATGACGACGCTGTCGCCAACAAGATCCGTGCCGCCGCCAACAAGGCCTACGCCGAACTCGATGAAGAAATCGAGAAGCAGCAGTAATCCTGCCTCACGCAATTGTAAAGGTCCCGGCTTCAAGCCGGGGCTTTTTTTTGTTTTTTCACGTAAAAAGTCCCCCTCCTCTCGCCACATTTTATTATATTTGCATATATCAAAATATTTGCATAAACCTAACCGGCCGGTCCGACCACGACAAGACACGAGGTGACATGAAAATCGTCGATATTCTAAAGCAAGACAAGATGAGCCTATCCTTTGAAGTTTTTCCGCCCAAGAAGGAGACTAGCTTCGACAGCGTGAAGGCTGCTACAGAATCGATTGCGGCTCTCGGCCCCGCGTTTATGAGTGTCACGTATGGCGCTGGTGGTGGCGTAAGCCAGTACACTCTCGAAATCGCGAAAAACCTCAAGCAAAAATTCAACATCCCGATGCTCGCCCACCTCACCTGCGTCTCGAGCAGCAAGGACACGGTGCGCCAGCGCATCGAAGACATGAAGGCTGCCGGCATCAAGAACGTGATGGCGCTGCGCGGCGACCTCACTCCCGAACTGATCGAGAACGGCCGCGACAACTGCGACTACAAGCACGCCATTGACCTCATCCGCGAACTCAAGGAAAGCGACTCGGACTTCTGTATCGGCGCGGCCTGCTACCCCGAAAAGCATCCCGAAAGCCCAAACCAGGCCGAAGACATCAAGCACCTCAAGGAGAAGGTCGACGCGGGCGCAGACTTCCTCACCACTCAGATGGTGTTCGACAACAACCTCTTCTTCAGTTTCCTCTACAAGCTGCGCGATGCGGGCGTTTCGTGCCCGGTGCTCCCCGGCATCATGCCCATCACCAACGCGAATCAGGTGGAACGCGCCATCAAGCTTTCGGGCTCGTTCATGCCACAACGCTTCAAGTCGCTCGTCGACAAGTTCGGCAGCGACCCCGACGCCATGAAACAGGCGGGCATCATCTATGCAAGCGACCAGATTATCGACCTGTACGCCAACGGCATCACGAACGTACACGTCTACTCGATGAACAAGCCCGACGTGGCCGAAGGCATTCTCAAGAATGTCTCGGCGATTCTCGGGAAGAATTTTGCCGGATAAAGGCAGAAGCAGTTCACTAACGAACCATGCAAAAAAACCTTCCCGCAAACAGGGGAAGGTTTTTATTTTGTCTTAAATATTCAGACTAGACTAGCGGTCGTGGATATCGACGCATTCACGCACGTTGCGGGCGGCAAACATACGGCCACGGCGCGGGTCAAGGCAGTCAACACGGCCCGGACGGTTGCGACGGAAGTCGACTGTCATCCAGCGGGTGCCGTCGTTGCAGTAGTAATCCCAGCGGCCTTCGGCATCGCCACGATCACAATAGCCTTCGACCATCGGACGGCGGTTGCGGTAATCGACACGGTAGTGACGGTCGCGCGGGCGGCAATCCGGCTTTTCGAAGCGGCATTGCAGGCGTTCACGCGGAGGAGGAGGCGGAGGAGGAGGATCGTTACGACGTTCCGTCTTCTTGTTATCAACGTGAATAGAGAAGCCAGCCCATGCTCCAGAGCTAAGCAGAAGAGATGCAGCCAAGACTGCAAGAAGGGTACGTTTCATTCTTTCTCCTTATTACAAAAGATTTAGAAAAAAGTTTATGGTGTAAATATAACCTTTTTTCCATGCATCGATCAACGCTGGAAAAAATTTACGACAAAATAGAGTTTTTCGCCGATAAAGGCTAGATGAGTTCCTCGGCCGGCAGGTGCTCTGCGCTCTCGGGTTCCTGATAGAACGTCTCGGGCACCTGCACCTGGTTCTGGAAGTAAGCCCTGTGCGCAGCAATCACGCGCTCACGAGCGAACGTCGCATCTTGCCAATCACCAATTTGCACGTCCTTGCCCTCCAGTTCCTTGTAGTTCTGGAAGAAATTCCTGGTGATGCGGAGGAACATCTGGTCGACATCGCCTATGTCCTTGATGGGCCTCGGGTTAAATACAGGCACACCCAGGACCTTATAGTCCTTCTTGCCGCCGTCAGTCATGTCAAGGGCCCCAATTACGCGGCATGTGCAGACAGAACCCGTCATCATAGAGGCAGGACTGTAGATAAGCATGTCGAGCGCATCGCCGTCATCGGCCTTGGTACTTGGGATAAATCCATAGGTGCAGGGGTAGCTCATGGAACTGAGCAGGCAGCGGTCCAGGCGGAACACGTGCAGGCGCTCATCGTACTCGTACTTGAGGTTGGTGTCCTTGCCGATTTCCACGACGCAGTCGACTTCGTAGGGATACTTGCGTCCGATAGGAAGATCCAGGTAGTTAATTGCCATTTATTCTCCGATAGGCCACCTTTGGCCTAAGTCTTTATTTTTCAATACGTTAACGTAAATTTAACTTTTTTATAACAAATAGTCAAGGAGGAGCGGTCTCAGCGAGCGGTCTTACCTACTTCTCCATCTAGACGAAGTCACCTTGTCGAACAGCCCGAAGTAGAATACCGGCTCGCCCCTGTCAGGGCTGTACCCCACCTCGAAGCGGATGCGGTCGAGCGCAGGAATTACGAGGTGGATACCGCCATAGACGGCGCCCTCGTAGTTATCCCAGCCAGGGTGGCCCTTGTCCCAGAGCAGGCTCCCGTCAAGGCCGGCCACAAGCTGCACCCCATAGAAGAAGTTTATGCCCCAGAGGCTCGCGGCATGCCTTTCCATAAGTACAATGCGTTCCTCGAGCGTGAGCAGAACCTCGTGGACCCCGAGAGAGCCCGAATCGGCGTCGTGCCCGCGAAACGTATTGGCACCGCCATGGTAGTAGTAATCGTAGAACTTCACGTCACCCGGACGCAGGCGTACCAACGCGGTAGCCCCCGTTACAAAGCGTCCGAAAGTCTTGTATGCGCGGGCATCCGTAAGGAGTTCCCAGAAGTTCTCGCCTAAATCCCTGTAGCAAAAGCGGGATTCCGTTTCGACCGGTCCGCCGGATTCGTAATCGGCGCCACATGCAACAAATTCCTCGCCCGCCCCTACATGCGTGAGCATATACTCGAAATACACGCCATCGCGCGTATCGAGCTTGCTGTCGCGATAATCGAAAGCAAAGCCAAGCCCTATTTCAGGAAGATTCGCAAAGTCTTTCAGCCTACGGTAGGCGGTAGTCCCAAGCAGCGACAAGTGAGGCAGGAACTTGTATTCCAGATCCAGGTCGAGCAAAATGCTTTGTTCCTGGAAATTGCGGATGTTGTCGTAGCTGTCGGTCACGAGGAACTCGAAGTTCCACCCAAGCGGAAGCCCGAACAGGTATGGCGAACTTGCGTAGAGGGCGTATTCATGCTTGTCGAAGAAGGGGTCGATCGTCGTGCGGTACTGCACCTCGACACGGATGTCCTCGCCCGCCACGTTCAGGTTCGCTAGCGCTGCCCCGAGCATCAGGCCGTCGCGGTCGGTCTTCTTGCCCGCGGGTGCGGGAATCCAGCGGAAGATTTCCTTGAAATGGTAGGTAAGTTTTGTACCCTCGCACGAAACCGAAATCTCAGTGAACAGGTCAAGGTCCTGCAGGCGGCGTTTTTCGGCCTCGAACTTTTCTTGCGAGAACGGCTCTCCTGAACGGTTCAGGAGTTCACGCTCCACCACGCGGGGGTTCGTATGCTTTAGACCATCGAAATCGATGGACGAAACGGCGACTCCGTCCTGACATTCCGCAGGCGCTGCAGGCGCAGCATAGGCAAGCCCGAGCATGCCCCAAAAAGCCACCGATACGCATCTTTTCACAAACTTTAACACGAAACAAGAATATAGAAAAACACGAAACAATGAGGATTATTCTATATTTACCCCTGTCAAATTGAGGTGTTTATGTTAGACTTTCTCGCAAACTACTGGCCCTGGCTCATTGCCGTCGTTGTTATCGTTTTAGCCGTTTTCGCATTCCGCGGACTGCGCAAGGCGCTCAAGGAAGGCGGTGGCGCGTTCAATCTTGAAACCATCAAGAAGAACACGGACCCGAACTTTGCCGCCCTGAAGCAGAAGTCCAAGGCTCTCCTCGCCGATGCCGACATGATCTGCGAGACCAAGGAAGGCAGCAACATCGTCATGCCCAAGAAAGAGGACATGATGTTCTTCCGCCGCGCCGTGAAGCAGAAATACAAGCTCGCCATGTTCCTCGTGCCGGGCACCAACAAGGTCGTATACTTCTTCTGCAAGACGGAACAGGGCCTGCGCCGCCGTATCGAGAACCTGGTCATCAACCAGAAGTTCCGCGAAGGCAAGCCGCCTTACATGGACGTGGCTACCGGCGAAAAACTGAAGTACCCGAGGTAGTAGTAGGGGAATGCCTTCCCCTGCCTCGCACAGCGCTAGCGCTGTTGCTCGCCACCCCTTCTAGCGGGGACACCCCGCAACTCCCCGGTTCTATATAATGACTTACGGTGATTTAGCCCTCGCGGAAGAAGAAGACAAACTGGAGACTGCGATTGCGCAGTCCAGTAATCTGCTTATCGAGGCGCCCACGGGGTCGGGCAAGTCGCTATTCATTCCCTACTTTTTGAGCAAGCACTGCAAGGGGCGCGTTGTCGTATTGCAGCCCCGCCGTATTGCAGCACTTGCACTCGCACAATTCTCGGCAAAACTCCACAACGAGCCCTGCGGCAAGACCGTCGGTTACCAGTTCAGGCAAGACAGCTGCAAGAGCGCCGGCACGCGCATCCTGTTCCAGACATACGGAAACTTTCTGCAGGAACTTTTGCACGGCAAATGCGATGCCGACTGGATTGTATTCGATGAATACCACGAGCGCAAGGCCGACATGGATTTGCTGTTCGCGTATTTTAACGGGAGATCCCCGGTCAAGCCGGGGATGACAATGCAACAGGCGCCGGGGATGACAATGCCTCGCATTGCGGTAATGTCGGCGGCGCTGAGCCGTTCCGAACTCGAAACGGTTCTCGGCGTCAAGTGCCTTGAGCTCGGCCACCCGCTGTACCCTGTACAAATTATCAACCAGACTCCCGCCACAGGCAACTCGCTCGTTTCGGGCGTGGGCCTTGACGCCGAAGTGGTGCGGGCGCTAAAGACGCTCTACCGCAACAACATCTGGCAGACGACGCTCGTGTTCTTGCCTGGCAAGGCCGAAATCGCCCGCTGCCACAGCGCCGCCTCCGAAGCGCTGGGTGCTAACTGCGCCGAGTTCCTGGAACTCTACGGCGGGCAGGACCGCGAAACGCAAGACCGCATCTTTGAAGTCACCGAACGCCCGCGGGTCATATTCACCACGAACATCGCGGAAACCTCGATTACCGTTCCGAACGTTACAGGCGTGGTCGACAGCGGTATCGAGCGCGTGAGCCTCTACGACGACAGCGAGAAGGTGAACGTGTTGCGCACGATGCCCATCTCGATGCAGAACGCCATCCAGCGCAGCGGACGTAGCGGCCGTACACAGAACGGCTGCGCCATCCGCCTCTGGAGCGAAGAATCCGAAAAGCGCATGCCGCAGGGAATCGTTCCGGAAGTGTTGCAGATAGAGCCGTCGGAACTGCTGCTGCAGAAGGCGGCGTTGGAAGCCATGGACACACTTGCCGCTTCGCGGCTGCGGTATGACGTGGGTGCGACCACGCAGCAACGGTGTGACGAATCCATGGACCCTATCAGTCGTTCTGCGGACTCCTTCCAGGGCGACATTAAACTGCCGACAGCGATTCCGGAAACGCGTGAAATTGCGGCGACAAAACTTCTCGAAGGTTTCGGGATGCTCCAGGACGGAGCTATCACGCCCCTCGGGCTCAAGGCCATCCGCACTCCGGTTTCAAGCATCCCGCTCGCGCTGCTCCTCGCCACGGCAAACGGTCCGCAAGACCTCCCCGACCTGCTCCTCGCAGCGCTCGCATGGATCCACTCCGGCACGGAATTCTTGCAAAAGGCGAAGGTCGCCTACGACATCCTGACGCTCGCCGCCGACACGCTTTCGAAAAACATCAATGTCCCGCGCGAAGTGAGCTTTACCCTCCGGCAGTTGCGGGATTACCGCGATGGGCTAAAGGAGATCCCCACCTTGGTGGCCATGCGCACTAAAGAGCAAAGCTCTAAGTGCTGTCCGCCCGCCTCCGCGGGGATGACTAACGAAGTCGCTCGCACTTTCGTTTGCAAGCAGCTCCTCAAGGCATTCCCGGACAGGCTCGCCACCCCGAGCGGGAGCGCATATAAACTTGCAAACCAGAATGTCATCCGCCTGCAAGTCGCCGAACCGCCCTATGCGATTCTCGCACTCTCGATGCTGCGTACCGGCACCACGAAATCGGAACTCAAGGTGAACCTCTACGCCGCAATCGCGCAAGAAATGCTTGCTGGCGAAAACGCCGCTACCCGCTACGAACTGCTGTGGCGCAGCGGGCAGGAACGGTTTATCGGCGTAGAAATCCGCGAAAGCAAGAACACCGATGGCACTGTCACTGAACTTTCGCGCAAGGAAATCCTCACGCAGGAGGCAGCCCCGAAGGTTCTCGAAGAACTGAAGAAGTTAAGCGTCGATGCATGGCGCGAAAAGATAGAGAAGGAAAACTGGAGCGGGCGCTACCTTACCGAACAGATGCAGACACTCCTTACCAAGATGCGCCTTGCCGCAATGCTCTACCCTGAATACGGGCTTCCCGAATTCAACGACGAGGATATGCAAATCATCTTCGATGATTTTGCAGACGGCAAGTTCCTGCTCCGCGACATCAACGAAGACCGTTACCGGAATATCGTGGAGGACTTTTTTGGCAAGTCCATGCTCGCCTGGCTGAACAAGACCTTCCCCGACCACTACGTGCTCCCCAATGGCAAGCGCGCCCGTTACAGCTACCAGGCCGTAGCAAATAGCGACGACGGGAAATCCGTACAGAGCGTTGACGGCGTACTAGTCGAGATTTCTGCCCGCATCGAAGATTTTATGCAGTTGCGCGGCGAGCACAAGATTGCCGACGGCAAGTTGAAGGTGCGTTACGATATCCTCGCGCCGAACTTCCGCACCATCCAGAAGACGTGGGACCTGACCGGGTTCTGGCAGAACACCTACGCCGAAGTGCGCAAGGAACTGCGCGGGCGCTACCCCAAGCACCCGTGGCCCGAAAAAGTTGAATAGAGCGGGTTACTCGCAAACACAAAAATAGAGTGCAGCCACAAGAGGGGCGTTCCAGTTTATTGCGGTCTCGTTACTTGCGAAAGATACTCGCTCGTCGGTATACGAGAATCCCGGCTGCGCGCCCGGATAATGCGGGAAACGATGCATGTCCTGGCGGTCGGCATTGATTCCGCCCGCGACAAGCCCCGGAATGGGTTCGTCGATACCGTCGGAATGGCAAATCCTGTGATGCAGGAATTTCGGGGAACTCCAGGCAGCTCCGGACACAAAGCAGCGTTCCACAGGGTTCTTGCCAAAAATAAAATCGAGCATTCTCTTCGCGCAATCCACATAAGTAGAAGAAGGGCTCCAGCTATTCACCAAAAATAGCGTGAGCGCATGGTTCGCAATATCGCCGTTAGAGCCCCAGATAAACCGGCGCAGAGCAAGGCCATAGGCATCCTCGCCGGCAAGGCGTACGATTTCGTCGGCAACGACCTTCAACGTATTGCGGGCACGTACCTGCAAATCGAGGTCGCGCGACTGCAATGCGAGGGCAATCCAGCCCAGGTTCTGCGTATCGCGCCAGTCTAGCCCAAGCGATGGCGGGCACTTTTCCATATCGCGAAGGAGCAAATCCCTCAGGTTCCCAGACGAAGGAGATAGCTTGCAGTCGGACCCCCTTTCGCAATCCGTGCAAAACTTCACCCCGTCACAGACTTCTCGGAAAAGCATGGCACGAGCCCAGAAAAATTCATCATCGTAACGATCGTCACCATAGCCACCGCTACCTTCGGTATTGTGCGGGTAGGTGACATCGGGATTTTCAACCGCCCAGGCATACGCCCGGATAGCCGCCCTAAGGCACTGCTGTGCAAAAGCAGAATCTACACTTTCAAACACGCGGTGTGCCTGAGCAAGCGCACCGGCAAAATTCAATGTCGAGGTGGTCGACTTCCCCAAGATCTGGCGTTTCTGTGATTCATCGGACTGCGTCGGAGTCACGAAGCCATCCCAGTGAGCTGGAGAAACCTTGAAGAACACTCCTCCGTCCGTATCCTGCATACGCAGGAAAAATTCCAGTTCGAACCGGATTTCGTCAAGCAGGTTCTTGCGGAACAGGGGCAAGTCCATCGAGCGGTTCGCCGGGAAACAAATACCGGGCGCCGCCATCTTCTTTTCCGTAAATTCAGCCGCCAGCAGGAGCGTAGCAAGCGAGACGCCGCCATTCACGATATACTTGCCATAGTCACCGGCATCATACCAGCCGCCATGCGCATTCCATGTGCCCTCGCGATTCATGCTCGGGTGGAATTCGATGCAGTCGTCCAGGTGAGCCGCCGGCCTCGCCCACTTGCCGGCCTTATCGGCAGGCAATTCTACGCCACTGCGCTGGAAATAGAACGACTTGAGCGTAAGGCGCAATAGTTCAGGGGCAATGCCTTCCGATACTTCAAATAAATGCGATTCCGAAAGGACTTTCTCACCTTCTGTCACACGGACCTTGTAACGCCCGGGCTCCCTAACAGGTGAAAAATCGCCTTTCCAGATAAATTCATCGGTATAGTCGCATACCTTCTGGCCGGACATCGCCGCCGTATACACTACCGAACCGGACTGCGAAACCACTTCAAAAGCAGGAGCAAACCCCTTTCCCGGAACACAGGCAGGTTCTGCCGCCAGCAAGAACACCTTCGGCGAAACCGGAGTATACCCGACATGGTTATAACGCACCTTAAAGCCCATGGTACAAGAATAGGTTTTTTACGGTGTAAACGCACAACCGTAAACACCGATTTCGTATACAGGAATAAACAGGAACGGGGTTAAATCAGGTCTCTCGTCAGGAGTTCACCGTGATCAAGGACCAAGCGACGGAACGGGCTGTTCAGGTAAAAATCCGGGTTATGGGTCGCCATCACGACTGTCGTACCACGAGCATTGATTTCCTTGAATATCTTGAACACTTCCTCGGCGTTTTTCGGGTCAAGGTTACCAGTCGGTTCGTCTGCCAGGAGCACGTAAGGGTTGTGCACCATCGCGCGGGCAATTGCCACACGCTGCTGTTCACCGCCCGAAAGCGTGTAGGGCATGGCAAAGCGCTTCTGGCTAATTCCAACCAGGGCGAGAGCATCGAATACAGCCGCATTAATCTTGTTGCCTGGAGTCCCCACTATACGCAATGCAAGCGCCACGTTTTCAAAGACGTTCCTATCCGGCAAAAGTTTGAAATCCTGGAAGATAATTCCCATCTTGCGGCGGAAAGCCTGAATTTTGCTATCGGGCGTACTCTTGCTATCATAGACACAGTCGCCCGTAAACTTCACCATCACCTGGCCGCCACGTTCCGCATCCGGACGTTCGTCCATATAGATCAGCTTAAGTACGGTCGACTTACCCGCGCCGGAATGTCCCGTAAGGAACACGAATTCACCCTTGTTTATACGGAAGGTGATGTTATTCAGCGCCTTCCAGTTGTCCTCGTAGGACTTCGTGACATGGGTGAAGTGAATCATTGCGGCAACTTTCCAATAACACTATTCCGTCATGCGGATTTCGATGTGAACTTCATCACGCCATTTCTTGATAAGCGCATTCAGTTTCTCGTTTTCAAGATGCGTCGCAGCCATTGCCTCGATCTTGCCGTAATCTTCTTCGAGAGTGAACTCGCGAATCTGGCGGGAATCGTCCAGACGGAACAGATGGTAGGAACCGTCTATTTCCACCGGCTCCGAGACCTCGCCCACATTCAAGTTCGCCACCGGGTCCACATAGGCAGGTTCCATCTCGTTCTTCTGGAACCAGCCCAGCAGGCCTCCTGCAAAGTTACTCGACTTGTCTGTACTGAACTTCTTTGCTGCTGCAGAGAAATCTTCCTTAGTCTTGATCGTGGCTCGGAGAGAATCCGCTATGTGCAATACGCGGGCGGAATCCGCCGCTGTCGGAATCGTGCGGAGCAGGATATGGGCCGAACGCACGCCATCTTCCTTACGGCCAATCACACGGACAATGTGCCAACCGCGGTCTGTCTTGACCGGAGTAGATGCATACTGTCCGTTCTTCAACTGGTCGAGAGTCCTTTCGAACGCAGGGTCCAGGAGACCGCGCCTAAAGTAGCCGAGATCGCCACCATTTGCCGCAGAGGAATCCTGCGAGTGGTTCTTGGCCAACAACTCAAACTTGATGCCGAGATTGAGGCTATCGACAAGAGTTTCTGCAATGTGCTTCACAGAATCCACGATAGCGGAATCCGGTTCTATTTTCAATTGGATATGGCTCAACTGCACGCAGTTGTACTGTCGCGGGAGAGAATCCTTATAGGCCTTGTAGAAGGCATCGACCTCTTTCTTGGTCGGGCTCACCACACCCACATGGCGTTGGCGGACACGCTGGAGTTCCACGTGACTGCGGATCTGCTTAGCAAGTTGGTCACGGTACTGGGCCATGCTTACCCCAAGCTGTGCACGAATGGCCTTTTCCAAAGTCGCCATATTCACATTCTGGCTTGCCGCAAGCTGAGTCAAGTGAGCCGTCACGCGTTGGTCAATCTCGGCATCACTCACGACAATAGAATCGCGATCAATACGGCTAAGCAGCACCTTCTCCTCGATAAGTTTGTCGAGCACATACTGCTTCTGCTGTTCCTCGCTCATTGCGGAACCTTCGGGAGTCTCCTGGAAATGATAAAGGTTGTTCAGGAATTCCGAACGCATGATAGGTTTACCGTCGACAATCGCAGCAATGCCTTCCATAAGCACAGGCGCAGCGAAAGACGCAGAAACAAGCAAACCTAGCGTAAGAGACAACAGACCAATCTTTTTCATTGATTTTCCTTTTCAGTAAACACGGGCGACTTCGAGAAGATAGGGCGTTTCATCTTCCATTCCTTCTTGAGCCGTTCCATAACCATTTTCTTATGTTCGAGCCAAACCAAATTCGAAACATCCTCCGCAACTTCCACGTAAGGGCGGACTTCCGCAGAATCAAGCCTTTCCGTAACCACGGCCATTTTCAGGCCATTGCCACAGAAGCGCATAGTCGAGAGCTTGCCTACGGGGAACGAAGGAATATCATGAATGAGGCAGGTATCTGGCGAGACATCGACAGAATCAAACGTGAGGATTTCTGCAACAAGGGGATGTTCAGTCGGCACCTTGTTGAATACACGCGATTTCATTTCGCGGTAATAGGCATCAGCATTCGCCCAGGTCTTAAAACGGAGCACCGCACCCGAAATAGTAGTCTTTCCACGAAGGTAGGAATCCTGGTGTTCCTGATAGTAATTGAGTTTCTCCGCATCGCCCACCATCATGGTATCGGCGAATGTCTGCAGGTAGTAATCCACGACCATCTTGCGGACAGTACTTTCAATTTGCGCAGCAAGGATGGTATCGTTGGTGATTTTGGCATCCATTGCTTCCTGGTAAATAACCTCTTCTTCCATCCAGTGTTCCAGGAATGCGAGTTTGGCACGGTCATCCAGGGAATCCCACTGGGGAACATACTTGTGAACCATAGACTGCGTGAGCTTGGTTGACCCGACAGAAACAATGACAGGGTCTTCATTACCAAAAAACTTGCCAATCGAGAAATCACACGCCACCAAGAACAGGAGCGTTAACGCGCACAATATGCGAAGTAGAGAAGTCATCGCCCCAAATTTAGCAAATTTGACTGGTCCTAGACCAATCTGGCGCTATTTCAAACGACCGAAACGCCCTTTAAGCTTAGCCAAGGCATCTTCTTCGACAATTTCTTCGGCATCATCGCCCTTGCGCTTGAACTTAAGGATTTCGAAGTCCTCGAGCATGGCCGAGGCCTGCAAGTAGAGTTCCGGATATTCAGAATCGTCCTGTTGCATGCGCTCCATTTTAGAAAGGATATCACGGGCATTTTTCAATTCGTGGTCCTTCATAAAACGGGCCTTGAGGAAGGGGCGGAATTTTTCGCGGAGGTCGCGAACCGACAGTTCAGGGCGGGCCGGACTATTGCAAGCGTCGAGACTAGCGGCATTCAGCCGAACAATTCCGCAAAGGGCAGACAGCCTTTCGAACAAAGTTGTTTCCTTGTTCGAACCATAAAGCGAGAGAATTTGCGACAGTTCGCTCTTGGAAGGAGATGCTGCCAGCGCATCGCGGGCATGGTCAGTTCCCTGACGCATCGCCACGGAAAATTCCTTTAGCATGTTCCAGAACTTCACGAAGGTTTCGGCACCGAGAAGAGCGGACTCGTACGTAGCACGCACCAGCGCCAGCCGGATTTCCTCGTCTTCGCTGCGGGTACTCGCAGCGAGGTTCCTAAAGTCCCTGATTTTCTTGCCGCGGGAATACTCGAGACCCGAGAAGCGCACGCATCGGTTCGCATCCAATTCATCGGCAGTAAGCGACTTCAATGCCCACGACTTGAGCGCTGTCTTGAAGCCGTCAGAATAGAGGCCACCCGTCTCGAGCATATTCAGACGGTCGACAATAAGGGCGGAGTCGGCATCGGGCTGCGTGCGATTGCCGGCACCGGACTGCGCGCGGCCTTCCACGCGCTTGCGGAAGGTCTGCCAGAAGGCGGATTCTGCCGGAGCCATCAGCGCCGATTCCCCGAGACGCCAGCCGAAGCGCATGTCGCCGAGCGCAAAGTCTATACCGAACGTCACGAGGACGGGTCGCACCGCTGCAAACAGCCGGAAACTTCCCCACTCGGGATTGATTTCGGTCGCAAACTTTTCCGCGAAACCCTGCTTGAAGATTCGCGCATGAATCCGCAGGTGGTTTTCCTTTTCGGGCGTAACCGTCGGGATGTCGCAATCGAGTTGTTTTATGCCGGCAAAGACTTCGTACAAAAGCAATAGCGGTGCCTTGTACGGGTTTTCCTTAAGCTTGTCGCAGAAGGCGTCATCGATAAACGTGCGGCGGCCTTCCAGTTGCTTCTTCGCCGTCTTTGGCATCTCGCGGATGACGGATTCCGCCATCCACTCACGCCACTGGTGGATAGAAAGCGCAAGCGTCGCGGGCGTCACCTGCGGGAGCATGTCGTAAGGCAAGTCAAGCGTGATGCCGTCGCAGTCGCGCATCGCATCGAAAACCATCTCGCCCACTACCATGCGGCAGGAACCGTCGAGCCCTTCGATGCGGAACTGCTCGAGGGAGCCTCCGAGAGAGGGTTCCTGCGGCTTTGCCGTTTTCTTCTTGTCACCCTTCGCCAGGGCATCGAATGCGCGGTTGCTGAAACCCGTATCCGTATAGCTTACGCCCGTTTCGCTCTGGTCCAGCCAGAACTTCGCATCGAATTTCAGGAACTGGTCGGTATGTTCGCGGATGTAGTCCTTGAGCGTCTTGATGGAATTCACCTCATGCGCAATGCGCACGTAGTAATCCACCAGGGCATCTTCGCTCGGAGCAAGCCCAAATTGGCGCTTGCGGGCTTCCAACGCATGCAAATCCTCGACGACGCGTTCGTTGTGCGTCATAAACGCGAAGGGTCGCGCCATCTGGCCAAGCACTACGGCCTCGCGCCAGAAAATCTCGGCACATTCACCGGGATTCACGCGGGCATAATCCACGCGATGGCCGCGGCTAATCACGAGCCCGCGGAAACTCACCTCCTCCACCGCTTCCACAAAACCGCGTTCCTGGTTCCATGTGGGCGCATACCAGCGACGCGTGCAGAAAGGTTCCGCCACCTGCATAATCCATTCGGGCTTGATTTCGGCAGCCTTGTTGAGGAATATGCGGCTCGTCTCGCGCACCTCGGCACTAAAAAGCCATTCCGCGCTCTTGCCGTAAAGGTCACTGCCCGGGAACACGTGCGTCTCGCGGCCGCTCACCAGGCGGTAGCAGCCGTTTTCCATGTCACGGAGCGCAATGCCGCCCAGGAATCCCGAAAGCAAGGCGATGTGCAGGTTGTCGCGGTGGAAACTGTCGAGCGGGCACACGCGATTCTCGAATTTCACGTCGAGGATGCGCCCAAACTGTTCGTACAGATCGATCCATTCGCGACACCGCAAGAAATGCAGGCTGTTCTTGTCGCAGAACTTACGCAACTTGTTCCAGGTCTTGCCATCCCATTCGGCGCAGAAGGCGTTCCACATGCAGATGAACGTAAGGAAATCGCTCTTGTGGCCCGCGAACTTGCGGTGCAGCTGGCGAATGCGGGTGCGTTCCGGTTCCTCGCTCGGCACCACACGCGGGTCCTGGATGCTCAAGGCCGAACAGACAATGAGCGCGGGTTGCAATACGCCGGCATCGCGCGCCCGCAAAAGCACCGCCGAGAGCGCCACGTCCATCGGGAGGCGCGTCATCTCGCGGCCCAACTTGGTCACATGCCCGCTAGCATTATCGGCGGTCAACGCGCCGAGTTCAAAAAGCGTCTTGTACGCGCCGCGGAACGCCGAATGCGGCGGCGACTGCAGGAACGGGAAATTTTCGAGTTCCAGCCCGAGGCTACGCAGTTGCAAGACTACGTTCGCGAGGTTGCTCCGCCGGATTTCCGGCTCCGTAAACTCGTCCCGCTTCTCGAAATCCTCGGGAGAATAGAGGCGAATGCACACACCGGGCTTTACGCGCCCCGCACGCCCTGTGCGCTGCCGGGCACTCGCCTTCGAGATGTCCTCGACGGGCAACCCCTGGATTCTTGACTGTGCGTTGTAGCGAGAAATGCGGGCCGTACCCGTATCCACCACATAGGCGATTCCCGGAATCGTGAGCGAAGTTTCCGCGATGTTCGTCGCAAGCACCACGCGGGTCTTTTCCGTATGCCTGAAGATGCGGCGCTGTTCGTCGGGGCTCATGCGCCCGTAAAGCGGCAGGATGTCGAAGGTCGCGGAATCCAGTTCGTGCGCAAGTTCGCCCGCCAAATCCTGGATGTCGCGTTCCGTCGGTAAAAAACAAAGCAGGTGATCGCGGTGGCGCGTTTCCAAATCGAGAATCGCATCGCGGGCCTCGTCCAAAAGGCCGGAATCGCCCTTGCCGCTGGTGTCGAGCGCAGTCCGCGCCGCCAAACCGCCATCGAAAAAGTATTCCACATCCACCGGGAACGTTCTTCCCTCGGCTTCGAGCACGCAGCTGTTGTCGTAAAATTCCTCGAAGAGTTTGGCATCGAGCGTCGCGGAGGCCACAATCAGTTTGAATTCCGGGCGCTCATGCAGAACCGACTTGAAAATGCCGAGCAAAATATCAATGTTCAACGAGCGTTCATGCGCCTCGTCAATCACGATGGCAGAATACTGCCTAAAGAGCCTGTCGCGGCGGAATTCCTGCAACAAAATGCCATCCGTCATCACCTTGATGGGGGCGTCGCTCTGGCCCTGTTCCCAGAAGCGAATTTTAGTGGAGACAAGCGTCTCGTCTTTCAATTCTTCACGCAGGCGATCCGCAATGGAAATCGCCGCAAGCCTGCGAGGTTCCGTCACACCAATTTTGAAACCAGCCTTCTCGCCCTGCTCACCCGCGGTCTTACCATCGAACCATTCCAGCAAAAACTTCGGCAACTGCGTCGACTTGCCCGAACCGGTGTCTGCCTTTACAATCACCACCTGATGCTTCTCGAGCATCTCGAAGAACTCTTCCCGATGTTCAACGACAGGAAGCTCTGGGTAGGTGATTTTTAGAGTCATTCCTTAATGTGCCCGCACTTGTCGCAGGTGAGTTTATAGCTATTGTCGGGATCGACAACCATCACGCCGTCACATTCCGGCACTTCGCACGGGAGCTCGCCCGGCATCACTTCACGGTAAGTCTGCTTTTCTTCCATGAACCCAATTATAGAAAATCAATCTTTGAGACAACGGACAGGAATCGCATCCCCTTTCGAGAAGACGTGTACAAGCATGTAGGCATTCGTCGCATGCAGGGCAAATATGCTGGCATACTTCGCGTCAATCGATTCGGTAGACCAATAATAAGCTGTCGACCCAACATCCTCATATTTTTTCTTGGAACCGATCCAATTCCCCATGGGATACCCGTAAAAATCGACGCTGTCTATCCCTGCGTAAGCAGAACTCGCCCATCCGTCAACAGATTTCAGCACCCTCTGGGTATATTCAATTTGGTTCATCGTGTATCCATAACTCTGGTCAAACGGTTCCCCCGTTACGATTTCCACCAGGTCGTACCATTCCTGCTTCGAGGGAAGGTGCCAACCCGACGGGCAAATGCCGCGCACAATCGAATCCGCCCCGTTTCCCCTAAATTCGCCTGCAGAATCCATAGCCGCAGACCACGTATAGTACAAGCCGTACTTACTGCAGGAATCCGCATTACTATAAATGCAGAAATTCTTCGCGGAACCGATATCGTAATCGAAGGCGAGGTTTTCCGCCATCCAGATTTGCGAACCGATTTTCGTCGTCTTGTAGGTACGGCCATCGCGCTTGTCGAGAAGCGTATTCTTCTCCTCGTCATACAGGCTGGCGGCCTTACGCACAGAGTCATCGAATACATAGGTAACCGGTTTCTCTACGCAGTGTTCCGGACTCTCGTAAGGGACCAACTCAACCGCTTCCGAAAGCAATGCTTCATCCTTCAAGCAGCGAACGGGCATGTTCGTCCCCTTTTCTACAAAATCCATTTTCACGAACGAACAGTTTTCACCACTGAACGAGATGCCCCTAGCCACTTCCCTCGACGATTCTGTTCTCGACCAAAAATAAGCAAAGCGTTCCCTTCCGGTAGACCACCTGCTACCGGGATTGTACCCACCAGAAACCGCATTGAAGCCATAGGTATCGAGCCCACTTTCCTGCTGCCATCCGTTCTTGGATTTGAGTATATGGTTTGCCGAAAGCGAATCGCCAACAGTTTCAATCAGTTCGCGCCATTCATCTTCAGAAGGCAGGTGCCATCCCTTGGGGCAAACGCCGCGACGTTCTTCATTGTGCCGGCAATAATAATCATCAACCGAAGTAAATACGCTCTTGAAATCCATGGCATCGTCCCACTTGAAATAAGTACCAAGTGAATCACATTCTTCGTCATCGTTCCTATAACAAGCGATTCGATCCTGATATTCGTCTACGCCGATATTCAGGTTTTCGGCCATCCAGGTTTGCTTACCGATAGTCACAACCTTGTAATACTTGTTATTTCGCAAATCCTGCAGGTAGCCACCTTTAGTAATCGAGGAATCAACCCCCGTATACGAAGGAACTTTGTATTTAGATGTATCGACGGGACATTCATAATAGACGGGTTTATCGCCCTGGATACACCGGACACTGGCCAACCCTTTTTGACCACGACCACTATAGCCCGTACTATAATCGTTATTGCTAAAGTCTATGGAAAAATAATATCCGTCACCATTATCATGGACCCAAAGGTGTGCGCTCTCTCCCCTATTGAAGAAGGAATCAGCTTCAACACCAATTGTACCCCTTCCCCCAGCCAGCACACCAAAACCATAGAGATCAAGGCCACTTCCGTCGTGTGCATCTCCACCTTTTTTATAATCGGTCCAAGTTTCCTTGCTCTTCAATGTGAGGGCAGAGATATCGATATAATAGATGTCGACCACATCGGCATGTCCAGTCCACTTACGCAAGACCTCATAATTCGCCCGCGTAGGGAGAGTCCAGCCCTCAGGGCATACGGAATCCCGGGCAAATTCATACGAATAAAGCCGACCATATATCTTACAAAGGGAATCCTTACGTGCATAGCATGCCGAAACGGAATCATCTGCTTGATAGACCATGTTCTCGGCCATCCATGTCTGGTCCCCAATCTTCACGGTACGGTATTCACGTTTGTCTCGCGGATCAACAAAGGTTCCCTTTACCACCTTGGCCGTATCAAAAAGGTCCTTGAGGCGTTCCAGTTCATCCATCCGGCTGACGCTATCTTCGCGAGCAACCCTTATCACCGAGGTATCTTTCACGCAACGTACAGAAAAACCAAACCACTTCTTTTCTGTATCTAGTTCGAACTCATCGCTATCATACGAAATTTTCATGCTCCTTGCATTGTTTACACCATAATCCTCTTCATCCGAAGTCCAGAATATGCTCTCGAATCCGGCATTATACGATTTGCCATCTACATAGAACCCAAGAGGTAGTGCGGTAAAGCCCAATGTATCCTTGCCAACATTTCCGTCACGCCAACCCTTAGTCGACTTGAGCAGTAAACCCGCGCGACCCGTTGAACCTGTCTTCACGACAAGGGACCAGAATTCACTGTACGACGGAACGACCCACCCCTCGGGACAAACGCCGCGCCTTTCCGACGCAGACGGGCTCCTATAGTACCACACACTGGCATTCTGCATATCCGGCGACAGATTCATCGCGGCCGTCCATGTATAAAGGCGGCCACCCACATTGCAAAACGAGGTATCGTCCTCATAGCACCAGTTACCATCAGCGATATTGGGCAACAATTCCGAATCCGAAAAGTTCAGGTTTTCCGCCATCCATTCCAGGTTACCAATCTTTACCGTCCTGTAGACCTTTCCATCACGCGGGTCGGTCATTTTGCCATATTCTACATCGGGATTCTTGTATTCATCAGAACTCTTGGCCTGGGTATAGACATCGGTATCGTGTATGGCCGGATTTTCCCTATCCCCCGGATCGGTAGACTCTTCGTCGGCACACGCCGCTAAAAACAGCACAGACACGGCAACAAAAGCCGCACCGAACAAGTTCATTTTTTCCTTCCTATAGCAATTCATCGTTTTCCCCTTAAAAAATCAACTTTGCAACACGAACTTCTCGATAACCTCGGCGATTCCCGAGTGGTTGTTGTCGTTTGCGGTCACGTAGTCGGCAATGTCCTTCGCCACCTGCGATGCATTCGCCATCGCGACTCCGACACCGGCCGCTTCGATCATGGGGCAATCGTTCTCTTCGTCGCCCACCGCAATCGTATCGGCAACCGGCACCTTGTAAAAGTCGGCCATGAACTTCACTGCAGCTCCCTTGTTGCTCTGCATGTGCGAAAACTCGAGCATCTCGGGCTTGCTGAACACGTCGAAAAGCCTGCCCTCAGTAGTCTTCCGCATTTCGGTGCGAAAATCCACGAGGCCCGAATGTTCGAAGGGCGTAATGATGTTCACCTTGATGGGCGGCTTCACTACGACATTCACGAACTCGCCGTAATACTCGCGAATATCCTTCACCACCACGTAATCCATCTTCATCAGGCGGCAATACGTCTTGAGCTGTTCCGTCTCATATTCCGAAACAACGAGGTCGCCCGAGTAGGTGTGCGCGTGCATCCCGCGGGCATGCGCAGCATCCATGATGGCCTTGACCTCGTCAACAGGAATGTAGCGCGTGAGAATCGGTTTCTTCTCGCCGCAATCGTAGATAAGCCCGCCGTTGAAACTCACAAGGAAAAATCCCGGTTCCAGAAACCCGTACTGCTCCGCCAGTTGCTTCACGCTCGTAAGCGGCCGGCCCGTAGTCATCACGAACTTGTGGCCAGCATCAATCATTGCGCGAATAGAGCGCATGTCGGTTTCCGAGATGCGCTTGTCGTCGGTCAGGAGCGTGCCGTCAAGGTCTGTGAACAGGATTTTCATCTTTCCCTAATATAGCATTCAAATAGGGACAAAATAGCGGTATAACGCAAAATACCGCCCAGCGGGCGATATCAGGCGATAAAGTGCAGGATTATGGAATTAGTCTTTGACGCAACGAACAGAATACGCGTCTTTCATAGAAGAGCTCCACGTAAGAGCATAATCGCACTCGTCACGGACTTCCCTATTATGAGCATCGGTGTTTCCACGATCATCCATTGTAGAAGTCCAATAGATTGCAGACGACTCCTGGGCACGGAAATCCAATGGATTATTATCCATTTCCACCCATAATCCGGCAGGCACTGCCGTAAACCCGAAGGCGTCTATACCACCTCTTTTCCCCTTATCATATTCCCAGCCAGATGTAGATTTCAACATTATACCGGCCTCATTCTCGCCACCCACTGCAATGAAAAGATTGCTAAATTCCAAAGTATCGGGCAAGTGCCAGCCTTCCGGGCACACGCCGCGGACAACACCGCTGGCAGAACACTGCCCATCCCATCCGCACCCCTTGCCGTCCGAGCCAAATAGCGCAGCACTATCCATAGCGGCACTCCATAGGTACAGGCGCCCAAGCGAATCGCACAGGGCAGAATCGTTATCCACACAGAAGCTCGAAGAATCGAGCGTCGATGTCGGCTGCAGATACGGGTAACTGAGGTTTTCAGCCATCCACCAAAGGTCTCCAATCTTCACCGTCCTGTACGTCCGGCCATCACGCTTATCGGTCAGCGAACCATATTCGCAATCATCTTTCGTCTTGGTCTTGCAGGGCATCGTCATGGTCACGGAGCTTGTCTCATCATCAGTGCCGTCATCGTCATCATCGTCCCAGTCATCAGCAGAATCCTTGAGACATCGGACAGAATATGCACGGAGCTTTGTATAATCAAAAAGCATGAGATAGCGATCATATCGCAAGGACATCGTGTGAGCGTGGTATGCATCGATTTCCGTCGAACTCCAGAAATACGTGAAGATTCCCTCATACCGGTAATCCGCATCGAAGGTCTTGATGCCGGAAGGCAGTCCCGAAAAGCCGTAGTCATCGGTACCATTACCCGTACCACTTCTATACTCGAGCCAGCCACTAAAGGCTTTCAAGTTTGTACCGACATGAGAATATTCATCCGTAGCCATAAGCAAGTGTATAATATCTCGTTCACTGGGCAAGTGCCAACCATCGGGACAAACACCCTGGACATTCTTCGCAGGCAGGGAGCACTTCTTTCCATAGCCACATTCACCATCGGACTTGCCCACCGCAGCAGCCCAGGTGTACAGCCTACCATATATCTTGCAATGGGCCGGCTTATTGTCGTAACAGAAACTCGAAGAATCTTCCCACGCCGTCGGCTCCAAGGCCGCATAGTTGAGGTTTTCGGCCATCCACCACTGGTCGCCAATCTTCACCGTCTTGTAGGTCTGACCATCGCGCTTGTCCGTCAGGGTTCCATATTCGCAGACATCTTCCGCTTCTGTCTTGCAAAAGACAGCCTCTGTAATCGAACTGGAGGATTTAGCCCTATACGAACTCGACGACTTCACCGAACTGCTGGACTTGACGCTAGACGAAGAGTCGCCCGCCGGACGTGTCACGAAATCGCTACCGTCGTCACCACAGGCGACAAAGAAAAATGCCAAGAACAGCGCAAGTACAAGATGACACCACAAGTTCTTCATATTTCCTTCTATAATCTGTGGTAAATATAGCAAGTCCCTTTTATTATATGCAAAATATCCTCCTGAAGGGAGGACATTTTAGTTGCTATCTGAAATCAGCCTAGTCCTTGACGCAACGGACGGAGAGACCATCCTCTTTACTAATATCACTGATACTCAGACTCGCACTATCATAGTGTTCATCTAACCCAAACGTGTATACATTGCCATAAACCAAATGAGTCCACTCATCGTCAGAAACCTTAGAAGAAACCTCTTGTTTATACTCTGAAGAACTCCAAAAGAGCGCATAGGGCTCCTCGGGAGCATCATAGCTTGGATTATCTCTATCACCAAACATTCTCGCAGCGGGAAGAGCCGAGAAACCTGTTCCATTTGTGCAACTGCACAAGTCCCAATCCGATGCAGATTTGAGTGACGGTGCCGCATAGTTCTTATCACCAACGAAAGTCAACAACGTTTCCCATTCCGCATAGCTCGGCAAGTGCCATCCATCCGGGCAAACGCCTTGGATATTCCCCGACGGCAGGGAGCACAATTTTCCAAGGCCACACTCCTCTTCCGACTTGCCTACCGCATCCGCCCACCAATAAAGGCGACCGGTTTTCTCGCAATATTTCGCTGAATCAAGGTAGCAGTGACTAGAGGCCGTTTCAAAATTAAGATTTTCAGCCATCCATACCTGGTCACCAATTTTCACGGTCCTGTACGTTTGTCCGTCGCGGGAATCCGTCAGTTCACCATATTCAACTGACGCAATGGAACTACTTGATTTCGGCATTCCACTCGACGAGGAACCCATCACACAACGGACACTATTGAAGAGGTCTTCCTTGAAGGCATCCTTCTCATATGCAAAATCATCATAGTTAGATAAAGACACCATGTACGCACCATCATAACGAGTGTATTCTGTGGAACTCCAAAAATTCGCTTCTGCACCTTCCCCATAATAACTACTCCATTCTGCGAATCCACTCGGGAGAACCGTGAAGCCGAATGCATCCGTACCGTTGCCATCGTCAGACCATCCTGTCGTAGACTTGAGCAAATTCGCTGTCATCTTGACGTTATTTCCAGAGACCGTTTTGAACAAAGTCCTCCATTCGTCAATGCTTGGCAAGTGCCATCCGCTCGGACAGGCTTCCATAGCCCTTTCCCAATTGTAAAAGCGACCATACTTGGCACAATTCTCGACTAACCCGTTAGGGCATTCACTATTTAATATAGAATAGCAGTAACTATCGGCCGGTTCGTAATTCAGATTTTCGGCCATCCACACTTGATCGCCGATCTTTACAGTCCTGTAGGTCTTGCCATCGCGATCATCTACCAGCTCGCCGTATTCGCACGAATCTTCATTTTCACTCTTGCAAGCAGTTATAGAACTTGAAGATTTTGCAGAACTGCTGCTTGACTTGTCATTGTGAGAACTCGATTTCGGCGTTACGCTGGAAGAGGACTTCGCAGAACTGCTAGACTTCGGTGTGACGCTGGAAGAAGATTCATCATCGTTGTTCTCATATACACTAGAGGACGACTCTTCGTCCGATGGTTGCGTTGAGGTTCCGCTATTGTCATCGCCACAAGCAGAAAAAGCGACAAGGGCAATTGTCGCAAAAAGCGGCATCAAGATTTTGGATTGGAGTTCCTTCTTCATCGTAACCTCCAATAAAAAAGTAAAAATTTTTTAAAAGAACATATTGCCGAAGCGCACGACGACGCCAGCAAACACGACGCTCACCATGGTCATGAGCTTGATGAGGATGTTGAGCGAAGGCCCGGCGGTATCCTTGAACGGGTCGCCCACGGTATCGCCCACCACGGCAGCCTTGTGCGTATCGGAGCCCTTGCCGCCGTAGTTGCCCTTCTCGACAAACTTCTTCGCGTTATCCCAGGCGCCACCCGCGTTATTGAGCATCGTCGCAAGCGCGAAGCCGCAAGCGAGGCCACCGGCCAAGAGTCCGAACACGCCCGCTACACCCATGAAGAGGCCCACCAGCACGGGCACGACCACCGCAAGGATGGAGGGCACGATCATCTCGTGCTGGGCACCCGTCGTCGAGATATCCACGCAGCGCGCGTAGTTCGGCTCGGCGGTGCCCTCCATGATTCCCGGAATCTCGCGGAACTGGCGGCGCACCTCCTCCACCATCGCGCTAGCCGCACGCCCCACCGCCTTGATGGTGAGCGCACAGAACACGAACGTCATCATCGCACCGATGAACAGACCGCCGAGCAGCATGGGGTTCATCAGGTTCAGGTTGTAAATCTGCATAAAGTCGGTGTAATCGGCGCGGCTTGCCACCATGCCCACGAGGCTACCGTTCTCGGCGATGGCACGCGTACCTTCATCGAGCAATTTTACACCGCTTATATCTGAAACTGCAGCGGCAAGGTCGCTAGCCTTGTTCACGAAAGCCACCGAACCCACCTTCCACACACCTTCCGCCGAAGTAGCGAGGTGGCCAATCCATATCTTGACTTCTTCCACATACGAGGCAAGCAAAGCCATCGCCGTAAGTGCCGCCGACCCGATGGCAAAACCCTTGCCCGTCGCAGCAGTCGTGTTCCCGAGCATGTCGAGTTCATCGGTACGGGAACGCACCTCCGGATCGAGGCCCGCCATCTCGGCGTTGCCGCCCGCGTTGTCGGCAATCGGCCCGAACGCATCGGTCGCAAGCGTGATGCCTAGGGTACTCAGCATGCCGACAGCAGCAAAGCCCACGCCGTAGAGGCCCATCGCCATGTTGCTAAATCCACCCGCACACCCGAAGGCGGCGACAATGCCTGCGACAATCGTAATCACGGGGAGACCCGTCGAGAACATGCCCACGGAAATGCCGTCGATAATCGTCGTTGCGGCCCCGAGTTTCGCCTGGCCCGCAATGCCGCGCGTAGGCTTGTACGCATCGGACGTGTAGTATTCGGTAAACTGGCCAATCATCACACCGGCAGCAAGGCCCGAAAGCACCGAGCCAAAAATACCCATCGAGATAAAGTCAAGCCGCACCAACGCAAAGACTGCCACAAGGATAAGCACGGAAGACCCGAGCGTCCCTGTCAAAAGCGAACGCAACAGGGACTTGGTATTTGCGTCTTCGTGGGTTCGCACCATGAAAATGCCGAACACCGAAAGCACAATCCCGATGGCCGCGACAATCATCGGGGCAATCACGAGCTTGAGCCCGCCCATCGGGAGGGCGGCGCCCAGTGCCGCCGTAGAAAGGATAGACCCACAATAAGATTCGTAGAGGTCCGCGCCCATGCCGGCAACGTCGCCGACGTTGTCGCCCACGTTGTCCGCGATGGTAGCCGGGTTGCGCGGGTCGTCTTCAGGGATGCCCGCTTCCACCTTGCCCACAAGGTCGGCGCCGACATCGGCGGCCTTCGTGTAAATGCCTCCGCCCACACGGGCGAACAGGGCCTGCAGGGATGCACCCATCCCGAAGGTAAGCATCGTCGTCGTGATTTCCACCATCTTCGCATGGGCCCATTCGGCGTTATTCACCATGTCGGCAGTCCAGGCCCCAAGCGAAACCTTGGCCGCGACGTCGGCCCCGAAATTCCACACGTTATGGTCGTAAATGTAGTTGAGCAAAAAGAACCAGGCCGAAATATCCAGAAGGCCAAAGCCAACAACCACAAGCCCCATCACCGCACCGCTGCGGAAAGCGATGACAAGCCCGCGGTTCAGGCTGCTGATGGCGCCGTTCGCCGTACGGGAACTCGCATAAGTCGCAGTCTTCATGCCGAGGAACCCGCACAAGCCGCTGAAGAAACCGCCCGTCAGGAACGCCACCGGCACGAACGGGTTCTGGATGCCCATTATTGCTAGTACCACGAAGACCAGGAAAAGGACAGCAAAAACGATGGAAACCGTCTTGTACTGCCGCCGGAGATAGGCAAAGGCGCCCACGCGCACAAAATGCGCAATAGCCTTCATCTTGCGGTTGCCGTCGGGTTGTCGCTTCATGAACCGGTAAAAGAACAGTGCCATTCCCAGCGCAAACAATGCTGCAACCGGAACCAAATACCAATAAGCTGGAATTGTAAGCATAGAGGCCTCTCTTTGCTATATTTTGGCCGGCGTCCGACGACCTATAAAGAAATCTATAACGAAAATCGAAGAAAGTAACCTAATTTTTGTTTAAATTTACACTCCATGTTGGAAAGTCTCAATTTCCATTTTGAATTCTACGACTGGCTGCTCGTTTTTATGGTCACGGCACTCGGTGTTTTCAGCGCCTATACCCGCGACCCCCAGCTCAAGGCTGTCGCCGCCACGATCCCCATCCCCTGCGGGTTCGCCTATATCGCTGTCGGGCTCCCCATGGGCACCGCGAACGCCATTTCGGGGTTCATGTGCCTCCTGTACGTGCATATCGTGAGAATTTTGCACTACAAAGTAAAAATCCCGATTATCCCCTCCATTGCCGCGGGACTAGCCTTCTTTGTGGCACTCGGGACATTCCTTATGCCCAGAATCCCGGACGGGGAACCCTACTTTATCGGGGCATGCATTTTTGACTTTGCCGTAGGCGTAATCCTGTTCCAGACGCAAAAGTACAAGTCCGGCGTACGCTACAAGACTCCGCTGCCTATCTACATCAAGGCCCCGGCCATCGCCGGCGTCGTTTCGGGACTCATGGTCATCAAGCGCCTTATGGGCGGGTTCTGCACGAGTTTTCCGATGATGAACTCCATCGTAAGCTACGAATCGCGCTTCTCGCTCGGGGACCAGTGCAGGCAGCTCCCCCTGTTCCTGATCGCGGGTCCATTCATGTTCGCCGAGATGCGCTACCTCGAGATTTTCCTCCACCTGAACCACTGGATAGTACTTTTGTGCGGATACGTCCTTTTCGCAGCCATCTACTGGCCTCTAAACAAGGAACTCAAGCGCCGGAACGCCCTCGCCACCGACGAATATTCCGCCCAGGATTCGCAAAAAACGACTTCCAAAACATAGAATGACCCCAAAACGGGCCCAAACCTGTAGTCTTTGCGAAAATTTACTTGTAAATCGGGCGTCAAATAATTACATATTCAAGAAAGAATAGTAGCACCACGAGGAGCCCTATGAAAAAATTTGCATTACTTCCGATTTCCCTGCTTGCCGCCCTCGCCATCACAGCCTGCGGCGATGACAAATCCAGTAGCCCTGTCGGCCCCGAAGGCGGCAGCCAGCCGGCCATTTCTTCGGAAGCGCTTCCCGGTTCCTCGGAATCGGTTCCAGGTTCATCTACAATCGAGCCGACCTCCTCGGAAACTCTGCCCCCCTCTTCCGCTGTCGAACCGGGTTCCTCCGCCAGCGTGCCGCCGGTATCTTCCGCTGTAGACACGACTCCGGTTGAATTCACGACTGACGCCGTCGCCGTCCCCGACATGGGATGCACCACCGAACCCCTCACTGTCGCTTCGGGCGTCAAGGTTACCTGCGACGGGAAATTCGCCGGCAACGTCCAGGATGACGAAGACCCGACCCCGTTTGACCCGAACGCAGCCGCCTACACAAGCTTCGTCGGCATCCAGAAAATCTACGAGTCCCTCGAGGCCACCGACAAGGTCGTGTTCCTCCTGCGCCACGCCCACCGTACCGCCTCCACCGACTCGACGGGCGTCCTCACCGGCAAGGGATACGTTCAGGCCGACCGCGTTGGCCAGCACATCGCCGGAACCGAAGAAATCAAGTACTGGCATTCCGAAATTGCTCGCACACTGCAGACCTGCATGGCCATTGCACAGGGCCGCGGCCAAACAGAAATCACGCATACCGCTCTCAAGGACCTGAACGGCGGCTGGTTCGAAAAAGACCACGCCAAGATCGAGGAGTTCTACGCCAACGAGCCCACCAGCTATGACGTCGTTTCGCGCTGGGCATACAACGACTACCTTGACCCCGCCACGACCTACAATGAAGGCTACTACGACCTGATGGAACGCGGGGCCCAGTTCATGAACGAAATTGTCCTTGCAAAGATTGCCCCGCAGGGCCGTATCAACGTTGTCGTTTCGCACGACCAGATGCTCTACCCGCTCACCATTTTCGCAACGAACCGTGCGCTCGAAATGAAGCACCACGAAGACAAGAGTTGGCTGAACTTCCTCGCCGGTGTCGCCGTGATCATCAAGGCCGACGGAACCGTCAAGTACGTGCCGGTCAAGGGCCTTGACGAAGGCACAATGTCTAGCTAGTTCAGGGCATGCACAGCCTGAATCGCTAACGAATGGATTCCTACAACTTCAAGGTCATAGCCCGCATCAAAAGCGACTTTCCCGAAAAATTCGGGATACCCCGCCAGAGCGGGCTTGTTCCGTCATTGCGTTCCGTGATTCACTTCGAGCCGGAATTCCGCAACCCAGACGCCTTGCGCGGGCTGGAAGGGTTCAGCCACCTTTGGCTTATCTGGATTTTTTCAGAAAACGTGCGAGATACATGGCACCCGACCGTGCGACCCCCGCGCCTCGGAGGGAACACCAGGCTCGGTGTATTCGCCACAAGAAGCAGTTTCCGCCCGAATCCCATCGCAATGAGCTGCGTGAAGATAGAAGAGGTGCGCCTGGACGGGCCCGAGGGGCCGGAAATTATCGTGAGCGGAGCTGACCTCATGGACGGCACTCCCATCATTGACATCAAGCCCTACCTGCCCTACGCCGACAGCGTCGAGGGTGCAAAGGGCGGGTTTGCGGAAGCACGCCGGTACGACTGCCTGCAGGTGGAAATCGCACCCGAGATTGCGCGCCTGGTACCGGAAGGCAAACTCGATGCCCTCGTCGAGATATTGAGGCAGGACCCGCGTCCGCACTACCAGGACGACCCCGAGCGGATTTACGGGCTATCATTCGCCGGCAAGAACTTCAAGTTCAAGGTTACAGGCGACACGCTCACCGTCATTGCCGTAGAATAAAAAATACCCGAGGCAAGCGCCCCGGGCACATTTCCTACCAGATATCTCTCTGGCTTATTTTACCAGATATCTCTCTGGCTTATTTAACTTGCACCTTCTGTACAGAACGTTCGGAACCGACCTGCACCGAGAGCATGTAGCTACCCGCAGGGAGTTTTGCGGTATCAAATCCGAGCGCACCGCCGACATAGCTGTTGCTAAAGTCAAGCACCATCTTGCCCTGCATGCTGAACACCTTCGCGTTTATGGAGGCGCCGTCGACCTTGACAGGCACGGTCACGCGGCTGGCATTCACGACAGCCTTCCCGATATGGGCAGTAACAACCGGGGCAACGCCGATAGCGATTGTCGAGGAACTGGATTCTTCAACAGCGCTAGAAGGCGGAGCAACAACGCTGGAACTCGATTTCGGAGCCACGACACTAGAACTCGAGGCTACCGCACTCGAAGAACTTTCAGGTTCGGCGCTGGAACTGGAAGCCGTCGCCACCGGCTTGATCTTGTCACCCAGGACCTCGATCATCTTTTCGGCGTAGCGCTTGCCGAAATCGCGATATTCCTGCGAGGTGAAGTGGACGTTCTGGCCATCGCCCAATGCCTGGTTGAAGCCTTCGGAAGAGACGACGTAGAAGTTCTTGGACTGCTGCGGGAGTTTCGCAATGTTGTTGTTGGCACCGCTGCTCACGCCGCTGCGCAGCACTTCGCCTGCGAGGAACGGGATATCGTCGCCGAGGCCCAAGTCCTTGATGATGTTGCTGTAGACCCTCTTGACATTGGAGGGCCAGTTGCCGTCACCGGCATCGGTTTCACCCTGGTGGAAGATGATGCCCTTGATGACACCTTCTTCCTGCGCCTTCTTGGCCATCTCGATCAAGCGGCCGTAAGGGTTGCCGCCATACGTATTGATTCGCTGGGTCATCCAACTCTGCTGACCCTGGGCGTAGCTTGCATATTGATCCTTGTCGAACAGCTTGATGCTGCAACCTGCAACAGCGACCACAATGACGCCCACCTTGATCTGGGGGTCTGTCTTTTCGACCATCGTGCGGCCGAAGTAGTCCGTGGGGCCAAGCTTCGCACCCTGGCAGTGCGCCAGCGGGGGAGTCGCCTTGGACCATTGGCCCTTGGTCTTGCCGGAGCATGAGCCGTTGTCGGCCGCCCAGAGAACCTGGAAACGTTTGTCAACCGTCGTGTCCTGATTCCCGATATCGCCCTGGCCTTCCATGTTGGACTGGCCAAACGCGAGATAGATGTGGAAGTTAGGATCCGGTGCCGCATACACGGCCGAGGCGGCACAGGCCGCCAAGATCAATTTTCTGATTGTCATTTTACACTCTCCATAAACAACGACCGGATTATTTGTTAATCCGTTCTAATTAAAATCTAACCAAAAAAACAGGTCCATCCGCACCATAAATCCATATTCCGTTGTATTTATATGCAACACGGCGACAAAAGCGCCTTTTTTGGGGAAATCGCATGCAAATTTCACGCCATTCCATCAATCAAGGTAACGCAAAAACGAACTTTTATTTATATTCCCTATGTATTCAACGGAGGAATTCCATGAAAAAGGTTATTACGACAGCAATCGTCACCGCAAGCATCAGCCTCCTTGCCGCCTGCGGCAGCGAGGAATCCAAGCCATCCCGCGCCGATATGTGCGCCAAGGGCCTTAACGAGGACTGCCTCGTCGGCCAATGGAACCTACAGGCCATTCAGGCCAAGGACGGAAGCCAGATCTTCACCGACTTTTCTTCGGCCCCAAGTACGCTCGAATTCACGGACGACGGCAAGTTCCACTTTGTATTCACCACGGACGGATTCCTTTCCGAAATGGCTGGCAATGGTTGCGGCGGGACCTCCACCTACGGCACCTGGAGTATCACCGGCAATGTGCTGAATATCAAGCTCGGCCGTACGGACTGCCTGGAAACGAACCGTTCCTACACCGTCATGCCGACAATTAACGAACGCAGCCTGAACCTGAATACGACTCTGTTCCATGCCAACGACATGACAGACGCTCTTACCAAGGAAAACGCGGCTGAATACTATGTTCGCGTAGGCGAATAGCCGGAAACAAGCCTGTCCTTATGGCAGGCGTTTCCAACGCATCCGTTCATACTCATAGAGAACTTCTAGGGCACGCTCAAACTGGGCGCGCCCTTTTTGCGGCACCGACTCCTCGCGTTCAAGCCTGCGCAAGAAATTTCCGACTGTTTCACCAGGAAGGCGTGAAAAACCAAGTCGCAAGAGCGCTTGTTCTGCACGGACAAGCGCATGGACCCAGCGAATACGGGATGCACTAGAACTACCTCCGTCCGCCCTACGCCGTTTCTTGACCATGCGAAGCAAGAGAACAGCCGCCACAGCAAGCACAAGTGCTACATAAAGCCACGGAGAGCCGAGAAGAGCCTGCGCGAAGCCCTGCCACGAATCCACCGTACGGCGCCAGGAGCCTTCCTTGAGCACATGGAGCACGCGAGAGAACCAACCGCGAATGCCTTCTAGTTTCTGCGAAAGCCATGAAGGTTGCACCCTCTGGACAACGAACGCGGGAGGAGTCGGGTCGAAAGGCTTCCATTCCCTGCCGTTGAATACCTCGACCCAGGCATGCGAACTGTACCTGCGGAATACGGCATAGGGTCTACCCTCTACAGATTCCGGCCGCACGAAGCCTGTCACATAGCGCGCGGGTATCCCCTGCATTCGCAGCAACAGCGCAGAAAGCGTAGCAAAGTACTCACAATAGCCTGCGCGCGACTTCCAGAACGACCGCAACGGATCCTCTCCGGACTTGCCCGCATCGGGAACGACGAGCGAATACTCGAAATGTCTCGCGAAGAAATTCTCTATCGCGAAAAGGCAAGATTCGGGCGGAAGCGCAAGAGTGTCATTGTGCAGACCAACCTCGACCGCGACCGAATCCAGGAAGCCGCGCAAGGCGGCGGGGACAAGCGTATCGCCCCCATGCGGCAAGCCCACCACCGAACTTTCCTCGCTGTTAGGGACAAAGTAATACCAGTCACTACGTTTCCCGTTCGCCTTCGAGAAAATTCCCGATTCATCATATTCTAGGGAATCCGCATTCTTCGCCGCCACACCTACCGCACCGGGAGCCGCGAACAGGAACCCAAAATTGTCGAGCGGGGACTGCACCCAGACCATACGCGAGTGTTCCGGACTGGACACAGAATCCGAAGTCTCAAACACGGCATAGTCCACCTCGTAGCGCGCGGGGTAGAGTTTTTTCCCCGGCACCTCGGGCAACTTCCAGAATCCGCCGACATATTTCTCATATACGGCGGCGCGCATATGGTACGGCGGCAGCGAATCCCAGACGCGCAACACGATTTCGCGGTTATAGCGGCCCGCAAAATTGGATTCAAACGACCCGAGCTTTACCACAGGATCAAACCCCATCAGGTTGCGTTTCTCGTAGTAGTTCGCCATGCGTTCGGCGCTGTAGCTACGGTGGTGGCGCCAGTACTGGAAACCCGCATACGAGATGGCCGAGAATCCCGCCAAAAGCAGCAGGAAGAGGGCATGTTTCCACCACTTGACTCCAGGCCGCGCGTAGGCACGGACAAGGATCAGGAGCGCCACAAGGACATACGCAATTCCGCTTGCGTTCCCCTGATAGCAGCTCAGCAGCATCGCCGCCACGCCGTTAAAGAGGATAAAGACATCGTGTCCGCCATTGCCAAGGCTGCGCACCTGCAACAGCGCAAGCGACAAGAGATAGTACGCGGGAATATACACCAGCCAGGGAGAAATCCCGAATTCCGCCTCCGGGCTAAGCACCCACCAGATGGCGAAGGGGACGATCAAGCCGTAGGCAATCGACTTGCGGTACACGGGGACGCGCGAGGCGTCGTAGCGGAAAAAAGCCACCATGAAAGCCGCAAAGAAAACAAAGCCAAGCCATATCAGCCCCGAAGACATGCCCAGGTTGATGCTGGTCATGCAGAGGAGAAGCATTTTAGCCCGTTCGCGCGGGGCAAACTTCTTCATAGCGACACCCCCTCCGCACCTAGCCTATCCATGTCGACAAACAGAGCATCTTCCGCACAATCTTTCGCAGCAGACGTAGTGACGACAACCTGCTTGTGGACAAGCGGGTTCGATTCCACGTCAAGGCCTAACCGAAGCACAGGCCCCATCGGGCGCGCCGCGGGCGACCAGACTTTACCCGCAGGCAATTTTGCCGAAGAACCGCGCACCCATCTTTCGAAAACTTCCGCACGCGGGATTCGCGCCAAGGCCTCCAGGCAGGCGTCAAAGCGGCTATCCGCATTCAGCGCAATCTCGCTATCGCCTATGAAGAGCCGACCGAGAATTCCGCGTTCACACAGCCAACGGCAAACGCCGGCCGCGAGCCGGATCAAGGGCTCAACGCGGTACTTTTCCTGTATCGTGCGGGCGGCAACATCAACGACAAGCACGATGCCCGCTCCGCGTTCCACCTCGAATTCCTTGGTGAAGGGGCGACCGTAGCGCGCGAACGCCTTGTGGTGCAGGTCGCGCAGGGAATCGCCCTCGCGGTATTCGCGCACGCCCACAAAGTCGAGGCCGCGTCCAAAATCCGGCATGAGGAGCGGGGCAAACGCCTGGCCGTTCTTCCCCATCGTGAGGTAGGCAAACGAGCGCACAGCAATCTCTCGCGGGTACACGAGAAGTTCGGCCTCCCCGCAGTCAAAAGGCCAGCAGAGCATACCCCTAATCTCGGGAACGACGAGCGACACGCGCGGAATCACGAAGGCCCCCCGACGCGACGTGCCTATATCGCAACGAAGCATATGGTCGCTCCCGGGCAGGCACGACAGCGCGGGTCCGGATTCCTTGCAGACAAGCGAAGTATCTATCCGCCCGCAAGAAAGTGTCGCGTAGTCGAGAGAACTCAGGGCGCGGAACTGGAGTTCGACATGAGCGACATTCCCCTCCACCGCATTCACGACGCGGATACCGCGCCCTTCGACACGGGTCCTGCGCGCCGTCATGAAAAGCGACGGGACAAGCGTCAGCATGAAAAGGAAACAGACTCCCGAGAAAACCCACGGCAGCCAGAAATTCGCGACAAAGCCCACCACCAGCGAAAACAGGAACAGACTCGCGCAGGCGCGGCCCGCATAGGTAAAACGTTCGCGCCACAGGTAATAGAGCCGCATGAGGATTCCGGCACGGCGCGGAGTCCTGGGGATTGAATCCAGAAACCACTTGAAAAAAGACAGCCTCAAGCTTACCTAGGGATAGAGGTTTGCGAGAGGATTCCCGAGAGGATAGCATGCGAAGCGCCAGGAACACTCTCCTTCGCAAACACGCGATGTTCCATGACCGGATAGAACACCTTCTGGATGTCATCCGGATTCACGAAGTCACGGCCCGCAACGTAGGCACTCGCGCGGGCCATCTTGACCAGGTTGAGGCCGGCGCGAGGGCTTGCCGCAAGCCGCACGCCCGCGTCACTGCGGGTCGCCTGCACGAGCCTAACCGCATAGCGTTCGAGAGCCTCGTCCACATGGATCTTGCGGACATCCTCGCGAGCCGCAAGAATCTCCTGCACGCTCGTTACCGCAGAAAGCCTCTGGAGCGGCGTGCCTTCACGGTGTTCATGCAAAATCTGCAATTCAGTATCGAGCGTCGGGTACCCGATGGAAAGCCGCACCAAAAAACGGTCCATCTGCGCCTCGGGCAGCGGGAAAACCCCGTGGAACTCCACCGGGTTTTCCGTCGCAAGTACAAAGAAGAGTTCGGGCAGCCTGTGGGCCTCGCCCTCCAGGCTCACCTGGCGTTCTTCCATCGCTTCCAATAGTGCACTCTGCGTGCGGGGAGACGCACGGTTGATCTCGTCAGCCAATAGCACCTGCGTGAACACGGGACCCTTGCGGATCTCAAAATCGCCGGTATTCGCCCTGTACACGGCGCCCCCCGTAACGTCGGCAGGCAACAAGTCAGGCGTGAACTGGATGCGGGCAAAGTCCGCTCCTATGGCCACGGCGAGCGCCTTTGCAAGCGTCGTCTTCCCAGTTCCCGGAACATCCTCAATGAGCACGTGACCGTCGGCAAGGAGTGCCATCACGAGCATTTCAACGGATTCATGCTTGCCGAGCAGCACGGAATCCAGCGAATCCATCAATCGTCTAATCATAGCACTCCTATCGGGTTAAAGAACTACACGCCCTGGCTCTCGCGGTACTCGCCGCCGAACGCCATCCCGCTCACCGAAAGAATCGGCGGGAACTGGATGCGTTTTGCAAGCGCCAGCCCGCGGAAACGCCTGTGCCATGCACGCATGTCCTCGAGCGCTTCGTCCTTAGTCTTGAAAAGTTTCTTGAAATACTTCGGGTCGGCACCGATTTCCTTGCAGAGTGTCCCCTTCTCGAGCAGCTTCTCCGTCTCGTCCAGGCCATGGTTCTGGTCCACCCAGTATGCAAAAAGCCTGTCGTGGTACGGGTACTTGATCGGATCGCCCTTGCCCTCGTCCACATTCATCGCCTCGCTCAGTTCCGCACTCGCGGGCACGTCGATAGAGGCCTTCGGGATAATTTCCTTTTTGCGGTTAATGTAGCGGGCAAGTTCGTACACCTGGGTTTTCCAGAGGTCGCCGAGCGCACACATCACGCCGCAGCTGTCACCATAAAGAGTGCAGTAGCCGGCAGTGGCCTCGCTCTTGTTGCCATTGCAGGTAATGCCTGCACCGAGCACCGACGCAATAGAAAGCAACACGGAAGAAGAACGGGTTCGTGCCTGCAGGTTCTCGTACGCAAGGCCCTCGATATTGATTTTCCTGTCGCTACGTTCGAACTTGCACTTGCCGAGGCTTTCGCACACCGCATTCAGCATGTCCGAAATCGGGGCGACCATGTAGGGCGCTTTCAGGTTCTTCGCCAAGTCGCGGGCAGCATTCTTCGTGGTATCGGAATTGAATCGCGTCGGCATGTTCACGAGGTACACGTTCTTCGCGCCAATCGCCTCCGCATACAGCACTGCAGAGACGGCGCTGTCGATACCGCCGCTCGCACCGATGACCATACGTTCGATATGGAACTTCTTCAAGTTCTCGCGGATCATGTACACGAGTGCATCGTGCAGCACTGCAACCGGCTCGGCAGGCTTCACGGACTTCTCGCCCGAAATAAACTTCACGCGACCCTTCGTAATATCCAATAACGCCTCGCACTCGCGGAACTGCGGCATACGGTAGACCACCTTGCCCGTCTTGTCGTACACACGACAACCGCCATCGAGCGCATAGATGTTCTTGCCGGAATTTTCCGTACCGACGGCACCCATATAGACGATAGCCTTCTTGTTTTCCTTCACAAAATCCAAGCAGAACTCATCGACATCCTCTTCCTTGAGGACCGAGAATTCCTGGTAATCGGAAACGACCTCGAAATCATTGTCCCAGCCGTCCATGCAGCCATTGACATAGTGGTTGTACATGCATTCGTCGAGCATGGCGCTCGTACCCACGAGAATCTCGATACCTTTCGAAAGCTTTTCGAGCATCACGTCCGCATCGCGTTCCTTGATCTGGAACCCGATTTCATCCTGCATCGAGCCCAGCCTAAAGTAATCCCCCGTCATCGCATACTCGGGGAAAAGTACGATATCGGCACCCGCCTTCTTGGCACGGGCAACCACGGACTTCATCTTTTTGATATTCTCTTCCGGCTTTCCCGGAACAACTTCCATCTGCGCTATATAAACCTTCATGGTCAGACTCCTATTAAATCCATGCAAAACGAAACGGCACCAACAAGAAAGATAACTACAAAAAAAGACCTAACTAAGGGTGTTCCTTTCCACGTATAATCCTTCTTCCTTATCCTGAATTTCTTTACCCATATAAATATGGCAAGCGTAACAAGAGCGAAGAAAAGGGTTGTGGCATCATCTATAATTTTCAGTTTCTCATCTGAAATTATCGGATGCTTAAATATTGACACGATATTGCAGAAACCATCAACAGCACATAAAAGGGACAGAAAGACAACGGACAAAAATAGCACAGGCTGGTCATCCCAACGGATCTCTACAAAATCACCAATACTAGCCCTTTTTACTCTAATGCAATAAATAGCGATAAAAAGGTATAATGGGAAAAAGAGATAAAATTCCATACTACATCACAGCACGTGCCTTGTCGGGCACGTGCTCCAAGTCATTCAATGGTGCGAGCCACAATTATTCATATTCCGGAGCATTCCAGGACTCTGGAATCGAAGGATCGTCGGGATCCGAATTGCCGTAGTCGAAGAACGAGCCTGCCTTCCATTTCGAGACAGAGCCTATCACGGCCGGAGTGCACTTGCCACCCAGGCAGCCGGTCATCTTCATCAGCAGCTGGTTGCCGTAGACATCCCAGATTCCCTGCTTGAGAGCCTTGTTCTCGTTGCCCTTGAAGGCCTTCACCTCGAAGGTACGGTCGGCGCGCATGTCAAGGGACCAAGTGAGGCCGCCTTCGTCGGACTCCCATTCTCCCTCGAGATCGGCCGCAGGTACTTCGTTATACTTCAATTCGCTCAACGTGCACGAGACATCTTCCGCTGATATAGTCAACGTCTTATAATCCGAACTTACGGAAGCCGACACCAGCGCATACACAGGAGCACTGTAGAACAACGGGCGCATCAGGAGCTTGCCGCGGTGGATGTCGTAATAGCCGGCAGACCAGGATACAAGAGAATCGTTCGTTTGTTTGGCATTTCGGACAACATCGGTCGCCACATAGCGGCCCTTATAGAAGCTATAACCCGTAAAGGTATTCTCGCCGGTCTTGCAAAAGAGTTCCTTCGATGCAAGGCTGTCGCCGTTCGAAATGACTGAGGAATTCTTCTTGACTGTCGCCTCGGTGACATCCTTGTACTTGCCCCCATCCAGAGAATACTGCAGCTGGTCGTCCTCGTTCACGATAAATCTCATGGAGTGGTCCGAATCCTTCTCCACCAGTTCTTCCATAGACTCAATCGCCTTGTTTTCAATCTTGATAGAGGTAATGGCTCCGGAACTGAAACTAATCACGCCATCCTTGAAATCGGACGGGACCGCTATCCACGCCGTGTCGGGAATCCAGAACGAGAACAGGCCGTGCTTCTCGCCCGTCGCAAGGTAGATATCCCTTCCGAACATGTCCTTGAGTTTCATGTTCCTTTCGAGGTCATCGAGAGTTGCCGCGCGGGCACCCTTCGGGATGTCTTCGGAAACAGACGAAGAAGACTTCGCCTCCTTCGAGGAAGAAGATTTCGCGGAGGAACCGCCGGAAGAAAGAATGTCGTCAGAATCGGTGGGCGACTTGCTATCGCCACAGGCACCGAGAGCAAGCGCGAGAGCCGCGCAACCAGCAAGAGTCAAGAAACGTTTCATAACTAGTCCTTTTTTAAGGGAATATAATTCCTTTCTACGTAAAAATCCACGAAAAAAGCAAAAAAAAGGCTATAAAGCAGGTTCCGGGTGATAATCGAGGTCTTTTTCTGCATTTTCGATGTCAGGAACGGCATCGTAGAGGAACCCGGCAAGCGCCTGCTCGGCCGAAACACGCCTGCCGCCAATACGGTTCTTGAACACGGCAAGCATGCGGGCTAGCCACCAGGGAAGCGGCACCATCCAATGCCTGAGCCCCGCCTGCCTAAGCACACGGCGCGCCATTTCGGCCATCGTCATCACCTCGGGGCCGGCAAGCGCATACGTCTTGCCCACAGCATCACGCGCAAGTCCCGCGGCGGCGATACCCTTCACCAAATCGACACTCCGAACCGGACGCTTCTTCGCGGCTCCGCCGCCAGGCATCGGGTATAACGGGAACCGACACACGAAATCCGCAAACATCCGGAATTCCACTCCACCGCCATCCCCAATCACGAGCGTCGGCCGCACGATGGTCCATTCCAGTCCGGAATCCTTCACCGCAGCCTCCCCCGCAAGTTTACTAGCGCCATAAGGCGTAAGCACCGGGTATGTCACCGAAATACTCGACACATACAGAAGGCGACGAACGCCAGCATCCTGGCACGCCGAAACCACATTCCGCGTACCGCCCGCATTTATCTTCTCGAAGGCTTCCGCATCATTTGAAAGGAGAATTGCCGCTAGATGGAAAACGCAGTCCACACCATCGAAGGCTGGCCGGATAGAGCCATAATCCGCGACATTGCCATAAGCAATTTCAACACCGGACGGAAGCGATTGCACCAGGGTATCGCCCGGGAGCGAAAGAACGCGCACACACACACCGCGGTTCAATAGTTCCCGGCAGAGCGCCCTCCCTACGACGCCTGCACCTCCCGTTACTAGAACCTTCATCAGGTCTCCAACATGTAACGGATATCCCTGACGCGCCTTGCAAGGGCTGCATCCTTGTCCATCATGTCGATCAGGGAACGAATGGCGGCGATCACCGTGGAGTAATCGCGATTAAAAATCTTTCCCACCTCCTGTTCCGTTTCCGTCGTGAGTTCACGGCAGAGGAACATGGCAATCTTACGCGGGATAGAAGCGCCCTTGTCCTGGCGCTTGGAGGAAAGTACTACAGCATCGATATTGAACGACGCGGCGACAGTCTCGCTGATGCACTTGAGCGTAAGCGTTGCGCCATCGTTCTGCGGGGAAACCAGCAACTGCTTGATGCAGCGCAGGTTCAATTCCACTCCGTTCAGGCAATGCATCGCATCGAGCCAGTTGAGGAGACCTTCAATAAGGCGGAAGTTTGCACGGGGCGGAATGGAGAGGAACCTGCAGATTTCTTCGCGGTCATCGCTTGCGAACGGCAAACGTTCGGACTTCATGCGAATAACACCCATGCGCGTATTCAAATCAGGTTCGTCCATACCCACGGCCACGCAGTCTTCCAGATACTTCAGGAGAACCGACGTCAACTGCGGAACAGCAGCATCCCTAGAAGGCTTTTCGCCCTCGGCAAGCTTCTTGAACGAGCCCGGATGGCGATCGCACGAAAGGATAACCTGCTTGCCATCGTTGCGCAGGCTGTTGATCATCTTGGCCAGAATCTTCTGACTATAGACACCGCTCTTGAGCAACTGGATATCGTCAATGAGGAGAACATCGCATTCCGAATAAAGTTGTCTAAACTTTTCCTTGCACTCGGTCTGTTTCTCCCACTGCTTCGCCTGACCAGCCTCGATGATAGACATCGTATCGCGCAGGAAGTCGTAGGCCTGACGGTACACGATTCTCATGTCCGGCTTTTCGGACTGGAGTTTCGCGGCGACAGCATGCATCAAGTGCGTCTTGCCGAGTCCAGATGCCCCATAGATAAGGAGTGGGTTCATCGCACGGTCGCCAGGATTCTCGACAACAGAAACGCACGCCTTGTAGGCAAGCGAATTGCAGGAACCTTCGACAAAGTTCTCGAACGTATAGTTTGCATACATCGGAGAACCCAGAAGGGCCTTCTTCTTTACGCGCTTCACCTGAGCCGCCTGCTTTGCAGCCTGTTTCACCACGGGCGGAACCGGATTCGCGAGCTTCATCTCGGGAACCGGCGCAGACATTTCGCGCAATCGCACACGGTAATCTACAAACGAACTCCCGACAACGGAAGCGAACGCCTCGCGCAAAAGTTCACCATAATGACTATTGAGCCATGTTTCGCGGAACTTGTCCGGAACGGAAATCCATGCAATTCCGTCGTTCATTCCTTCGAACTCAATCGTTTCGAAGAATTGCATTCCAAAAGCGTTGAATTCTCCCCTGGACATCATATAGTCCTTCACGGACTGCCAGGGCGAAGTCGACAAATTCAATAAAGCAATCGTATTATCCACAATAAACCAAAAACAAGAGGGGCTAAAAAATCGTTAGGTCTAAAAATTAGATAAAGGAACCATAGCGAAATCGATGGCGAAATTTTTTTTGGAGAAAGGTCCCAAAATGCTACAAAAAAGGTATTTTCCCCGAAAAAAAATTTTATACCCGATTCTATCCCCATTTTTGGGGTGTTTAATCACGCAGGAATCAAACTGTCATCCCAATCAAAAGCACAACATATCAACAGAAAAATTTTGAACTATCCCTTGACAAACAAAATAATGAACAAAAAAGCACTAAATTAAGAAAAAACGGCGTTTTTACGTCAAATTAAGGCATTTTTTGACATTACGAAAACGTAACTCGTTGATATTACAATAGTTATGTAAGGTTTAAATATTATTTTCTCGCGAAAACAATAAAGTATGCATCAACATAGGCTGTTGACCAATCCGGGGACTTTTCGAGGGCTTTTATGACAGTTCCCCAGCGGGCATAGTAACGCAGGGGGAAAAGCGCCCGATCGACCCCCAGGGAATCGGCATCGGAAAGGAACAGCGACGGTTCGGCGGAATAGCGCAGGTAGCGTTCGAAAAAGTCCGCCGTCTTGAGTATGAAACGCCCGTCGATATAGATGGAATCCGACGGGTTCATGAACGCGAGGTAGCCGCCGGCACGGTCATCGTTGAAAAGCCTGCCCTCATGAGGGTGAGCCTTCATCCAGGCGGCAGCACCCACAGGCACGCGCTGGTAGGCGACCATATGCATGTCGTACGCTGCAAGCGATTTTGCCCAGAACCCAAGCAAACAGGCGACAAGGACAACAGGAGACACACGTACCACAGGCCCCATCGCCGCAAAATCCGGCAAACGGAGAATCTCTGGCCGCGGAGAACAAAGTACCGCAATAAACAACGGGAACAACAGCACAAAATTCCGCTCGGCAACAAGCGCAAGAATCGACGTTACAAACAAACTCACATCCAAAACCATATCGCAACGATACTTGAACAGGTTTACCAAGGAATACGCCAACGAAAAAAGCACAACAGCAAGCATAAACACCGACGCAAACAAGTTTTCGCCCGCCATAAGAAGCGTGAGCGGGCTACGGTTCTCCGCAATTTCGCTTGCAAAAATTGCTGCGGAAGGAGAAATGCCTAGCAGCCGGTCCAGGAGTCCGAACGGGTAAAGGAACAGGCGCACGCCTTCACTATGCAAAAGGGGCATCGCAAAAAGTAGCGTTACAAATACGATAGGCGCAGCCATCTGGAACGTTCGTTGCACGGTCCGATTCCTGTACAACGCATGCGCAAGGCACAGCAGCGCAAAGAGAGGGCCCAGGATGTATAACCCCTGAAACTTGCACCAGAGCCACTGCAGCAAAAGCAGGGCAAACGCCACAAGGAAGGTCTTCACTCGGTCCGCAGCATGCTTATCGCCCGAAGCAAGCCGTACAAGCAGCCACGGCACAACATTCCAGTACACACCGAGGAACAGGAGCGTAAATACAACCGGACGCATTTCCAGCTGGTAGCGGAATACAAACAAATAAAATACGGTAACCGCCACTACAATAGATTTAGGACGATTGCGCAAACCCGCAGGGAACAAGAACAATGCAAACACGGAGCCCCACAGGAGAGCCTTGAAGACCACAAGCAGCGGCGCTCCGCCTATGCAATACACAGAGTAAACAACCTGCTGAAAATATTCGTGGATATTCGGGAGTCCTTCACGGACGGGACTCCACGTCACCACCCACTCGCGCGCGCACGCCAGATGCCACCAGATGTCCGTATCCGTCAGCGGAAACAGGGCAAACAGAAATGATATCAGGAATACGACAAAAATCATTTCTACCGGTATTTCTGAAGCAGGGTATTCAATCTACCCGAAAGTTTGCGCGAACCAAAAAGATTCAGATGGTCATCATTAGCCGCCATCGATGGCGTATAATCGTGTTCACCCATCTTGTTTTCATCCATCAAGTGGAAATTCGCGTACTTCTTTTCCAGTGCCGCAATCTCGGCAATAAGTTCAGGGGCATCGCTTCGCCTGATACCGTAGCGCCCGTAGGAACCCGTATTGGCATATGCGGGGTTCTGCGGGAAAATAACTCCAAAAACATCAACCCCATTCTCGGCAGCAAGCTTTATCATGTCCTCCAGGACACCCAGATTGCTATAAAACTTCTTGCGGTCGGTACGAGACCATGTGCTATCGTACAGAATAGTCGGCGAATCGTCCCAACCCTGGCCAGTCGTCGAATACAACCCGCGATGGAACATTATCTTGTCGGCTTCTTCCGTACCCACAGAGGCCATCGTGAATTCCAGAATTTTCACATCACGGTCATCTTTCCAATAGTTGTGATTCTCGTCGTAGACATATCCCGGATAGAGCTTATAGCGATCGTAGAACAGGTTGTCATCGTCCCCGACCTTCCACCAGAAATCGATATCGAGAGAGACGACGATGTGTCGCAGGTTCGTCACGTTGCCCAGGACATAGCGTTCAAAGAAATCATGCGACTGAGCCATCGAATTCGGCGTCTGTGATAGGTTTACCGCAAAGAAGGAATTTATGATGGTCGGATCGATCCCGGAAAGCGGGCGCGACGAGCCGAGAATCACCACATCTGCAGAATCGCGGTAGCGCCACAGCAGTTCCATCTTGTAGCGGTACAGAGACATTTCCATACTGCCGCCAGCAAACATGTACACGCCTGCGCTATCGGGCGAAAGCGCGTTTTCTTCCTCGACAGGAATCGCATTTCCCATCCACAGGTCTGGATACGTGATGTCGACGCCCTCGACAAGGTCCGTCACCGAGGAATCCTTCAGATTGATCGCGACAATCTTGCTATGGACGCCTTCGTTGTCAACAAGCGTCCCTATAACCATATCCTTACGGTTCGTCCATTCCGTATTGTCAAAACTATACGAAGCCGGCGCAGGAATTCCCTGAATAAGTTTTCCTAGGCTATCGACAACAAGGAGCATCTCGTGCGTACCATACTTCCTGCCCGCAAAAGCCTGCCCCGTATAGCCACCGAAATCCAGGAACAACGTCCGCTTGGTTCCATCTAGGGCAAGGCTAGCATTACAAGCCTGTTCGCCACCATACCAGAACTCGTCCTGTTCCACATCGAGCAACGACATTCCCGAATCGGCCCTCTTTGCGCGTAGCATGCGGGCACCAGAAACAGCCAAGCGCCAATCCTCGCTAATTCCGCCATTGTAAGCTCCGGAAGCAACCCTGGTCAACTTCTTGAACATTCCTTGAGCAAAGCCAACCTGCCAAGTCGTTGCCGACTGGTATGCGGCCTCATTCTTGTTGTTTCCATTGTAGTCGACAAAGACGATAACCGTATCGCCATTTTCAAGCACGCGCCAACGGGGAATCGAACCGTGGACCTGTTCGAGTTTCCGGACCACGCTACTCGTGACATCAAGCGAGCGGACATAGATATTCGATTCACCCGCAACACCTTCCGGCAAGGAACAGAACGCAACGAACTTGCCATCGGGCGATACGGCAGGATGGTAGACATCCAGGGAATCGTCAATCTCGTATACGACTGGATTTCCACTGATAAAATTGACGTACGTGAGGGTTCCGGAAGATTCGTTCCTAAAGACAATCTTGCCGTTCATTGTCCCGAACATCGAGCGGAACGCATCGGAAGAAATGGAGACGTCCACATCGTCATGAACAGCAAATCCCTTGTTGTCGGTCATTGTCGGGTTCGGGATAATTCCATAGGCCAGGCGGAATCCGACATAGTCCGCCTTCATGTCGGCGGTTACCTGATAGACATCCGTCCTATTATATACGCGGACGTCATCGGGGTTATCCCTAAAGGAGCCTCCCTTGAGGATTCTCGTATTGAGCAGGCCGCCATTGAAGGCTCCTACATAGTTCTTATAGACGGCACTTCTCAAGGCGCCCATCCAGTCATTCACCCACTCCTTGACCCCGCCGATAAAGTTGCAGGGCCGGTCCAAGGTATCGACACATTTAGCATTCCAGTTCTGCCTCGCGACATACACCCATTCCGCTTCAGTCGGGAGCCTATACGCTTCCACATCAAAATGCGTCGTAAAATCGAGCAACGAGACGCAGTTACCGCTACCATCGAATATGGCATCGGTATAGGTATACACCGTATCGAGCCCCATCTTTTTACTCAGCGCATTCGCATATAGGGCAGCATCAAAAAAAGTCACGTTCACGACAGGTTGATCCAGAATCTCGGGATCGTATTCCTTGCCAAGGACATCTCCATATTCCCCGTAGGTAACTTCACGCTTGCCGATATAATAGTCATAGGTAAACTTGACCCTCATTTTCGGACACACCGAAGGCAATGCCTTACGACTATTTGTCCCGAGAATCGTCTCGTTTCCGGCCGAACGCACAAGAATCATGCCGTCGTCCTGTTCAAGCGACTCATATGTTGTTGCCATATAGGGCAGTTCCGAATTCGAACAACCCAAGATCACAAAAAGGGCAATCAATAAAAACAAGCGTATCATTTGAGCGTTTCCAGCAAAGAATCTAAACGGCGGGTCAACTGCAGGGCACCCGGGAATGCGAGGTGATCCGTGTTCTGCGCCATGGAATCGGCATAGTCGTGCTTACCCATCTTATTCTCGTTCATGAGAACAAAGTTTGCATATTCCTCTTGCAGCACTTGCATGGAATCGAGCAGGGCAGGCATTTCGGAACGTCTTGGTCCATAACGCCCCCACGAACCGGTTTCACGATACCGCGGATTCTGCGGGAACACGACACCGACAACATATACCCCCCGTTCTTCCGCCTTCTCAAGGAAACTGCGGAGCCTTTTCATCTGCCAGCCGACCAACCATGAATTTGTAGTGGTCCAGGTAGAATCCGTCTCAACAAACGGATCGCTCCACGACGAAGCCGGCTTGGAATTAAACCCGCGGCTATCGACATACGCATCCCTATAGGCTTCGCTTGCAGGCAGGCACTCATTCACCTTGTCCACAAATGCATCGGGTAGACCTGACTTCCAAAAATCGTGATGTTCATCGTAGACGTATCCCGGCACGCCATCTATCAGCATTCTCGTTACGTTGTCGTAGTTCTGCCACAAGTCAAAGTCTAGCGAGAACACGACCGCCTTCAGATTTTTCGCATGGTTCATCGCGTAGTTCTCTGCAATATAGAACGATGCATCCATCGAGTTCCAGGGATGCCCCATATTCAGGGAATAGCCCGCCTTGATTGAATCGGGAATGAGTCCGTCCTCGACGCGCGAACTGCCGACCAGGATATATTCAATTTTCTCGTGATTATTCCAGAAGAGTTCCATCTTCACGCGCATAGACTGGTGCAGGGCGTCAAGACCGGGAACAAGATACACTCCGGCACTGTCCGGATCGAGGAGGGCATCTTCGGCAGCAGGGATTCCCTGCATCGCCCAGATGGCGGGGTGCCAGAGTTCATCACCCTCGGCAAGTTCCACGATGGAAGAATCCGTGAGGTTCACGAGGACAATCTTCGAATGAGCTCCGCCTGCATTCGTGAGAGTTGCAACGACAAGATTATCGGCACCAATCACCCACTCGCTGTGGTCAAACGAATAACCCGCCGGAGCGGCAACAGACTGCACCAAGTTCCCGGTACTGTCGATAATGAGGAGGCGTTCATGCGTCCCGTAATCCTCGCCCACAAATTCACGACCGGTCTTCCCGCCGAAATCGAGAAAAAGACTGCGCTTGGAACTATCCTTTGCAAGCGACACGTTGCACGCCTGTTCGCCACCGTACCAGACCGTATCGCGGGCAGAACCCGCAACTGACGAGCCCGATTCCGCAACGCGGGCCCGCAGGAGCCTCGCCCCCGAAACCGCAAGCGAACCATCTTCGCTGATTCCGTCGTGATAGGCGCCGTCAAAAAGTTTCTCGGGAGAGCCGAACTTGCCTGCCTTAAAAACCACTTGCCATGTGGATGTCGCGCGGAAAGTCGATTCATCCTTGTTGTTACCCGCATCGGTCACATACACGATTGCAGTATCGCCACTTTCAAGAACGCGCCAGCGAGGGATTGCTGCAGATTTCACATCGAGCCTTACGGAAGATACCTCCGGATCCGCGCTTAACGGCCGAACAAAAACAGACGATTTGCCAGAAACGCCCTCGAGTCCCGTACAGTACGCGACGTATTTTCCGTCGGGCGATATATCCGGATGGTACGCATCGCGCGAGTCGGGCAATCCGACCACGGAAAGTTCCCCGCTGGAGTAGTTGATATAGGAAAGGCTTCCCGAGACATCATTACGGAAAACAAGCTTGGTCCGGTATGTCCCAGTCTTAGCACGCACCGTCGACGAATTCGCGAGCGGAATGACCCTGCTTTCTTGAGCGTTGCCGTCACCGCTGAGCCATGAAGGATTGGGAATCGCACCAAATGCCAGGCGGAACCCCACATAATCGGCGCGTGTCGAAGACGTGACCGCATACACGTCGCCACGTGTGAAAAGGGCGATAGAAGATGCTTCGTTGCGATAGCTACCGCCCTTCACGACGCGCTGCCCGAGAGAACCTCCATCAGGCGCGCCGACTAAGTTCCAAAACCTGCGGGAACTGTAAACGCCAAGCCAATCGTTCACCCATTCCATGGCATTCCCCACCATATCGCAGAATTCTCCCTTGTCCGCCTTGCCACAGACCGCATGCAGTTTGTAATCCGAATTTTCCGCAGTCCAACCCTTCGCAACATCCCATTTCTGCCGTGCGGCAAGCACCCATTCCGCCTCGGTCGGAAGCCTGTACGCATCGGCCTCGGTGCGCAATGCAAAACCTTCCAAGTTTATGCAATGGTGATTGGCGTCGAACAAGGCGCCGACATAGGTGTACGCCGTATCGAAATCCTCAGCCTTGCTGCGTTCGTTCGCAAAGAGCGCCGCATCGTAAAAGGTGATATCCGTCGCGGGCAAATCCTTATCGGCACAATCCAGCGAAAGCCCCGTTGAGCGTTCCATTAGCGCGTTGAATTCACTGCACGAGACCTCGTGCCGGCCCATCGAAAAATCGTAAGTAAATTCGGCGATGAACGTCGGGCGGTCCATGGCGCGGGAACTTTCATCCGAGCCCAGAACGGTCGCCTTACCGGTCGCCTTCACACGCAACAAGCCTTCGAGCGAATCGGTGACTATTTCAACGACAGACCGCGAATCGCCCGGATCACTAGAGTAAAGCGATTCCGAATTGGAACATGCACCAAGCACTCCACACAGCATGCAGCACAAGAATACGCCTAGAAGGGCGTACAAAGCGCGTACAGCAAAAAGGGCCTCGTTCTTCGAATCGGGTCGCATGTCACTAAAATAGATTATTTGAAATGTGCAGACCGGTTAAAGCGAGTCCGGAAGGCGTCTCTTCGCTATTTTCTGGTTCTCGGCGATTCCCGGATACTCAGGGAAAAGGTCTCCGGCCAGCCGGTACCAGCGCAAGGCACGTGACGGATCCGTTTGCAGGTACAAGTTACCCATATCAAATGCGGCAAGGCCCATAAACTGCGCAGGCAAAAGCGGCTTGAACTCAAGGCCGGTCCAGCGACCCGCCTTGTACTTCTTGCGATATTCCTCATCGGAGTAGGTATAGCCGCGTCGGTTGGGTTCCAGGTTCACCGTCTTCGGAGCGAATCCGGCCTGCGCACGGCCGTCATCCTTGCCATAGCGCAAATACACGTGCCCCGGCAGGAGAATCACATCAAGCGGAATTCCGCGGGCTTCGGCGACCATCATCGCAAGCCACGAAAGCCCCATGCAGCCCGACTTCCGGGTTTCAAGTACCCGCAGCGGGAGGATCGCCTCCGCAGAAACAGCCGCCTCGCCCGCCCCAGCAAATTCGATATTCCAGAAATCCCACAGGAGCGACTTCAGTGAGGCCAGCGGATCGCGCGTTACAGACAAATTACTGTCATAGAAGGCAAGGCCTTCACGCCAGTCGCGAACGCTATCAATGCATGTGGGAGCGCGGTTCTCGAAGGTACACGCCATCTCGGCGTACTTCGCGCTTTCGGGACGTCCCGTCCACAGCACGAGCGAGAGCGATACCGCCAGCAGGATTAGCAACAGCGGCCAAAAGAATCGGGAAAATAACGACGAGAGGCGGGCAAGCATCTTACCTTAACGCATCCCATTCCATCGGGGACTGCCAGAAATCGCGAGCGGTCATCATGTAGATGACGAGTCTCTTGCTCTGCATATCCTTCTTCATCTTCATCATGCGGTGATAAACACCGGGGCCGCCGCCCCAGCTGGTCAGCACCTGCACGTCGAGGCCGGTCGCGTAGGCGAGCAGCGAACCCGGCCCGCCACTCTTCTGGTCCACAGACTCGAATACGCCCGTGAACGAGTCGCCCATCAGGAGGATAGGCGCATTCTTGCCGCCCTTGTAGGGTTCGGAACCCTTGAGAATCTTCATTACGGGCAAGGTGTCCGCGGGGTATTTCGCCTTCTCGGCATCAGGCAAGTGCGCCACCAGGTCACCCTCGCGCATCGTAGTCGTCTCCTGCATGTTGAGCGAGCCCGGCTGGGCGCCGGCATCGCCATACCATGCGTATTGCGTCACGCGGGCGGCAAGCTGTTCCATGGCGGCAAGCATTCCGGGGAGAGCCCAGTGCGTGTCATAGCGCTGGTAGCTAAAGTGCGGAGGCTCGTCGCCGGCCTTGGCCGCCATGAGCGCCGGGTAGATATCGAGTACGTCAAGCCCTGCAGCAAGCATCTCGCGGGTAAACTCGCGGCCCGCGGGGTTCACGCAGAGGTCAGCAGGCGTCCCTGCCACAAGGCGCTCGCCGTAAATTTCTTCCTTCACGGGAACAGGAACCACAAGCAACTGCACCCCGATGGAATCCAGGTAGTGTTTAAGTTCCAGCAGGCGCGGGAGCGGATTGTGCAGGCTGTCCTGCCCTGTTATCTTGTCTGCAAGCAGGTAGTTCGCATTGCGGCGGAACCAGAGGAAGGTCTCCGCGGGCGATGCACCTGCAGTCGCCCAGGCGTTCTGTTCCTTCGGGAGTTTCGCAAGCGTCTTTTCCAGTGCCGTGCGGAACTTCGCCGTCTCTGCATTCGCGGGGCAACTGCCTTCCAGCGAGGCAATCGTCGAAAGTCTGAAGGAGGAATCCCTGTCGAGCGCGCGGTTCACCGGCACCACCTCGCCCGCAGCCGCAAGCGAATCGGCAACGGCCTTCGCGCGGAGCTGTTCTGCACTCAGGCGGAACGCAGGCACCTCGAAAGCGATCCACATGGGTTTCCCCATCGGGTTTCCGCGCATCACGGCAAAGGGCTGCATCTTGGAGCCCTCTGGCCAGAAACTTCCCGGTGTATGCGGTTCCAGGTCGGTATTGAGCGTCGGGTACCAGTAAGAAGAAAGCGTGCGCGCCCAGTTCATGGCATCATCGGCATTCATCTCGGCAGTCAGGTAGTAGTTGAGCACCTCGGCAGTCTCACCTCGCGATGCATACTTCAACCTTCCATAGAACGCAGTTCGCCCCGTCCAGGGTGCGGGCATCACCTCTGCCCACCACTCGACGGAACCATCGCTCATCGGGATCCCCCAGAGGCGGCTTACGCTCTGGAAAGCGCGGAAAACCTCAGGTTCGTCCCACTTGACCGCCTCGATAGCACCAAGCATCTGGGCTAGAGAATCGTTACCCGTCTGCGCATAGAGAATCTTGGAAAGAGGTTCCCAGGCCATAGGCTGGCGCCCTGCCACAGCAGCAGGTTCGTATTCCGAAAGCGAGTCCAGCATGGGAAACGGGTATTCGGCAAGTTTCGCGCCAGCCTTCACGCCCTTGTAGTTCTCGGGCCTTTCGTCCTTGCCCGCAAGGCGAATCGGGTTCACGAAGTAAGCAGCAAAGTCAAGAGCAGCAAGCGTCGGCTTGCTAACAACACGCACCTGCCTGTCGGCATCCACGACCTTCATCTCGAATACGGTCGTCGGGACCATCGAATCCACCGGTAACGCCGTCACGCCCGACACACTTGCGGGGATCGCCGTCGATTCTGTCGCGGGCTTCGGGGAATCACCCGAGGCGCAGGCACTCAGCCCGAAAGAAAGAGCAACAGCACAAACCCCCGAAAAGAACATCGCAGGAGCAATGCACGATAAATTTTGCTTTCTTGAAAAAAAAGTCATAAAAAATTTCCACTAGAACGCTGAACTTGTTTCTGGTGGAAATATAACTTTAAATTCTGTATGACAGACGCCTACGCGGCACCCTGGGAATTATCATGGTCTGATTCCCTTGTTTTTAGAGCTTCTATACGATGTTCCAGCAATTCCTTCACCTGAGGAATCAGCGAATCCTTGATACGCTCGAGGTAGAGGCACTGCAGCTGGATCATGCGGTCACGATGCCTACCCGCATGTTCCTGGATCCAGTTGCTCACCGCCGCCTGGCGGTTCTCAAGCTGGCTACGCAGTGTCTGTTGTATGAACGTTCGCTGTACTTCCATATAACGATGCATGTTAAATGGAAGACGATATGTGCGTATAAACTGCTTCAAAAGTTCCAGAAGCGATAAGTTTTCGCCCTTGTGGGAATCGAGGAATTTTTTCAAATCCTCCAAGTGTTCCCTAAAAAAGGGAACAATAGCCTTGTCGTCAATTTGGTATAACTCCAACTCGTCTTGCTTTTTTGTCGCTTCATCAACCGCCATGCCACAAATCTATGAATTTGAAGTGTTTTATGCAGTGATTTTCCTTACAAAAAAGCCAAATTCGGCATTTCCTGTGCTCCCAAGCACATCGCCCTGCACGAGAACACGACCTTCCGTACCAGGGTTCAACCTATCGGCAGCAGCACCGCGAAAATCCAAAAGTCCTGCAACCTCACAGGGAGCCATGCCCGAAGGGGTCATCAGTTCAAGCTTATCGTCCATCGAGAACGGATTCTTCACGTTCACACGGAAGGAATTCGAGACCGGATCGTAGTCGAGAACCTGCGCGGCGACACACCCGCCTTGAGCAGCCACATGAGTAGACTCGTAATTTTGCGGCAAGGGCCCCTTCAAGAACCCCGGCATGAACCCGCGACCATCTACAAAGCTTATCGCCCTGCGGGATTCCTGCGGAATGAGTTCCGGAGAGCACTCCGCACCCGATTCCAGCCCCTGCACAGAAGCATCGATTGCCATACGATAGGCGCGCACCACCTGACTCAAGTAGTAAACGGAACGCGTACGGCCCTCAATTTTAAAAGAATCAAGCCCACCTTGAACAAGCGAAGGTATGACATCGAGTGCACAAAGGTCACGGCTACTCATAAAGTATGTGCCCCAGGTATCTTCGTCCAAAGCGACCGGCGGAAGTTCAGGACGATCGGTACGCTGCAAGCTAAATTCACCCTCGTGTTCGCGATAATCTTGAGCCTGCGGGCCAGAATTCGCATAGAGGCGGTAAGGCATACGGCAGCTGTTATCGCAAGCGCCCTGGTTCGCATCGCGGTGCGTAACCCAGTTGCTAAGCATACAACGTCCCGACATAGCCATACAAACTGCACCATGGACGAACACCTCTAGTTCGAGGTCCGGCAACTGTTCCTTTATCTCTAAAATTTCAGACAAACGAAGTTCTCGACTCAAAATAATGCGCCGTACTCCTAGGTCGTACCAAAACTTTGCAGCAAGGTAGTTCGTTGTATTCGCTTGTACAGACAAGTGAATTTCTACATCAGGGCAAGTCTTACGGAGCCAGCCAACAAAGCCTGGGTCTGCCACAATAAGGGCATCGGGCTTAAGTTCTATCGCCTGCAAAAGCGCCTTCTGGAACGCCTCCACCTTTACATTACGGGGAATCACGTTGCTCGTAAGGTAAAACTTTTTCCCGAGGGCGTGCGCGTAAGCGATACCTTCAGCAAGGTCATCGAGGTTCTTGAACCCGTTTTCGCGCGAGCGCAAACTAAACGCAGGTTGGCCCGCATATACGGCATCTGCGCCGTAGGCATACGCGTACTTCATGCGGGTCAAATCACCCGCAGGCGCTAAAAGTTCAGGTTTCTTCATACAAGTCACCACTTAAAGCCGGCGCGGATATACGCCTTGCGGTCATCAATGAAGGTTATCTCGCCCATAAAACTCACATACTGCCCTTCATAACTAATCGCAGGCGTAAGCGAGTATTGCATTTTCGCGCCATCAAGGAACTTCTTTGGAATTTTCATGTGGTTATGGGCCGGAGTCGTATCGTTCACAGCGCTCCCGTAATCCTTACCCTTCCAGAACCAAGTATTGCGAAGCGAAGCATAAATATGCTTATCTAGGCGTGCATAAACATTCCAGTCGATTGTCTGGCTGTTGGGGCCACCCTGGTTCCCAAGCGGGTAACCGAGATGCGCTATCTGCGCCGTATTTTTCACGAAATGCGAATACACATAGGGTTCAACGCGCGCATATTCTGCGAGGGAGCCCACCTCTAGCAAATGCCCCTTCACTATAAAGTCATGGCCCACCTGCGCACCGACCATCCAAGCCCACTTGGCTTCGATGTTATCGTTTTTCACAAGGCTTATGGGCGATTCCATATCGTCCAAGAAAAATTCCGTATAAATTCTCGCCATGTTGAACAATCGGTAGTTAAAGTCAAACGCAAGAGAACCATTATTGGAATTTTCGCTATAGTTACCCTTTTCCATGAACAGCGGCACCGTCGGAACAAAAAGCCAAGGCTTCAGGTTGTCATAGAGAACCGTAAGTTCGCTGATGCCGAAAGTTCCGTTTCCAATAGCAAGTTCATAACGATGGCCGAATATATTGCGGTCTTCCTTATTGTCCATGCTCATGCTATTATTTACAATACGCAGGTCGCCGTAAAAACTGAATACGCGAAGCGGGCCAAACTGCAAATCAACAGAAAGCATGTTATACGGGAGCGCAAACTGGTTCAAGCTCAAGTTGTTGTAGTAGCCAGGGCCCCAGTGCAACACGTCGCGGGCAAGGTCAACGCGAATCCAGTCGTAGTTGAATGCGAAATGCGTACGGTATCGTGCATAGCTAGTGTATTCAACTCCAGAATTATTTTCTTCGCGCTGGACCTCCAAAAATTCTCGGTCCCAAGACCTCGGCTTTACTGCAGAATGGCCTTCATCGTATATGCGGGCATCGAGCACGAATTCTAGCGAATCAGCATAGCCGCGCAGGTAAATACCACCATCGATACTCGGCCAAATGGTATCACCCATCGACTTACCTCTACGGCGGTCGATGTCGTTAACATACTCTCCGGCACGGTAATCAATGCCACCCACCACACTCGTCGCAATACCAAACTTCGGCAGGCGCCCTGCACCAAGGGCTTCTTGATTCTTGACGCAAGCGCTATCGCCCTCATGACACTTAAGTTCAAGCCCTCGCCCGGCAATCGCACCGCCCCGCAAGTTATCGTAATAAAGTAGCGCCTTGCCTTCCGTTTCGGTAAAGTGCCGGATAAACGAAGTATCGCGCCTCGGGTAGGTAAAGAACTGGCGTTCACTGCCCACGGTCTGCCTGTGGTATTCGAACAGCATCGGAGCCATTTCGAGCGTGCGCAAGTTATGCGTGCGTTCCACGCCCACAACAGGAGATGCAGCAAGTGTCTGCAACGGGAGTAGCGACATGAAGGCCGTCGCCAAAGCCAGAGTGCGTGATTTTACAAGAATCATAACCTCAATGTAGTTTTTTTTGATTGCACAAAATGTTGTCAATTTCGCAACAGGATTGTTTTCGTCCGCTTTCGTTCCAAACGGAACAAATCCGCCCAATTATCAATGTAATTTTTTCCAAAAACCGCATAAAATAACCTAAAAAATCGGATAACTCTTGGTAACTTTTTGAATAGAAACGAACCCATTCCGGGTTGTTGTTTGGCAAAAAGGGAAGTTTACCATGATTACAAAAAAACATAAGAGCCTTGCACTTTCTTCTGTTCTCGCATTCGGCCTAATGGCCGCATGTTCCGACGATTCCACGGGCGTACAGGCCCCTGCCGGCGACGGCGCCACCACAGGCAACGAAACGGCAGCCAACATCTGCCTCGCCGAAGGGTACTCCGGCTTCTACGCAGCCGACGGAGCCACAGTCATGTGCCTCGACGCAAGTGGGAATCTCGCCTTCTGGATTAACCCGGACGGCACTATCGGCACGCCCACAGAAGAGGCGCCATCAAGTTCCGCAGCAACGGAATTCCCGCAGGACCCGGGTGCGGCACCGTTGCCTCCCGAAGATATACCCGCCATTCCATCTTCTGCATCAGCCACATGTGATGCCGGTACGGCAACCTTCCTTTACAAGCTTGCAGATGTTTCCTACTACCGCGACACAAATGGAGCGACATTCTTCTTCGATGGCGAATGCAACAAGCAGTTCCTTACAGAAGCTATCGCGTCATCTTCGTCCGAAGCCACAGGCGATGATGCCAGTTCCAGTAGTGTTGCTGGCAGCACACCCACATCTTCTACTGGCAATGTGCTTGCATCTTCCGTCAGCACGGGCAGCGACCCTGTCGTTGAACCCAGCAACGGCAATACCCCCACAATCACCTACGCGGCAAGCGGAGCAACGGTCACAAACAACAATAATTGTGTACAAGTGAACGGCGGCGAAGTCTTGATCACCTGCGCGGGCGACTACGACTTCAGCGGTAGCTACACAGGTAGCGACGCACAGATTCGCGTATACTCCCCCAAGAGTGACAGCGGCGTGTACCTGAACCTGCGCGGGCTCACGCTCACCAACAACACCGATGCGGTCATCTACGTGCAGATGGCGAGCAAGGCATTCGTCGTCGCCAAGAGCGGCACCGAGAACACCCTCTCCGATGCAAGTAACCGCACCAAGACCTTCACCTACGTGAACGCAAGCAACGAGACCAAGGTAGATACCACAAGCGCCTGCATCTACGCGAAGGACGACCTCACCATCAAGGGCGAAGGCACTCTCACCGTGAAGGGCAACTATAACAACGGAATCCATACGAGCAACGACCTACGCTTCCGCGGTGAAACCACCGTGAACGTAACCGCAAAGAACCACGGCCTCAAGGGCAAGGAACTTGTCGATGTCGAAAAGGGCAATATCACCATCACCACGACCAGCGGCGATGGCATCCATGGCGACCTGAACGTAGTCCTGACCGGCGGCAATATCAAGGTCAATGCGGGCGACGACGGCATCCATGCGGATTCCGCGCTGTACCTCTCGGGTTCTACCGTGAACGTCGAGAAGGCAGGCGAAGGCATGGAAGCGTTCTACATCTTCGCCGAAGGCGGTGTCACCGCGACATACGGCACCGATGACGGATGGAATGCCGCAGGCGGTTCTGTCGACGGCTCTACCAGCACGGGCAGCAGCCAAGGCGGCTGGAGCATGGGTGGCGGCATGCAGAGCAGCAGCAAGGGCTACATAGTCATCACCGGCGGCTACCACTATATCAGCGCCTCGGGTAACGACATCGACGTGCTCGACGCGAACGGCACGGCAAAACAGAGCGGCGGCGTAGTCATCGTAGAAATACCTGCAAGTAGCGGCGGAAGCATGGGCGGAAGAGCGCCCGGTGGCAGCAGCAGCGGCGGTTGCTCCATAAACGGCGCCGGTGGCCTCATCGATACCGATAACGGGTTCACCATTACGGGCGGCGTGTTCCTCGGGTTCGGGAACCAGACCGAGGAATACCCCAACTGCAGCGCCACAAGCTACACGGCAGGCACTGCCTACGGGTCTGCAAATGCGGCATTCGCCCCGAAGGGCTCGGGCAGCATGATCCTCTATGGCGGTTCCGTGACCTCCGTGGCACAGGTCAGCACAAGCGGCATGCAGACGCTGGAATTCCCGAACGGGCTCAAGTACTATTATAAATAGGGCGTTTTTCGCAAAAAGTGAGCAAAATCACACGCGCAGATTTTTTACGCCCAAAAGCCTGCCAATTCCCCGTTAAATTTCTATAGTTATAAGCACTCCAAACCAACCCCAAAAGCCAGGCAGCGAAAGTGTTCGCACTTGCATTGCCTGGCTCCTTTTTTTTACCCTTTTTTGCAAGACAGGATTCCTCGTTCCCCGTAAAAAAAGTAATTTAAAGGTGTATGGTACCCCGAACGAGGTTTCAATGTCTTTTTTGCGCTCTTTTTTAACGATACTTTGTACAACAAGCCTTTTCGCTTATGCCCAGGTGGAATTTCCCATGGGCTCCGATGTCGTAAATGTCAAGGAGGAACCCTATAACGCCAAAGGCGACGGCAAGACCGATGATACCGAGGCCATACAGCGTGCCTTGAACGACCATCCGGACGGCGACTACATCATCTACCTCCCGCACGGCATCTACAAGATTTCATCGGCGCTCATGTGGCCTTCGGCCAACGGCAAGCCCGAAAAGGATTACCGCCGCACCATCCTCCAGGGTCAAAGCATGGGCGGAACCATCATCGCCCTCCAGGACGACGTTCCCGGTTTCGAGAACCCGGATTTCCCGCAAGCAGTCATCTACACGGGCGATGGCCCGAACCCGAGGCAGAGAAACTCCATCCGCGACCTCACGCTCCGCACCGGAAAAAAGAATCCGGGCGCCATCGGTATCCGATTCAACGCCGCCATACAGGGAACCATCAACAATGTGAAAGTTTTCTCGGGCGACAGCGCGGGTGTCTACGGTATCGACCTGGGCTTCACCGACAACATCGGCCCCCTGCTCCTCAAGAACGTGGAAGTCGACGGGTTCGACGTGGGCGTCTACACCGCCGGCACATCGAACAGCATGACCTTCGAGCACTTGACTCTCGGCGGCCAGAAAAAATTCGGTCTCGACAACGACGGCCAGATGCTTTCCATCCGTGGGCTTCGCTACAAGGGTGGTTCGACCGCCATCTACAACCATGGGCAGGACGCATCGATGGTCCTCGTAGATGGAACCCTGGAATACGACCCGGGCAAGAAGGCCGCAAAGCCGATTACCGCCATCGTAAACGAAGGGCAACTGTTTGCGCGCGCTGTCGTGGTCAGCAAGTACAAGTCCAAGATAAAGAGCACACACAAGGCCTATAACGAGTCCATATCCAATACCGAGATTGTCGAATTCTCCACGCAGGCGAACCACCAGCTCTGCCACAGTCCCAAGAACTCAATGAAGCTCGCTGTCACCGAGACCCCGAGCAACCCCGAGCAGAAGTCCATGTACTGGACTTCCATCACCGGCGAATACGGAGGCAAGGCGAACGACGGCTCGGACGACTCCAAGGCCATCCAGGACGCCATCGACGACGGTGCCGAGACCATATTCTTCCCACCGGGAGGCCGCTGGACCATCAACCGCGATATCTACCTCAGGAACCGCATCCACAGGCTTATCGGTACCGAAGGAAAGATCGACGGCAAGGGCAAGTTCATCATCGAGGACGGAGCCTTCGTAGACATCACCATCGAGCGCTTTTCCACGTTTGCAAGCGGTATCACGAACCGTTCCAAGCGCACCGTAATTCTCAAGAACATGTACCTCAAGTCGTATGAGTCCGACGACTTCTCCACAGGCGACATCTTCATGGAAGACGTCGCCGTAGGCACCATTCAGACAAGCCAGCAGCGCCTGTGGGGCCGCCAGATTACAATGACGGGCGACACCAAGGGGCCAAAGATCATGAACAACGGCGGGTCCATTTGGATCCTGGGCCTTACCGCAAAAGACGGCAACACGGTCCTCCACAACTTCAACAAGGGTTCCGCGGAACTCCTGGGCGTGAACGTCATTGCAAGCGACAAGGCGAAGAACACCCCGATGTTCATCAACGACAACTCAAGCATCTCCATCGTAGGCCTCAAGGAAACGCTTACCCGCGGGAACCCCTACGCAAAGGTTGTCGAGGAATCCCGTCAGGGCTCGAAGGTTTACTCCCTCAAAAACACGGACCTTCCCCACAACGAGTCGGGCGGAGTGATGATGGCGCTCTACACCGGATACGCCCCCAAGCAGGGTCAGAACGAACCTCCTAAGGCTAGCGTGTCCAGGGAAAACATTCTGGTACAGCCCAACAAGCTACATCTTGTCGGCTCCGTCGAAGACGACGGTCGCGGAGACGGACTCTGCCGCGTTCCCGTGGTCTGGAAAAAGGGCGCAGGCCCCGGAAAGGTATCCTTCTCCGATTCCCTGGAATACGAGACCGACGTGACGTTTACTGCCAGCGGGCGCTACAACCTGCTTTTCAAGGCAAACGACGGATACACCGAAGGTACGGACACAGGCAAGGTTTACGTGTTCGACAAGCGTTACACTACCCTCGACCATAGCGGAGACAATATTCCGAGCGGTCGCGGCATGGACGCCTGGATTTCGCAGTTCGACAACTACTCACCGCACAGCACCGACGAGAACCTGCGCGTGGCAAACGACAAGAACGATGCCGGCAAGATTTACCTCAAGTTCGACCTATCTGCGCTCCCAGGTCCGCTGTTCGACGCGGCCCTCAAGCTAGACTTCGATACCGACTCCATCAAGAAGCCCGTACAGCTCAACATATTCGGCCTGAAGGAGACCTCGAAAGACGCTACCTTCGGCGAGGACAAGCAGGGCATTGACTGGAGGAGCGACGAACTCACCTGGGAAAACGCTCCGGCTAACCTCGACCAGCCCGGCGGACAGTTCAACATCCGCAAGAACTCCGGTGGCGGCATCGACACCAAGTATGCTGACTTCCTCGGAATTATCACCATCAACCCGAAGGCCCCGCTCGGCGCCTTCCTGCGCACTCCAACGCTCACTGAATTCTTCAAGAGGAAACACGCATCCGGACTCTACACGATTATCCTCACCGCAGTTGAACCCGGCGAGACATTTATCAAGTCAAGAAACGCAGGCAAGAATTCTGCGCCTTCGCTCTATGTCGGGTACTACGACAACTCCCGCTCCGTGGGCGGCGAGGCGATGGACGGCGGCTACACGCTCTCTAAGGTGAACATCGACATCGTGAACCTGGAATGCAACTTCGACCTGACCGTGGGCTACCCGCAGTTCGTGCAGATTGAAATCGTGAACGAATCCGGCAAGCGCATGCTCACCGTTGCCGCCCGCGAACTCGCCGGCGAAAAGAAGACCAACTTCAAGTTCAAGGCGAAGGCGTTCCCCACTGGCAAGTACACCCTCAAGATCATCGGCGAGGCATTCAACGCCGAACAGAAGTTCTTTATCCTCAACTAACGCATTTTGACCGGTACGAATATGAATACGAAAATCCTTGCCCTATTTGCAGTAATCCCCGTGTTCTTCGCCTGTAGCGAGACCTCGCACACAAATTCATCGTCCGTTACCGACGACAACGGCAGCTATGCCGAGGACTCGTTCAAGTCCAGTTCTTCGATTAGCGATAGACTGGATATCGACTACCGCGACACACTCACCGCGGGCGACACGATGAATTTCTACATGGAACTCGCGACCTGGGATACCGTCACCATCAAAGGCAAAAAGGATTCCACTGGCAAGAAGGCCAAGGATTCTACCTATATCGAAAAAATCTGCCACGATGACATCGTGTGCCTCGACAGCACCAGCACGACCGTCTCGCTGTTTCTCGGGGACTATCCCAAGGGCACGCGCATAACCGTACTTGCAGCCACTAGCGGCATGGAAAATGACACCATCCGTATCCGAGGCGAAAAGAGCGGCAACCTCCGCACGCTCATGCCCGTGTACAATTCCCAGAAGAAGGATTCCGTCTATAGCAACTACATGGTTCCGGGTTCCGGCGCCGACATGCTCCTAAACAGCTTTATTGCATTCAACGACGACTTCTACTACCTCGACCTCGCAGCAGATTTCGACTCTTCAGCGCACCTGCGCATCAAGGCCGACGTTGATACCGGCTACTACAACTACACGGGCGATTCCGCGCACGTCAGCATTGACCTGCGCGACACCGTACGCGGCATCCTCCTCATCGGCGAGGCCCCGAAGAAAATCGACATCGCCTTCAAGGTCGAAACCGGTTTCAGCGTAAACCTCTCCGTACAGGGCTACAGCATCAACAAGTACGAACTCGTCGACACGGACAAGAACGTCTATTCCCCCGCTACCGACACGCTCGACACTTTGCTTGTCACCAACGATTCTGCCGAATGGACACTGTCGCTGTACCCGAGCAACGTCGTGAGTTTCCTTGACGGGCCGTTCGCGACCTTCGAGGCGGCAACCCGCTTCCGCAGGCTGAACCAGGGCGAATACCTGGCAAACCCCGACTCCATCGTGTACCCCGGCGACACGCTCACCATCGTGCGCCCCGCAAACGACTCCACCAAGTACTACCTGCGCCAGGACCACTACGTGTGGCTCGCCGACCTGAAGAAGGGAGATTCCCTCGTCGTGTACCACGAGATGGACGGTTACTGCAAGTATCTGGAATGCAAGGACACCCCGAGGGCATCGTACTGGCTCATCGACGCCAAGGGCGACTCCGTGGGCACGATTAGCAGCCTTTCCCACAGTTTCAAGGCCAAGAAGGATGGGCCCGTGTACCTGCGCTACCTGCAACTCAACTCCAAGGCCCTTACCGACTCGAACCTCACCCTCAGGACGTTCATCCAGAGGCCCGGGTCGCTTGACTCCCTCAAGTTCTACAACGAGGCAAAGGACGAAACCTACAGCAGCAAGCGCGTGAACCCCGGCGACACCGTAATGCTCTCCGACTTCGCCTTCCAGACCGTCCCCTACAAGACTAGCTACAACGTCAAGTGGTTCGTCCCCTGCGAAGACCTGACCACGCTCGGCAACGCCGCCTACATAAGCCAGCTCGAGAACTGCAAGGGCGAACAGGAAATATCATCCTTCTACCTTATCGCGCAGAAGGATGCCGCCGACAAGGACGCCAGGCTCATCGCCCAAAGCATGGCGGACCCCCTCATGAGGGACACTTTGACCATAAACGTGCGCTAAATTGCCCCTAAAAACGGCAAAAGCCTTGAAATTCGCCCCAGGATTGCTATTTTTGGGGCCTAATCTTGCAAGTCGCGCCAAGCTCTGCCAATTTGCAAGCTGAACCAAAGAGCTTCCTCAAAGAGGTATAATATGTCCTCCTTCCGTGGACCGAAAGGCAAGGTCGCCCGCTCCCTGGGCATTGCCGTTTCTCAGAAGACTCAGAAGGCGCTCGATCGCCGTAACTTCGCTCCTGGCCAGCATGGTCAGAACCGCAAGAAGTCTGCTTCCGTTTACAAGCAGCAGTTGGTCGAAAAGCAGCGTCTCCGTTTCACCTACAACATTTCCGAAGCTCAGCTTGCCAAGGCATACAAGGAAGCTAACCGTCGTGAAGGTTCTGCCGGTGATAACCTGATGATTCTTCTTGAAACCCGTCTTGACGCTCTCGTCTACCGCATGGGTTTCGCCCGTACAATCTTTGCTGCCCGTCAGTACGTTACGCACGGCCACTTCACCGTGAACGGCGTCCGTAGCTTCTCTCCGGCCCGCCAGATCAAGGCCGGCGACGTGATCGCTATCCGCGAGCAGTCCAAGGAACACGTTCAGATCAAGGAAGCCGCTGCCAACGCTCCGGCCGCCCCTGAATACCTGACTGTCGACACGAACAAGATCGAAGGTACGCTCGTGAAGCTCCCGCTCCGCGAACAGATCCCGGTCAAGCTCGAAGAACAGCTCGTCGTGGAATACTACTCCAGGTAGTAGACCTTACAAACGCAAGTTTGGAAAGAAAAACACCCGCAGGCTTGCGGGTGTTTTTCTGTATAAACTAAAATCAAGAAAGAACTATTAAAGCAGGCCCTTCTTTGCGCTCTTCATCAGGTTCTTCACCTGCTTGCTCGTGAGCTGCGGGACTTCGGCATCCTTCTGGGCGCGAGACTTGGGAGCACAATCTTCGCAGTAGTGCTTGATGACCGTCCCGAAACTTGCAGCGCCGTCTGTCCTGTCGGTCTGGCGGCTACGGAAGGCTCGCACAAGCGCCTCCTTGTGGCACTTGTCGCAGATTCCCATCTTGGGTTCTGCCGGCTGCCTGGGCCCGCGGTCTTTCTTAGCCTGGTCGTGGGTCATGGTCCATGCCCTACTCTGGGCGGCAATCTTCCTTGCAAAATTGTCATCTAGTAAGCTCATGATATCTCCTTTATTCTTTAATCTCTTTCAATATACAATCTTCAAGAAACAGTGACTGCAGCGTAATGCACAAAGAGGTGGGTTTGGCATCGTCTGAATACAGGCTACGGGCGAATTTGCCCCTTTCTAGCTGTTTTTCCTTGAAAACCTCCGCATGGGCGGCAAAGTCGAACACTTTCACCCGGTCGGGATACAGCGACTGTAGCCCGCGGATGCGTTCGTTCACAATATCTATCTGGTCGCGGGCATCCGGGAAAAAGTCAGCAGGAATCGTCACCACCATGATGCCAGACTGGGTCTTGTTCACAAGCTCGCTCACAAGGTTCGAGTAGTTCTCGGCAGTCTTCGCGCCATCCCCCGCCTCCTTCCGCAGGTCACGGAGCCCGAGCCCGAGAACGATGCGCCCCGCCTTCTTGCCGATGATGTCAGACGCCGCTCGCTGGATAAGCTGCGGTATGGGAAGCAGCATGGGGGCATTGATGGAAAACTGCATGGGGCGGCTAGGCGCCCTGCAAAGGAGCATCTCGGCACAGCGCGAGGCCACCTCGCCCTGTTCTCCGAAGAGTTCGTCGCCGATTATGAGAATCCTATTTTCCATGCCCTTAATTTACTTTCTTATTATCCGGTTTGACCACAGAAATAGCCCAATAGTTCTGTTTTTTTTCACGGGAGACGATGTGGCAGCCGTCCGCGACCAGCGCTCCGGGGACGTTTTCGACCGGGGAGCCCTCGTCAAGCAGGATTTCCAGAGTCTTGCCAAGCGGATAGCCCGCCATCACGAGCCTGGAGCGCACGGCATTTCCGGGGCATACGACACCCCGCAGGTCCAGCACATCGGGAAAATCTGCAGACAGGCCCTCGGGCAGCGGTCCGGACTTCGCCTGGTCACAGAAGGCGGCAATCGCAGCGCAGTTTGCCTGCGGATCCTCGAGCCACTCCCCCAGCGGGCACCCTGGCAAGCGGGCGGCGACCATCCTTGCAAGAGCCTCCTCGGGTGCAAGAACCACCCCGACAGCCCTGCGGAAGCACTCCACGCAAGCATACGAGACAAGTCTCCGAAGGGCGTCTTCGAACCCAGGTTCACCGCGATGGGCGTCCATCCACCGGCTAAGCGTTATCGTATTGTCAGTTTCCCGTTTATCCATTTTTTTTGCCCAAATTTACAATTTAGTAACGCTTTGTCGGAAAAAGCACAAAATTGGCAATTTTTGTAAAAAATGTCGTTTTTATCAACATTTTTCGCATAAAAAATAGCAACGAAATATGGCAAAATAGCCTAATGGTTTCTATATTTGGCGCCAAGCATTCAATTATGCAAAGGTTTTTAAAACGATGAATACTTTCCTTCTCTACGCAATGTTCGTAGTCTATGTCATCGCCGGCGTGGGATTGGTGATTTACGGTTTTAGTTGCTACTACAGCATATACCTGTTCCTCAAGAACAGTCGCCATACAAGACTCACCGACCGCAAGAATATCCTCAAGTTCTACCGCGAGCATTCCATCAACGAGCTCCCTCAGGTCACGACCCAGCTCCCCATCTTCAACGAAGCGAACTGCGTCGAACGCCTTCTCGAGGCCGTGTGCGCCATCGACTACCCGAAGGACAAGCACGAGATCCAGGTGCTGGACGACTCCACCGACGAGTGCTACGAAGTCGCCAAGAAGAAGGTCGAAGAACTTGCCGCCAAGGGCTACGACATCAAGCTTATCCACCGCACGAACCGTTCCGAATACAAGGCCGGCGCCCTCAAGGAAGCCATGGCCGTCGCGAAGGGCGATTTCCTCGCCATCTTCGACGCGGACTTCGTGCCCGAGAAGGACTTCCTCCTCAAGACCATCCCCTACCTGGTGATGGACGACCAGATTGGTCTGGTCCAGGGCCGCTGGGGCCACTTGAACCGCACGGAATCCGGTCTTACGCTCGCCCAGTCCATCGGTATCGACGGTCACTTCGTGGTGGAACAGTCCGCCCGTAGCTGGGGTAAGCTGTTCATGAACTTCAACGGTACCGCAGGCGTGTGGCGCAAGCAGGCCATCTACGGCGGTGGCGGCTGGGAAGGCGACACGCTGACCGAAGACATGGACCTTTCTTACCGTTCTCAGCTCGCTGGTTGGAAGATGAAGTTCGTGTTCGACGTGATCGTTCCGGCCGAACTCCCCAACGACATCAACGCGTTCAAGGCACAGCAGTTCCGCTGGGCAAAGGGTTCCATCCAGACGGCCATCAAGATTCTGCCGCGCGTGCTCAAGGCCAAGGTTCCTCTCCGCGTAAAGATTGGCGCCATCCTCCACACGACGCACTACTCCATCCACCCCTGCATGCTCTTTACCGCACTCTGCGCCTGGCCTCTGCTCGCATTCTTCGACCCGGTCGCGCACATCCCGAACTGGGGCTACACCGTCGGTTTCAGCTTTATCTTCCTTGCCGCTATCGCTCCTTCCGTTCTTTACTTCGTGGCACAGCGCTGCTCCGGCTACACCGGCTGGAAGATCCGCCTGCTTAGCCTCCCCATCCTCATGGCGCTTGGCGTAGGCATCGCAGTCAGCAACTCCCGCGCAGTGTTCTCCGCAGTAATCGGCTCCAAGGGCAGCTTCGTCCGCACCCCGAAGAGCGGCGGATCCAAGAAGAAGGCCAAGAGCCACTACGCACAGAAGTTCCCGTGGCAGGCCGTCATCGAACTGGGTGTCGGAGTCTACTGCATCTTCGGTCTTCTCGAATACATCGGCGCCCAGAAGTTCATTATCGGACCGTTCCTCGCCCTCTACGCAGTCGGATTCCTCTCTGTGGGCGTACTCAGCTTTATGCACTACATAAGCAACCTCATCGAGATGCACAGGGTCCGCAAGGAAGCCCGCAAGGCCGAAAAGGAAGCCCTGCAGGCAGCATAAACCTACAGACGATTAGCATTTGGGCATCCGCGAATTTCGCGGATGCTTTTTTGCATCTGGAGCAGGCGTTCGGAAGTGGCCGCAGCGTAGGCATCGCGGCTGGCGACGTACCCGCGGTAAAACGAGCCGTACATGCCGAGGGCGACGGACACGAGTATGCCGGCGGTGGCGAGCGCCACCATGAGTTCCATCAGCGTGAAGCCCTTGCGCATCGCACAAGCCTCCTCAACGTGAAGTTACCTGAATGGACCTCGACCCACTGGAGGGCGCGAGGCCCTGGGAGCAGGAAGGTTTCTGCACGCATTAGGACTGTGTCGGTGCAGGGCGAGAGCGATACGGCGATGGAATCGAGGTAAGCTACAGCGGCAACGGCGGAGTCGGCACGGGCTATTTCGGCGGAAGAGACGCGGTTGAAGGCGCCGGCGTAGTGCCCGAGCGCCACCGCGCCGGCAGCAAGGACGGCGAGCGCGACGAGGACTTCTAGGAGGGTAAAACCATTCCGTTTATCGAGGGCAATGTCTTTATTTTGGGACATAAATGTGTCGTTTGCCACGGGATGTCTATCACAGGATATCACTTTGCGGCCCTCCGGAAGACGACGTTCTCCCCGTCGAAGAACGCAGGCAGGAGCGCTTGGGACGAGTCGCGCACGGTTCCGGGGAACGCGGCTCCGGCGAGGCTGTCGGGAGTATCCACCACCACGTTACCGCCCGGTGCCGCGAGCACGCCCGCGAACGCGGCGTGCCCTGCAAGCGTCACGCTGCAGTCCCCGGAACCGACGGCAACCGCCACACTCGGGAACACGGCGCGCACACGGTCGCCGATTGTCACGTCTTTGCGGGCATAGAGCATTCCCGAAAACTGCACGCGGGAATTGGCCTCGATGGACCCGCCGGAATACACCTCCAGGCGGGTAGCGGAAACTTCCCCGCCGAGGCGGATGTCGCCATCCGCAAAGATGCGCAAGGTATCAAATCGGGCGCGCCCCTTCACGTTCACAGAGCCATCGACAATGAAGGCCGCAGAAGGGACATGCGTATCAAAATCAAGCGTAAGGTCGCCATCGCTTACATGCAACGCGACGGAAGAATCAAGCCGAAAGAAGCGCCTGTTGCCCGAAACCTCGCGGAATCCGGGCGAGCCGCCGATGCGTTCCCGCAAGTCGCTGCGGTATGCAGAAAGCGCCGTAAACCATTCCTCAAAGCGTCTGCGCGTATACCGCGTGCCGTATTCTGCACAAAGTAAGCCATCCCGTACGGAGGCCGTAGGCGTTTTGTGCGCCATCGGGGCACACATAAGGCCCCACGGGCCATCGAGTTCGGCACTCACATGCGGGAGCCCCACAAAGAATCCGTCAGGGAATCCTGATAGATTCGCAATGATAGCCGATTCAGCATCGTAAACCGCCTGCACGTCTGCAACATAGCGCGCCGTCTGGCGTGAAAGCCCTCCGGAAATGCGCAACAGTCCCGCATAGAGGATTGTCAGCGCAAGGATAATCACAAGAATGAAGGTAAGGGCAAAACCCCGCTTATCGCCCATTGTATACCTCCACGCGATTCTCTCCGCACACCAATACCGCATTGTCCTTACCGATGTCTGCCACCTTGTAATTGCCGGCAGAATCGCCCATACGAAGCCAAGCGCGTTCTCCCCCGTCAATGCTCGCCTGCACCAGACGCCCTTCGACCACCCCATACAACTTTATAACAGGCATAGAACATTCTGGAACCGTGACATTTGCGCGTACATTTTTTGCACGCGGTTTTTCTTCATCAAACTTTTCGACTACTTCCGTTTCGTACGGGTCTTCGCCGCCAACACCCAAGACATACTCCGGTACCGGCGACAAATCCGGAACCGGCCTCGTATATGCAATCCCATTGTCAAAGAAGGTTACGCCGCCCGCAAACGCGAAAGCCATCCCGATCAGAGTTGCCAAGACGATTTTCCTTTTCGCACGGGGTTTCAGGCCAGCGCATTCGTCAAGGTCCACCGCCTTCCAGAACGGATCTTTGCGTGCGCGTCGTCGCCATTCACGATGATCCCGCTCTCCGGCGCCGTCGACGCAGACCAGCCGCTTGCACCAGGTTTCCGCTCTCGAGAACAGGTCGTCGCGCCTCAGGAATTCGTCGAAGCGTTCGAGCCTCTCCCCTGCCGCGGCCGCATCGCACCCAGGTTCGCAAGTCCAGTGGCAAAGCCGTCCTTCGAAAAAGACGAGAATGTAAAGAGCGCCTTTATCTAGGAATGCGAAGCGGCAGTTCCCGCAACTTTCGCGCAGGCTACTCCCGCAACAAGCACTTTCGCCACCGGCACACTCCCCTTCACGCATTAGTTTATCTGCACATCCGTAAAATTCGGCAACTCGCGGGAGAACGCGGTCAAAATTTTTCCGGTAGGCACCCAGGGCCACGTCGGGGCGCATCACGAGATACCGGTGTTTTCGCCCATCCGTGCTGTTGAAACTCACCATTTCGCGGAATATCGGCCATGCCGCGCATTCTCCGTTCCGGCAAGCTTCCGCGACAGTCGGAAAATCCTCGGCGAAACGCGCGTGCGAGGTCTTTGAATCGAGAACCCCGTCAAAGCCCGTCACGACCTCCCACGTCCAGAGGTGCGCATCGACAGCAGCCACACGCGTCCACATCAGAAATTCACCTCGGGCGTGATGAAGATGGCCAGTTCGCTCTCGTCGTCAACCTCGCTCACGTAACTGAACAGCTTGCCGATAAACGGGATGCTCCCGAGGAACGGCACCGCCGTGCGCACCTCCGACTTGCCCTTCCGTACGAGGCCGCCCAGGCAAAGCGTCTCGCCGTTTTTCAGCGTGACAGTCGTCTTCAGGTTTCGCGTGCTGATGTCCCGCGGGCCATCCCCGCTCGAGCGCCCCGCCGTCTTGATTTCGGGCGAAATGTTCAGCGTGATGCTCCCGCCCTGCGTCACGGTCGGCGTGATTTCGAGCGAGATGCCGTCATTGAAACTGCGGTAATCCGTAATCGGGTAGCCATCGGCAGAAACCTGACTCACCAGGTAATACACCGTATTCGTCACGTTGAGTTCCGCCTTGTTCCCGTTGAGCGTCGTGAGCCGCGGGCGCGCAAGGATTTCGGCCCTGTTGTTCTCTTCCATCGCAGATAGTTCCATCTCGAAACGCGCCGGGAGAATCCCGATTTTCCCGAACGCGCCCGAGGCGGAAACGTCCTTCCCCATAAAATCCCAGAACCCGCGCACGCCCAGGTCGTTCTCGCCCGTCTTGCGCGTAGAGCCGCTGTGGAGCCCGATTTCAAAGTTGCGCCCGCGCTTGAGTTCCACGATTACGCACGAGATGGTCACCTGCATGGCGGGCTTGTCCAGGTTTTCAAGGATGGCGATTGCCTCCGCAATTTCTGTGGGCGAGCCGCGCAGCATCAGCGCATTCTGTTCCTTCACTTCCGACACGACAAGCCCCGAACCCGGCAACAGTTTGGAAAGTTGCGGCACGAGTGACTCCGGCGTCGTTGCCTTCAGCGGGTAAAGTTCCGTTCGCGAGAGCACGTTTTTCGCCCCGCGCTCTGTTACAAACAAAGTATTCGAGTTCAACGCATAGGTGTAGCGGCTCCCGCGAAAGAGCGACTGCAGGAGATTCGCCAGCGGGGCGCGTTCAAAACGCATCTGCGAAGTTTCATGCACATCGCCGTACAAGACCAGATTGAGGTTGGCCACCCGCGCAAATTCCTTGAGGAAAACGTCCAGCGACGTGCCATCCAGTTCCACAGAATAGAGGGAATCGTCTACGGCGATATCGGGCACAGAGCCGCTCGCACCCGCGCCACCCACAGGCGTATTGCGAGAGCGCTCCACACGGTAACAATCCGCATCACGCCGCACGCGGAAGCCATGTATTTCAAGGATTGTCCGGAGCGCCGTTACTGCGGGTACCGCCGAAAGCCTCCCGGAAATTTCTCCTGAAACATCGGGCGCGGCAAGCACATTCAAGCCCGTATTCGCAGAAAAATCCCGGATAAAGTCCCGCACGTCACGCCGTTCCACCGCCAGCGTGACTAGCGAATCCGCAATCCGGAAGTAATTTTCGCCATGATCCACCCGCTTGCGAATGCGCAACACCGAGCCATCGCGAAAAACCTCCAGCCCGAGGGTAGAGCACAGCGACGTGAGCCCCTCCAGGAGTCCCACGCCATCGAGATGGAACGTAACCTTATTCTCGATTCCGCCATCAACAAGGACAGGCACACCGTACGCCAGCGAAACCGAACGCGCCACCTCCTGGATATTCGCATCCACGAAATCAAGCGAAACCTTGTCGGGCACGTCGCGCTCAGCGCACCACGCGCGCCCCAGGCAAAGAAGTAAAACAATAACGAGGCAAGCTACCGCGGGCATAAAGCAGCCACGGCTTTCCTCCATGTTTTTACGAGGCACAAGGCCTCCCAGATTTTTAAGATATATAAATAAAGGGCGTCACTCGACAGCCGACACAACCCGAAACGGGTTGGAAACAATCTACAAAAAAATTTTCAGGAAAACCAGTCCCTACAGAATTTTTTCAAATTCCTTCAGGAGGGCTCGGCCTTCTTCCCATTCGCCGAGGTTCGTAAGCGCATTGATATGCCCCTTGCGACCCACGTCAAAGAACATCGAGCCCCACGCCTCCGCAAACATACGCGCACGTTCGATAGTCACGTACTCGTCGTTCTCGCTTGCGACAACACACGAAGGCACCGGCAGCTTCTCCAGAGGCATCGGCGCAAAGTCCTCGACAATGTCAATCGTTTCGACATCCGCAGGCGCAACAAGAAACACGCCCTTGACACAGCCGGGCAGGCGTTTTTCGGCCGCCACCTTCTGCAGCCAAATGACCGTCGTCGCAACCCCCAGGCTATGCGAGACAATAATCGTATCGGACTTGAGCGAAGACACCGCCTTGTCGAGCGTATCGACCCACTCCGCCTTCTTGGGGCCCTCCCAGCTACGCTGCTGGACACGGCTTGCATCGGGCAGGCTCTTTTCCCAATAAGTCTGCCAATGATCGGGGCCAGAATTACCGTAACCGGGAACGATAAGGTAGTGCATGAGAGACCTATCTTACATGCTCGCAAACTTGCGCATGCAGACAAACGACGTAAAGGCGCACACCGCAACAGATACCACCAGGACCGCCGCCGGAACGGCAACGCCCTGCAAGAAAGCCTCGTAACTGAGCTGCACCAACAAAAGGAGCGGCACGATAAAGAACAGCGAGAACTGCGTCGCCGCACGCACCGTCTTCATGCGCAGGGAAAGTACCAGCGAGAACGACGTCGTGAGAAGCACCGCGGAGACCGCCCCGAGAATCGAGGCGATTGCCGCCGTCGATGGAATCTCGGGATGCGCAAACCAGTAGGCAACCTGCGCCAGAATAGCGAACAGCACCGGGAACGGGAGAATCGCCAGAAGCTTGCCCCAGAAGAGGCTCGTCGGCGCAATCGGGGAAAGTTGCAAAAGTTCAAGCGAGTTGCGCTCGCGCTCGCCCGCAAAACTGTCAGCCGCAAGGGGCGCACCCATCGGCGCCATCAGGCAACCGAGCAGGAGCATCATGTAGCCTTCCATGCCCTGCATAATCTGCCCGCCGTAACGCGACACCGCAATCGCCTGGCTCGCCGCGAGAATCACCGGCGGGATGATGAACGGAATCCAGAAACGCGGTTCCCGGAAAATCAGGCGAATTTCATGTCTAAAAACGTGGATCATGGGTGTAGCAGGGAAAAGATAACTTAATATAGGCCCTAACATTCGTGTTACGATATTTTTTCCCTAAAAAAGCATATATTAAGAGAAAAGCAAATCCAGGAAGTAAAGCCATGAAAAAAATTCTCATTATCCTTATTATTGCGGCTGTCGCTTTTGTTGCAAAAAACGAACTGGGCAAGAAAAAATTCAGCGAAACCATGACGGACACTCGCGATGGCAAAGTTTACGGAATAGCAAGGATTGGGAACCAGGTATGGATGGCCGAGAACCTGAATTACGAAATAACAGAGAAACTCTGCCATGGGGGAACAGCGATCTGTAACTGTTGCCTGGATGACAAGAAAAGAAACTGTGACAAGTACGGACGCACATATGCCTGGAACGAAGCCATGAAGGCATGCCCAACCGGCTGGCATCTGCCGGCAAAATGGGAATGGGACAAGCTGGTTGAGACGGCTGGGGGCGAGCTGGAGGCAGGCAAGGCACTCAAGTCAACAAGTGGCTGGCGTTTTAGGGGGGATGGCGAGGATACCTACGGTTTCTCCGCTCTCCCATCAGACGGACGCGGCCAATGGGCGGTGTTCTGGACTTCTTCCGAAATCAACAGCGATGTTGCCCAAAGCGTGGCCATAGGCCATGACTTCAATGGAATGGGAGAAGGAGAAAGCGACAAGAACTTTCTCTTTTCCATCCGTTGCATCAAGGACTAGTTTCGGCACATACACAAAAAAGGCGACCCCGGCACTGTGGCCGGGGTGACACTCTGAAAATTATTGTCTCGTGAGAGTCTTGTACTTGATGGGCTTCGGATTGTCGGCATCTTCGCCCAAGCGCTTGCGGCGGTCGGCTTCGTACTCGCTCCAGTTGCCTTCGAACCACACCACCTTCGAATCGCCTTCGTAAGCGAGGATGTGCGTGGCGATGCGGTCCAGGAACCAGCGGTCATGCGAGATAATCACGGCACAGCCTGCGAACTTGAGGATTGCCTGTTCCAGGGCCTGCAACGTTTCGATGTCCAAGTCGTTCGTCGGTTCGTCAAGGAACAAGAGGTTGCCCGGCTTCTGCAGGTTCTTCGCCATGAGCACGCGGTTGCGTTCACCGCCCGAAAGCGTCGTGAGCTTTTTCTGCTGGGCGGCACCCGTGAAGTTGAAGAGTCCGCAGTAGGCGCGGCCGTTCATCTTGCGGTCACCCACCATAATCTCGTCGTTGCCGCCGGTGATTTCTTCCCACACGGTCTTGGAGTCGTCGAGGCTATCGCGGCCCTGTTCCATGCTGATGATTTCGACAGTTTCGCCAATCTTGAGCGTACCGCCATCGGGCTTTTCCTGGCCCATAATCATCTTGAACAACGTTGTCTTACCTGCACCGTTCGGGCCAATAATGCCTACGATGCCGGAGCGCGGCAAGCTGAAGTTCAAATCGTCGAACAGCACCTTTTCGCCAAAGGCCTTCTGCAAGTGTTCCGCCTGGATAACGATATCGCCCAAGCGCTTGCCGTTCGCAATGTGGATCTGCGCCACCTTGATCTGCTCGCGGGAATCTTCGGCGAGCAATTCCTCGTAAGCCTTGAGACGGGCCTTGCTCTTGGCCTGACGCGCCTTCGGGCTCTGCTTGACCCATTCCTGTTCGCGGGCCAAACGCTTCTGCCTGTCGGATTCGCCCTTCTCTTCGCCGCGGAGGCGTTCGAGTTTCTGGTCAAGCCACTGGGCGTAATTGCCTTCCCAAGGAATGCCGCGGCCGCGGTCAATTTCCAAAATCCAGTTCGTCACGTTGTCGAGGAAGTAACGGTCGTGCGTCACCAAAATCACGGAGCCTTTGTATTCGCGGAGGTGGCGTTCGAGCCAGGCTACCGTTTCGGCATCCAGGTGGTTCGTCGGCTCGTCGAGCAAGAGCAAATCCGGTTCTTCAAGGAGCAGGCGGCAGAGGGCCACACGGCGCTTTTCACCGCCGGAGAGGTTCGTCACCGGCCAGTCGCCCGGCGGGCAACGGAGAGCATCCATTGCAATTTCGATATTGCGGTCAAGGCTCCACAAGTCCTGCGCGTCGATGATGTCCTGGAGCTTTGCCTGTTCGTCGAGGAGCTTGTTCATCTCGTCGTCTTCCATGGGTTCGGCGAACTTCATGGAAATCTCGTTGAAGCGGTCGAGCACGGCCTGCTTCTTGGCCACAGCCTGCATCACGTTTTCCTTGACGGTGAGGTTCGGGTCAAGTTGCGGTTCCTGCGGCAGGTAGCCTGCGGTGCGGCCCGGTTCAATCCAGGCTTCGCCCTGGAATTCCTTGTCGATGCCCGCCATAATGCGCAGCAGCGTCGACTTACCGGCACCGTTCTGGCCGATGATGCCAATCTTTGCGCCGTAGTAGAAGCTCAAGGAAATGTCCTTCAGCACCTCCTTGTTAGGCGGGTACGACTTGGTCATCTTGTACATGTAGAAAACAAATTTTTCTGCTTTATTCTGTTCGGCCATAAGGGCTCCAGGGGGTTATAAATGTTTAGTTCCTTCGACGGAGTTTACCCTGAGCCAGTCGAAGGGCTCAGGATGACACATTCATATCATTAACGATTGTTCAGATAATCAAGAACCTTGTTGGTCAGGTCGTTCTCTTTCTTCCAGAAGAGCACGGAGCCTGTCGCGCGGTCCACGACCATGTCGTAGCCTTCCTGCAGGGCAATTTCATTAACTGCCTTGCGGATAAGCTGGATAATCGGAGCGCTCACCTTCTCGTTCTGCGTGATGAGCTCGCCCTTGCGGCCATACACGCGATCGATAAAGGACTTGAGTTCCATATCCTTCTTGTTGTATTCGGCCTCGAGTTCGCGCTTTTTCTCGTCGCTGAGCATCAGCATCTGCTTATCGAGTTTTTCCTTGATTGCAGAAAGTTCCTTCTGCAACAGGTTCGCCTGCTGCTCCCACTTGGCCACCTGGCGGTCGTATTCTTCCTGCGCCTTCTTGGTGCCCTTGTAGCCGTCAAAGATGAGCTTGGAATCCACATGCGCGATACGCAAGCCATCTTCGGCAAAGCTCGCACATGCGAACACCATCATCAAAGCGATTAGAAACTTACGAATCATAGAGCCTCCCGATTCCTTAGAATCCCTGACCAATGACAAAGTTGAATTCCATGTCGCCCACCTTGCTGCGCTGCAGACCAGTGTAGGTTTCGCCCACATCCAGAGGCCATGCAAAGTCGAATCCGATAATACCGAGCATCGGCACCACTACGCGGAAACCGAAACCGACATCCTTCTTGAGGCTCGAGGGATCCCATTCGCTGAGCGGGTTCCTGCTCGGCTTTGCAACCTTCGTCTTGGGGTCATAGCGTTCACCGAACACGTTACCCGCATCGAAGAAGAACGGCAACAGGTAGAATGTCTGCGGAACGATACCCAACTGGAGTTCCGCACCGATGTACTGGTAGCTGCGGCCCAGGCGGCGGTAGCCGATAGATCCCGAACTATAGCCGCGCATGTTGCCTTCGTAACCCATCACGCCGCCCATCGTGTAGAGCGTGCGGTATTGCAGTTGGTCACCGAAGATAACGCCATACTCGTTGGTAAGGGCAATCGCCAGGCGGTCGCGGAACAGCGGGAACCACCACTTGATGGTAAGCTCCGTCTTGACAAAGCTAAAGTCACTGAACAGGAGGTCGTCGGCAATCTGCACGTCAAGCACGTAGCGCGAGCCTTCGGTCGGGAACTGCGGCAGGTTCTTGTCGTCGCGCACGAGGCGGAGGTTAATAGCAGATTCGATACCGGTGTAGACCACGTAGCTGTCGTCGATATTCGGGCCCTGCTTGTTCATGAGCCAGCTGTAACCGATCTGTCCATAGAAGTAGTCGTCGGGCCACTTGAGTCGCTTACCCAGGTACACACTTCCGCCGTAACGGGTGATGTCCGGGTCGTTGTAGTCTTCCATATTCCACCAGGAGTAGCTGAGGCTTGCACCGAGAGTAATCGGCTTGTCCATGAGCCAGGGTTCCTGGAAGCTGAGAGATGCGCTCTTCTTGTCGGCACCGTATTCCACGCTCAAGCTCGCCGCCTGGCCATCACCCATACAGCAGTTCGGGATAGACACGCTGGCCGTACCCACGAGACCATCACTTTCGCTATACGACACACCCAGGCTGAACTGGCCGGTACCGGCTTCCTTCTCCTGCACAGTGAAGTCGAGGTCCACTTCCTGCTCGCCATAGACCTTGATATCGGGTATGACCATGTCGAAGTAGTTGAGCTGCATAATTTCGCGGAAGCTACGTTCCAAGGCAGACTGGCGGTAGGTATCGCCCGGATACAGGCGCACCTCGCGGCGGATAACCTTCTCGTTGGTCTTCGTGTTGCCGTGAATATAGACCTTATGGATACTTGCAGGCAAGCCTTCGCGCATACGGTACGTGAGGTTCACCACGGAGTCGTTCTCGAACGTGCGTTCCTCGTCGAACTGCGCAAACAGGTAGCCATCTTCGCGGTAGACATCAATCAGTGCCTTGCGGGAAGCCTCGTACAGGTACTGGTCGAACACGGAACCGCTATCCAAGCGGAACGCGTAACCCAGCACCTTGTCGTTCAGCACCTCGTTGCCGGAGAAGTGCACGTTACCCATGTAGTAACGGCGGCCCTCGTTCATACCGATATGGATGCAGATGGCGCTCGACGTCTTGATGTTGTCGTACTTGTTCAGGAGCGGGAACATGTCTTCGATCATGTAGCGCACAAGCAACTTTTCCTCGTATTCCGAGGGCTTCTTGATCTTCTTGAGCGAATCGATTTTCGGGTTGTTGAACTTGCGGCCATCCACAATCTTGAGCCATTCCTTGCGGGAATCCTCGTAGCGGATAATGTCGTTCAGGAGCTTGAGGGCGTCTTCTTCTTCCTTGACCTGCGGGAGAGGACGGGAGACATACCCATGACTGGAAGCCTCCCTCGTCTGGCGGAAGAAGTGCGAGACCTGCATCGTGGGCTTACCCGCCATCTTGTACATGGCTGTCGCCGGATCGCCCATCGCGCGGTTCAACTGGTCGTAAAGCGGCTGCAGCCTTTCCCCTACCGGCACCATGCGGCCCAGGTAGAACAGGCAACTGGAATCGGGTAGGTATTCTGCACGGTAGTCGGTCAGTTCCGCATCCAGGAAGCCGAAATGGCGGATAGCGTTGAGCACGGTGTCGCGGTCGGCATCGAAAACGTTCTGCTTGAACTCGCCACCACCGTACCACTGGTCCACCTTCGTGAGCATATGGTCGGTAATGTCTATCGCGGGCACGTTGTCGTTACCCTTGATATCAATCGCACGCACCTTGACCTTCTCGCCCTCGCGAATAATGAAGGTCACCTGGTTCTTGTTTTCGTCCACGGGCGTCTCACGGTAGCCGACCTCGGCCAGCAGGAATCCCTCAGAGCGGTAGTGGTCAATCAAGGCCTGGCGGTCGCGTTCCAACTGGCTCTTGCTGTACACCTGGCCCGGAAGCATGCGCAACTTGAGGCGCAGGTCGTCCTCGGAGACTTCGTCACATCCATCCAAGATGGCGGTATCGAGAGCAGGGAGTTCCTTAACCTTGAAAATGAGGTCCAACTCGGTGCTATTGTCCACGTAGTCGACCCAGGCAGACACATCATCGAACAGGCCCGACTTGTAGAGTGCCGAGACCGCATCCTGAACCTTGTCAGAAAGAGCGGACGGAGAATAGGTTTGGCCATCACGAATACCAATGCGGCTAAGGACCGAACGTTGGTCCATGTTCACGTTTCCTTCGACCTTGACCTTACGGACCGTGTTTTCGGCCATATAGTCCGTAGGCATCTGGGACATATCCAGCAACTGGGCGTGCATCAAACCGGCAAAGGCGAGAATCAGAATTACAATTCGAGAACGCAGAGTAAACCTTCCTATAAAAGCAAAAAAACTTAAAATACCGCACAAAAATACAAAAATTGGAATCTTCCGCCCAACCAAGATAGCCGAAAAAACGCGCATAGCAACGTAACTTTACAACGATTGTAAAAAAAGCAGGTTCGAAGGAGAAAAATGCGGTAACGACGAAAACTTTTAGAATTTTTTTCTTTTTTCTAGCGCGTAAAAAGACTAAATTCTTCTCGTTAAATTTTAACCACTCTTTATTGAGGATTATATGCGTTCAACCGCCTGGAATGACGAAGAAAACAGAGTCCTGCCCGAAATGGCGCTCGACTTTATGCCCGAAGAAAAATTGCGTGACCTGCAGCTGCAGCGTATGCGCGCCACCGTAAAGCTCGCCTACGAGAAAGTTCCGCTCTTCCGTGAACGCATGGACGAGAAGGGCCTCAAGCCCGAAGACATCAAGAGTCTCAAGGACGTCGCCAAGCTCCCCTTCACCATGAAGAAGGACCTGCGCGACACCTACCCGTACGGCCTGTTCGCCGTCGACCTGAGCGAAGTCGTGCGCCTGCACGCAAGTTCGGGCACCACCGGCAAGCCCATCGTGGTCGGCTACACCAAGGAAGACATGGACGTTTGGGCCCAGGTCGTCAAACGCGGCCTCCTCGCCTGCGGGTTCAGGAGCACCGACATTGTGCAGAACTTCTACGGCTACGGCCTGTTCACTGGCGGTCTCGGCATCCACGGCGGCTTTGAAGCCCTCGGCGCAACCGTCATCCCCATCAGCGGCGGCAATACCGAACGCCAGGTGATGCTCATGAAGGACTTCGGCGTTACCGCAGTGGGCGGAACCCCGAGTTACTTTGTACGTATTATCGACGTTGCCGAAAAGATGGGCGTCGACATCCGTGACCTTAAGGTAAAGCGCGGCATCTTCGGTGCAGAACCGTGGAGCGACGGCATGCGCGATTACATCGAAGAAAAGACCGGCATCAAGGCGTATGACATTTACGGCCTTTCCGAAATCGTGGGCCCGGGCGTGGGCTGCGAATGCGAGTGCCGCGACGGCATCCACATCTTCGAAGACCACTTCTACCCCGAAATCGTCGACCCCGAAACGCTTGAACCGCTGCCGGACGGCGAAGAGGGCGAACTCGTGCTTTCTACGCTCAGCAAGAAGGCCATGCCCATCATCCGCTACCGTACCCGCGACATCACCGCCATCGAGAAGACCAAGTGCAAGTGCGGCCGTACCATCCGCCGCATCCGCCGCATTGGCCGCCGTAGCGACGACATGATTATCATGCGCGGCGTGAATGTGTTCCCGAGCCAGATCGAGACGGCCCTCCTCCGTGCGGAGAAGGCTCTGCCGCACTACCAGATCGTGCTCGATACCAAGAACAACATGGACACGCTCGAGGTCAAGGTGGAAGTTTCCCGCGACATGGTGAGCGACTCCATGAGCGCCATGGAACAGCTGAACAAGAAGTTCAAGCACTCCATCGAACAGATTCTCGGCATTTCCGTCATCGTCACGCTGTGCGAACCCGATTCGCTGCCGCGTAGCGAAGGCAAGGCCAAGAGAGTTGTCGACAACCGCAAGAAAATGTAAGGAGGTACAACATGAAGATTCCGCAAGTATCCGTATTCGTTTCCAACCGCCCTGGCCGTCTCCAGGCGGTGTGCAAGTCCCTTGCCGACGCCGGCGTGAACCTCCTTTCGCTCACGCTCGCCGACTCGGGCGAATTCGGGCTTATCCGCCTTATCGTCAGTGACCCGGAAAAGGCCGTGGACGTGCTCGCCAAGGCGGGCCTCAGCGCCACCATCACCGACGTGGTCGCCTGCCCCGTGAACGCCGCCATCGGTGGCCTCGCCGAACTGCTCTCCACCGCAGTGGGCAGCCAGCAGATTGACTACATGTACGCCTACCCCTCCACCCTGAACGGCAGCAACATCATGATCTTGCGCTTCCAGGATACGGAAAAGGCTATCGAGGCCCTCGAAGCCACGCACTTCAAGGCTATCAGCAAGGAAGAACTGCTGGGATAACCACCGAATCGTCATCCCCGCGAAGGCGGGGATTCAGAAATTTCTAACGCCGAGCGAAAGCCCGGCGTTTTTTCTTCTTGTTCAGCGCGACAGTCTGGTTATTTCACCATATAAATCGTAAGCGTCTTGCTGTATTCGTAACCGACGATAAGCAGAGCCTGGTTCGCAAGCGGGCTCTTGTCCGCCGGAATAAAGAGAATGCCTTCCGGACCGCGGTCCAGCGGGTCCAAGTAGTAGTCGACCACCTTGGGGCCCTTGTATTCTTCTGGCTTTGGAGCCTTGAGATATCTGGGCGTTTCGGCTTCCGTCACATCGACGACCATAATCCCGCTAGTGCGTTCCAGGCCGACAAAGGCATAGCGCTTGTAACCGACCTCGCCCACCGTCACGTTTTCCGGTTCGCAACCCTTGTCACCGCTACGCTTGTCCATCTTGACCTTGCCCTTCTTGGCATTCCAGTTGAAATATTCCGGAGCAATTTTCGCCAGGATGCGCTCGAACATATCATAGGTATCCCAGACCAGCCTTCCTGTCTCACCATCGAAAATACTCATGGAACGCGTACCGAAGATATACATGTGCTTGCACGCAGGGCTCTTGGTGCGTTCACCGTCGCAGTTGCGCTCCAGCCCGCTCACCGTCAAGTCCTTCAGTTCGTTCAGGAGCGAATCCGTAAACACCGGGCGATATAGCCTCCCTTGTTCGGCAAGCATCATCGGGCTCGTCACGTCGGTCCAGGCCTTATAATCGTTGACCGGAGCGCCTTCGTTGGCCGTAAGCACGTAGTACTTGTCGCCAATCGCAAAAGATGCAATGCCATCGGGCTGGCGGAGCCCGCGAAGCGGGTACTTCTTCATTTCAATCAGGCCATTGCTGACCGCATCGATTGTCGCACCGCCAGAATAGTCAACGTAACCCAGCGGGAACACCTTCGTTATCTTCTTCGCCTTCACGTCCAGCTTTGCGATGGCGTTGTTCTCTTGCAGCGAGACCCAAGCCCATCGGGAATCCTCCGACACCGTAATGTACTCGGGTTCCAGCGACTTCACGAAGCCCTGCACACCGGGAGCGCGCACACCGGCCTTCTTGAGTGAATTCGTATCGAGCTTATCGAAACGAACCACCGTCAATTCCGCTCCTTTCCAGAGTTCCGCGTCATCCGCCTTGGCAACCGTCAGTACGGCAATTCCGCCTTCCGGATCTTCCGAAAAATCCGCACTCGGCGAACCTTCGCAGGCCACCAGCAGGTTCTTGCCATCAGGCGTAAACTTGATCATGTCGGGCTGGCTGCACACCCTGTAAAGCCCTACGACTTCCAGGCTGTCCGTATAGCGCATGACCTGCACCTGGCCATCTTTCCATTCCTCGTCTTCAAGCATCGAAACCGCCACCAAGTCACCATGGACCGTGACGCTGGACGCATTACCGGGTATTTCCTTTTCAGCAATCTTTTTCGGCATTCCCGGATTGGAAAGGTCCACCACCTCGACAACCTTCGCATCGCCAACAACAAACAATTTGTTCTTGCCAGGCATAAATTCCGAAATTTCTGCAGTCTTCATCGACAGTGTCGAAAGCGGTGTCAAGACCTTGCCCAGCTGGAACGGGCCAGCCGACTGGGCATTCAGCTTCGCAAAACAAAAGCCCGCAGACAAAAGCAGGCTATAAACAACTACGGGGAACTTCGTCATAACTAATCCCTATAAATTACCTCATGATTAACCACATCACCAACAGTCCTACCCCAAGACCGCCAAGGAATGACGTTCCAGTCATGGTCGCGGCTTTCCTCTTTTCATCGTCAACCTTTTCCTTGCCCTTTTCGTTCACGTCGAGAGCAACACCCAATGCCTGGGCACAAACCTCGTTGTTCTGCTTCATCGTCTGGTAGCTCTGTTCCCAATTCGCGCACTTGGCTTCTTCGACAACAATCGCCTTGCGGAGCGAATCCTTTTCGACTGTACAAAGGCTATCGCGGACCTGCATCACGCTATCGCGCATTGCAAGTTCTTCTTGCATCACATCCACAGGAACCTGTTCAACAGACGCCTCTACCTCAGTTTTTGCAGGCGTTTGAGGCGCCGTAACAGGTTCTGCCGCGAACAGGATCGCGGCAAGACAAAGCACAAGGGCAAGCAAATTCTTCATGCTTTCAATATAGCAAAAACGCTACTTCTGGAGTACAGCTTTCTTCTGCCAGATGCCGTCGGAATACTTCACGTAGTATACACCAGGGCCAACCCTCTGGGCATTCTTGACGACCGTACCATCAAGACGGCGGACCTGCACTACGTACCTGGAGACATCCTGGCTTTCAAGGGCAACGATTCGGTCGCTCTTTTCCGAAGAACTGCTCTTGTTGTTCTTGGAAGAAGAACTCTTACCTTCGCTGGAACTCGATGCCGGCTTAGAAGAGGAGCTGCTCTTCTTTTCGGAGGAGGAACTCACCTTATCACTCGAAGAGGATTCCGGGACCTTGCTCGAAGACGACTTCACAGAAGAGCTGCTCTTCGGTTGCGACGAAGAACTCTTTGCAGAGGAAGAACTTTCCGCAGAAGACGACTCCGGTTCGGAACTGCTGCTTTCTATCTTACTAGAAGAACTGCTCTTCACGCTCGAAGAGGATTCCGGAGTCACGCTAGACGAGGACTTTTCACTCGAAGAAGATGCAGGCACACCGCTCGACGAGGAACTCTCGGACGAAGAACTGACCACAACGCTCGAAGAAGATTCGGGCTGGAGCGGCTTGCGGGAATCGATAAGCACGACCTTGAGCACCTGAATACGGGCAGACTTCACCGTATCGGGAACATTCAGAGCACCAATAGCATTGTTTACAGTTTTCAAGGAATCATTGCCAACGGAAGTTCCATATTTTGTACGCATCCGGAGTGTAAGCGAATCATCAGTGGCATTCCTATACAAATGCGTAAAGGAGATGCTGGCAAACCACCACTCAAATGCAAACTCATAGGGTTTCGAAAACAGCAAGTGACTTGCCGGGAAGGAGAGTTTATCGGGAATCGCTCCCGGAATATAGGCCAAGATATTATTGGTATTCGAGGAATCATGCCCTTCCATCTTCAAGTTATGGATATCGTAGACGACTGTCGCAAAGTCATCATTCTCCAATTCTACCCATTCCTTACTATTGTTCCACGTAGCAAATCTATACGTCGTAAGCTGCGACTCAAGACAATTCGCCTGAATAGAAAGTGGAATGGAGTCTTTAAAATTATTAGAAGAAGCTTTCACTGTCCTGTACGACTCATGACGCGTGAAATTCGAGGAATCCTTCGTCCATGTCTGTGGATTGCCGTACCAGTTAGTTTCCTCGATGTAAGCCGGCACGAATTCAACCACGGAACTCAGCGAATCGCAAATGTTGCGGATAAAGACCGAGGACGTATCCTGGGCAAGGGCATTAGAAGCCATAGCGAAGGCCGAGAGCACAATCAGCTTCTTCCACATAGAGGATAATTTCATAGGACCTCCCTTTTTCTCTAAATATACATCGTTTTCGCCCGAAGCGTTAGCGGGCAAACTACCCGCGGGCCGCGAGAATGCGCTTCCAGCCGTCTTCGGGGATCTGGGCGCCCATTACCTGCACCACTTCGTTACTCACGACGCTTCCGAGGTTGCCGCTGCGTTCCATGTCCCAGCCGTTCATATAGCCGTACAGGAATCCCGACGCCCACAGGTCGCCGGCACCCGTCGTGTCGATGGCCTTCGCAGGGCCCGCCTGTACATGCACAACCTTGCCGTCCTTGGCGATGAGGGCGCCACGCTTGCCAATCTTCACCACGGCGACCTTAGCCTTCTTGGCGAGTACGTCGAGTGCGGCTTCTTCCTTCACGCCCGCGTAGGCGAATGCTTCATCTTCGTTTGCGATAATGATGTCTATCATACCTTCGGCAAAGAGTTCGTCGAACAACTTGCGGCAGGCTTCCACCACACCGAAACTGCTGAAGTCGAGCGCGGTTTCCACACCCAAACTGCGGGCAAGCGTGAACGACTTCTTGAAACAGTCCGCATTGAAAGCACGGTAGCCTTCGGCATAGAGCAAGCCCACGCCGTCATAGAGCGCAGGCACAAAGTCATCGCTAGCAAGGAAGTCGGATGCCCCGAGGTACGTCCACATGGAGCGCTGGGCATCAGGCGTCACTGCAGAGAACACGCAACCCGTCGCGGCATCGCTCACTCCGAGTTTGGATTCCACGCCATTCTTTTCAAGGTGCGCACGGAAAATGCGGCCTAGTTCATCATCACCGATTTTAGAAATGAAGGCAGCCTTGCCTCCCAAACGGGAAAGACCGACCATCGTATTGCAGGTAGAGCCACCCGGCACGCGCAGCGGGTTCTTGAGCGCCGCAAGGAACTTTTCCATCTGCGGCCAGTCCACCATGTTCATGCCGCCCTTCTGCACGCCCTGCGATTCAATCCATGCGTCATCCACATTCGCGAGAATATCTACGAGGGCAGCGCCCATACCTAAAACTTTCTTCATTACATTCCTCCCCTACGGCGGCGAAGCCTTTCGCCTGCACGCAGCAGAAACTGACGTTCCGAATCGGTAAGGGAATTTATCCCTTCGCGATTCACCTTCTTCAAGATTTCATCCATGCGTTTCTGTTCGTCCACATAGAACACTTCGCCTTCCAGCGGTTCATCTTCACGCTGCTTTTCTACCCCGGCATCGCCTTCGCTCCGTGCCCCGCCTTCATGCACGCGGAACTTCGGGCGACGTGCACGGCGCATGCTACTTTCTACCTTGTCAGCAATGCCCCCGAGGGTACGGCCAAAGCCACGTTCATAAATCCACATATAGATAAAGCCGCCCACGACTCCGCCCAAGTGGGCAAAATGCGCAATTCCATCGCTGGAATGGGCCATCAGCACGTCAATCGCCACCATGAACCACATCGCATACTTTATCCGCATCGGGAAAAAGAAGAACATCAGCAGCATGCGGTTCGGGAAGAACTTGTAATAGGCAACAAATATGCCCATCAATGCGCCTGAGGCTCCTATAATCGGGGCGCTAGTAAGCCCCATCAGGTACATCACCAGGCTGAACACCGCCGCAAAAATCCCGCAGAACATGTACATTGCCGTAAAATGGCGGCTTCCCATCATGTCGGCAACCTCGCTACCGAACATCCAGAGCATCAGCATATTGAATACAAAGTGCCAAAAGTCCACATGCACGAACATGTAGGTTACAAACCTCCACGCCTGTTCCGGCGCAAACGGCCAGAAGGCGCCCAAGTAGGCGATGTAGTCGCGTACGTTTCCGTCTCCAAGGCCCGGCAGGTTCAAGTGCAGGCCAAGCAAGGTGCCACCAACAAAGGCGACTCCAAAAATCACCGCATTGATAATCAGCAGCACGCGGAGCACTCTAGGCAAGAACTGAAAAGGTCTCATGAATTTTCCTTCAATAATATCGGCAAGATTTGTTCGGGGACATACTTCGCAAGTAACTCTCTACCTTCCCCAGTAGCGGTCACGCCCGCCTTCAAAAGTTCGCGCACTACAGTGCTAGATACCATCAGGTGTTCCAGTGCACTAGACAGGAAAACCGTCTCGCATTCCGGGCAAAGCATCTTGTTGTTCCAGGCGACCGTCTGCTCGTAGTCCACATCGGCAGCGTTACGGATTCCGCGCACTAGGTACTTCGCGCCGACACGCTTCGCAAAATCGACCGTAAGGCCGTCAAAGCGATCCGCCTTCACGTTCGAAAACTGAGCCACCGACTTGCGCACCATTTCCAGGCGAGCCTCATCGCTGAACATATAACGCTTGGAGGCGTTTACCGCCAACAGCACCCACACCTCGTCGAATAACGCAGATGCGCGGCGCACAATGTCCAGGTGGCCTACGGTTAACGGATCAAAGGACCCTGCAAATACAGCAATTCTCTGCATGCCGTAAATATAGAAATTTTACAGTTAACCCCTGTAAATCACCAGCGAAGATTCGCCATAGCGGCGAACCTGCACCAGGCCTGCTTCGGAGGCTTCTTTCACCCATGCAGGCAAATTCCGGCTAGGGGCTTCGAACACGGCAACGCCGCCCGGATTCAGCCATTCCCAGTACTTGCGCAAGTCCGGGTATTCCATGTCCTTGAATGGCGGGTCCGCATAAATCAAATCAAAACCGCATTCAGAACAAAGTAATCCCTTTTCAATATTCAAGGCGTTCTTTTCTAACAAAGTAAGTTGTTTTTCTAACGAAAGCGCCTTGTACGCCTGCAAAACGAGGCGAGCCTGGCCATGAGCCATCTCGACAGCGACTACGCTTGCCGCACCACGGCTTATGGCCTCGATTCCCATGATGCCCGTACCCGCAAACAGGTCGAGCATACGGAACCCTTCTACGCCCTGCAGAATATTGAAGAGGGCCTCGCGCGTACGGGAGCCCGTAGGCCTTGTCCTAGATGTATCAGGAGAAGGGACATTACGCCCCCGAAGCAAGCCACCAGTAATGCGGATTGGCATATTACGGAGCGACGAACATCACCAAGGTCATGGCGGTGCTCAAGGTCCTCTTCACAAGCTTGAGTTCTGCCTTCGTGACACCGATACGCACGGGAGAAGCATCCAGGGCAGCCATCATGGACTGCAGTTCCGGGAAATCCGCCGTGGTCGATACCTGGTAGGTAAAGCGCTTGTACACGCCGAATTCCTCGACGCTCGGCTTGTCGAATCCACCAATCGTTACCTTATTCGCAGCAGCGATACTCTTGAACGCCTTGATTTCTTCGGCAACATCCTTCACGTTCACGAAGGTCGTAACGGCGGCCTTATTCACGTTGTTCACGTTGAACAGGCCAAAGGCGGTAATGTCTGTCGCAGGAGCATTCTCGGGCAGAGGCGGCGTGCGGAAATCAGAACTCACGGACTTGACACGTTCCAGGAAACTACGCTGGGAAGTCGGCTTCACCGACACGCCTCGCACATAGAAGTAATTCGGGGACTGGAACACGCAGTCGGAGAACCCGACATCGTCCGGGGTCGCCGTCGTGAGGAAAGTAAAGAACTGGTTGATCGCCGCACGCTGGAACGAAATCTTTTCCATCGGGAGGAACGAGTTGTAGTCGTCGCGCTTGTTGTTGAACAGCACCTGCGGCTTGACCTCGCCCACCACCTGGTTTACAGACAATGCGTTACGACGCTTGAGCGCTTCTTCGGCAGCTGCGGCCTGCGCCTCGAGCGAACCACCGGCAGAGGTCTGCTGTCCGTTGCTCAGGGTAAGGGCACTGCGGCTCGGATCTTCGGCACCGATGAGAGCCAGGTACGGGCCGGGCAGAATACCCTGAAGGGGCTGCGGTACACCGAATACGCTTATGAAGCAGCTGAACACGCCGAATACGAACAGTACAGCCACAGCAACAAGCAGAGTCTTCTTCTTGGAGGTCTTGACCTGCGCAGAGACGTCGGTCACGCGCACCGGCGTAACGACATCGAGAACAGAAACGCGTTCTGCGGCCTCCATCAAATTCAATCGAATCATACACCCTCCATCACGCCAAGCGCGGTTCCTATGGCTCCGGCACAATTAAGTACGGCAGCGGAATCGGCCTCGTCGACCGGGAGCCTGAGATTGGAGAAAGAATCCATCAATACAACCTGGCAGCTGTCGGCGAGTTTTTCACGCAACTTCTGCACAAACAGCGGTTCCATAGCCATTTCACCGCAGATATGCACCTGCTTGACATCGGGTACGGAATTCTGTTCCTTTGCAAGTTTCATCTGTTCGCAGACACCGTCTGCAAGGATAGATGCAGCCTCTTCCATGGAGGCATTCACCAAGGAAAGCGTCGACACGCAACGGAGCGCATGCAGGCTATCCTTGCTGAGCCAGAGCATCGTCACGCCAAAATAGTCGGCCTTGATGACGCATTCCACATTCTTCTTGATACCTTCCGCCACATCCATGAGGTTCATCAGCGAAAGCACATCGACTTCCATGCCCTTCGGCACGAGGCTCTTGCTGCGGAAACCCTTGCGCAGGGCATCGACCCATTCACGCCGGACCGCGATAAGCAGAACGGTCTGCCCGATAGAGGCATCACCGCTTAAGACCTTATAGTCAACGATATAGGAATCCTTATCGCCATTGGTAATGAGCCCGAGGTACCACTGGACGTACTCGTCAATATTGGCGACAGCCTCTGCCGGTACGAACACCTGGCGGACAATGGACCTGAAGGCGGGGACCGTCACGGAGATAGCCTCGATCTCTTCAAGCTGGCACTCGTCCATCCAGCCCTGGAGGACCGTCTCGAACGTGTAGATGTCATCGATGGGGCTGGTTTCCGTCTGGAGAACAGCAGTCTTGAGAACGCGCTTTTCAGCACCGTCCAACAAGGCGAGTTTCAGGGAGACATCGCCCACCTCAATACCTAGGTACAATTTCGTATCACTCATATACTCAACGACTTATGAAGATTTTGATAGTATAAAACTAATCAAAAATTACGCTTTGCAGTATGCCCTCCAGTTTTTTCTTACCTATTCCAGGCACTTTTTGCAGGCTCGCACCCCCCGAAAAGGGGCCATGCTCCTCGCGGAAAGCGATAATTTTCTCGGCAAGCTTGGGTCCGACGCCCTTAAGGGCGCACAGTTCGTCCGCCGTCGCTGTGTTGATATGCAAGGGAAAGCGGACGATAGCCTTCTTTTTCCGGGGCTTTTTCTCCTTGCTTGTTTGTAAATTTTTAGTTACAATACCATCGGTTTCCAGGGATGTCGCGGAGCCCTTTGCCGAATATTCCACTTTGGACTGCACAAGGGGCGTCTCAGCCTTCCTCGGGCGGTCCCCGATATCCACAAAATCGACCGACGGAAGCCCCCACGGCAGGAACCTCACCGCAAGCCCGACCACAAAGAGGGCCAGCGCCACATGAAGAATTTTTCTTTCAGCAGAGTTCATATTTCCCCTCGCCTGTTTTTTAATGCAACGATTTGATGAGTGCCTCCACCGCAGCAGCATCGGAAGGGACATCCACCGACACCGACGGATAGCGGCTCATGACCATGCGTATCGGGCGCCGCCCCATGATGCGCATCTGTTCCAGCGAACGTTCCTTCTCCACCGCACTCTGCGGCAAAGCAGAAAATTCATCCCGCGCCACTCGGGAATACGCATAAATTCCCTGGTGCTGGAACCAGCGCGGAGCATCGCTTGGCTCCACGTGGCGGGTAAAGTCCACGGCAAAGCCGTTTTCGACTCGGACCTTCACCACGGTCGCAAGTTCGGCATCAGAAGGAGCAAGCGGGCATGCGACACTCACCCAGCAATCCGGGTGGGCAGCAAGTTTGCGAGCAACATCGACAAGTACATCGGGCTCCACCAAGGGCTCGTCGCCCTGTAGGTTCACCACCAGGTCAAGGTCCAGGGCACGAGCCGCCTCGGCCACACGGTCAGATCCCGTATTCGCAGGCCCAGTGAGCAGAAACTCGAATCCCGCCCTCGAAACGACCTCGGCAATCTGGTCGCTGTCGGTCGCACACACAATGCGGTCAAAACATTCCGCAAGCCGAGCCCTCTCGAGGGTCCGGACAATCATTTCTTTACCGCATAACTTAAAAAGGGGCTTCCCAGGAAACCGGGAAGACCCCATACGTGCGGGTACTATGCAGTGTACTGCAGTCATAAAAATAATATGGCCGTTTCTGGCTTTTGTTTTTGCGAGTTAGCCGCCAATGACCTTCGGGATGGCGAAGTGGTCGTTTTCCACTGCAGGCGCATTCGCGAAAGCCTGGTCCAGCGAGAATCCCTGAACCGGCACGTCTTCGCGAAGGATAGTCGCACCATTCTCGACACCGGTCATCGGTTCGACATTGGACAGGTCGAGCGCCTTGAGCGCTTCCATGTGGTCAAGCATCTTGTCGAGATGCCCCTTCACGGAATCGATGTCGCTTTCCGCAACTTCGAGCCTCGAGAGCTTCGCCAATTTCAATACTTCTTCACGTTCGAGCATAAAAACCTCGTTATTTGCGGGTTATAAAATAACAAATTTTTTTCGCAGGGACAACCACTATCCCACAATCTGCAGGGCGGCATACTTGAGGATAATCGTCCTCACCGTATTGTCATTGCCAAACCGCACGTCCACGCGGGCATTGTCCCCGGTACCATAGCACTTGACAATGGTCCCGATACCGTACTTGGAGTGACGAACCCGAGCACCCGGATGGTAAGGGTTCTCGCTATACTCGTCGTAGACGACTCGCGGGCCGCTCGGCACGGCAGGTTTCACAGGAGGGGCTACCTTGATCGGGTTCCTGTAAACAATCCGCTGGTCGTTCTTGCGGATAGATGCCGGGATGGACGGTTTGGAATATGTTCCGTGCGAGAATCCTCCCGAAGACGAGCCGAACGAGGAACCGCCCGAAAAGCTACGGCCAGCAGATGCATTCGCCTTACGGACAAAGTCCGGCGCCTTGTTATAGCGCGGGAACGAATTTCCCGACGGGAAACCGCCAAGGCCGCCACCACCGATACACGGGGTAAATTCCACCACGGAAGGGTCCAGTTCCTTCAAGAAGCGCGAAGGCGCAAACGGACGGATTGTCCCCTGGAAGAACCGGCGTTCCGTATGGTACAGATAAAGTTTCTTCTCGGCACGAGTACAGCCCACATAGAACAAGCGGCGTTCCTCTTCCAGCTGTTCACGCGATTCGGAAGGCGTAAGCATGGAAGATTCGCGGATCAGCGGGAAAATGCCCTCGTCGCAACCGGCGATATGCACCGTATTAAATTCCAGGCCCTTCGCCATGTGGATTGTCATGAGCGTCACCGCGCCCTTGGAATCGTCCACCTTCTTGTCGGCATCCGTCAGGAGCGATATATCTTGAATAAACGAATCGAGTGTCGCATCCGGATGTTCTTCGTCAAACTCGCGAATCGCGTTCACCATTTCGTCGATGTTCGCGATGCGCTCATCGGCAGTAAGTTCATCTTCCTTACGCAAGAATTCCTTGTACCCCGTATCGGCTATAATCCGCTCTGCAAGAATCGGGAGCGGGGTCTCGCCTGCCGCAATCAAGTCCTTCCAGCTCTGGACAAGGTCGGTAAAGCCCTTGAGTTTCGGAGCCGTTCGCCCCGTACCGTTAGCTTCAGCCACAAGCATCTGCCAGAAGGTACCCTCGCCGTTCCGGACACGCGCAAGCACCGTTTCTACCGTAGTCTTGCCAATGGCACGCGAAGGAGTGTTTATAACGCGTAGGTGGGCCGCATCGTCCTTCTCGTTGGCAAGCAGGCGCAAATAGGCAAGGATGTCCTTGATTTCCTTACGGTCCCAGAATCGAGTTCCGCCAAAAATAACCGAAGGAATTCTCAAATCGTTCAAAGCCTTTTCCAGCACGCGGGACTGCGCATTGGTGCGGTAGAAAATCGCCGTCTTCGAATAGTTGTCGGCGCCCGCTGCAAGGACAAATTCAGCAATCTGCTGCGCTTCGGTACGGTCATCTTCCATGTGGCGCACGCGTATCGGGTCACCGGCCTCTTCTTTCGAGAACACCTTCTTTTCCATTTCGAGCGGGCGCACGTTATGCGCAATCACGGAGCCTGCGCCCTTCACGATATTGCTTGTCGAACGGTAGTTGCGTTCCAGTTTCACAATAGTGACCGGAGCAAAATCCCTGTGGAAGTTACGGATAATCTTGATGTTAGCACCGCGCCAACCGTAGATACTCTGGTCGTCATCGCCCACCACGGTCACGTTCTTGTCTTCGTTAATCAGGAGTTTCAGCAGTTCGTACTGCACGTCGTTCGTATCCTGGTATTCGTCGACCACCACGTACGTGAACAACTGTTTCAGTTGGTTCGTAATGGACGGGACCTTCTGCAACAGGAGTACGGTATTGAACAAGAGATCGTCGAAATCCATGGCATTTGACTCACGAAGGCGCTTCTGGTATTCCGCATAGTAACGGGCACGGCGTTCATCGTCGGCAAATTCCGCACGCCCCATTGCCACTTCCGGCGTCTGCAAAACCGCAGACCCGTGCTCGTAAAGGACCGTATTCTTGTAGCGAGAAATCGCTCCGTGCACACGCTTGATTTCGGCCGCATCGCAGTCATCGCCGAGTTCTTCCTTGAGAATCTGTTTCAGCAAGCGCTTTTGATCATCATCATCGTATATCGAAAAGTTCGCATCGTACCAAGAACCGCCCATGGCCCGCGTAACAGATTCCAGAACAAGGCTCTTTTTGAGCAAGCGCAGGCATACCGAATGGAACGTACCCATCCACGGGAAATGCATGTTGCAATCAAGCAACTTCTGGATACGCGCGGTCATTTCACGGGCCGCCTTATTCGTGAATGTTACAGCAAGGATATTCTTTGGCTCTACCTGATATTGTGATACGAGGTGCGCAATCTTATAGGTGATGGCACGGGTCTTTCCCGAACCGGCACCAGCCAATATCAACATCGGGCCATCAATCTTCTTGGCGGCAGCCGCCTGCTCCGGATTGAGTTCCCTATCCAACACACTCGCATCAACCACACTTGCCATCAAAAGCTCCTAATCGCGCATAAATCCTAATCGACCTATCGCGGCAAATATAAAACAATCCCGCCAAGGCATCGCCCGACGGGAACAAAAATGCAGTAAATTTTAGAACAGCATCATCGGGGGCCAATGACCCGATTTAGGGCGTTCCTTAAAGGTCGCCTTCGGCAGGAACTCCTTAAGCCTAAGCGTCATGGCAGGCGTAACATCCTGGTCCATGCGCCCGAAAAGCACCTGAATATCCTCGCTGTTGTCGATTGCACCCTCAATCCGGTTCGCAGCAAGGAACTTGAGTCCGTTTGCAAGCAAGGTCGCATCCATCTTTTTCGCCGCGGCAAGCCATTCGTCTGGCCAGTCACTGAACTCGTCGTCGAACTGCTCCTTGAAGGCGTTCAGGCCGACATCAATCGAAGAATGCATCTCGCGCGCCTTGAACAGGAGGTTCTCGGAATTCCACGGTCCACTCTCATCACAAAAATCCGCAAACGGCGAAAGCAAAATCCACTTCTGGCCTTTCGGGCGTTTCGCCGCCCCCAACATCAACAAAAAGGCGCCCAAACCCCAACCGACAACAGTATTTGCCTTCGAGAGGCCATCAACAGCATAAACATCATCAAGGTGGGCGGCCATGGCTTCGTAAGGTACAAAGGTATGCTTGGCAGATGCATCCGCATCCGTCAGATCGTCTTCCCATAGGGACAGATCGGACGCCCAGTCCGGTAGCCAAATCCACTTTTCACTCATGGTCCTACTCCAAACACATTTCCAAAAAAGTATTCATGAGGTAATCCCGAAATAAATGTATATATGCAAAACAAAAAAAGACTACTTTTTTATAAAAAATTTTCTAGATATTATATTTTGGACTATCAAATTCCAAAAATGCACAAACAAAACAGAAAAAAATAATTTATAGGGGCTTCAACCATGAGATTTTACTCCAGCCTAGCGTTTGCATCTGCATTTTTGATTGCATGCGCCGGAACACAGCAAGACGAAGCCGTTCCCGAAACCGCAGTCCCGGCACCCGTTCCCGAACAGGAAACAGCCCCGGCTCAGCCCCCCATCGACAACAGTACGCTTCCGAACATCCTCGTAACACCCGCCCAGAACGGCAAGGGCATTTCGGAACTGCAGGTGGTACAGAACAATCCCATGGCGAAGGCCATGATGGAAGCCATAAACGAGTACCTCACCCGCAAAAAGTACAACGTAACATCGCTCGAAGGAGCGGCAGAGCTTGACAATGTCGTACAAATGCAGAACGATATCGCCGAGACGGACGAAGACCTTTCCTACCTCGCAAGCCTAGCCCTAGGCGCCGATGTGTATATAAAGTTCTCGGGCACGGTGAAGTCCGGCACCATCGCAGTTGACCTGAACGCCTATGAATCGTCTACAGCAAGGCTCCTCGGCAGCGAATCCACAATGGACGACGACTGTGGCGGAAACGACCAGGCCACCATATCAGATTGTCTCCACAGAGCAGCAAAGCGCGCCATGCCAAGACTCGAGAAAAAAATCCAGGCATACTGGGAAAAGGATCGCGAGCAGGGCACCCAGTACAAACTAATTATAAATATCAAGGGGGCTTTTGACGAAGATGAAATCGAAGACCTCCATGACGATATCGTTTCGCTACTCAAGAAGAATTTCCTGCGCGTAAACATGAACGTGATGACGTCAAAGACCATCGACGCCACAGTCTACGCCGATGCAGGGAAATTCCCTGATTCGCAGGAAATCTACAGCCTTATCCGCGACTCGCTCAAGGACAAGACCCAAGCGAAGAAGATAAGCATCACACGAAAACTGATCTTGATGGACCTCGAATAGGTGCTTTTACACGTAAGAACAACACTAGCTGCAACGCTCATTATCGCCTCTATCGCGTTCGGGATACCCCTGCGCCCCGAGAAAAGCCATATCTACGACGAAAACCGGCTAGTCCCGGCGCAGCAGGTTCCCTTTTTCAACACCCTTTCCGAAGAATTCGCCAAGGAAACCGGCATATCCGTAGATGCAATCCTGCTAGACGACATCGGCGACAGGGACGCCCGCCAGTACGCCTCGGATATTGCCGAAAAATGGATGGCGGATATCGGCCAAGGCGGAGAAATCCTGATCTTTGTCGCCCAGAAGCAGCGGCGGAAATTTGTCGTGACCAAGGGAACCGCAAGCGGAATCCTCCCCGACGCAACCATCAAGAAGTTTGAGCAAGAGACACTCCTACCCGACTTCCGCAGGGAACGCTACGGAGACGGCCTGCTCTCTTTCACCGCAAGGGTAGTTTTCGCCATCGCCGACGAAACGGGCAGCACCGTAAATATCGACGAGCAGGACTTACCGAAAGAAGAACCGATGTCCATCCGCGGGTGGATTTTCATCGTAGCCGTATTCGGCCTGCTCATCGCCGTCGGGAGCAGGGGCCGTCGGTTCGGGTTCTTTGACAACATGAAGAAGTTGCTTAGCGTAAGCGAAATCGAAAAGTCCCCGTGGCCCGGAATCTTCAGGGACACGTTCGGAGACAATCTCGTTTCGGCTTTCCTCTCCGGCAAGTGCCTCATGGAAGGCTTCGACGCGCTCGCCTCGCCCTGGACCGTAAACTTTATCCTGAAGGACAACTCCCCCGAAGAAATTGCCAAACTAGGCGCATACGAAAAGCGGGCGGCACGCGAAAACCTGCAGTTCGCCCACTTCTACAGCCCGGCAGAAATCGTGCAGACGCTCGACACCACACCGCTTGAATACCTGCATATCGCCAACAGGAACGTTCCCCTTTGCGGAATCAAGCCCCTCGCCGGATTCGAGCCGCACCCCGACAAGCTCGCCGCCCAGTGCAGGCACGAAATCGACAAGGCGCTCGAACAACTGCATTCGGATAGCAAGGTTCCGTTCGCAAAGGCCCTGAACGACATTCTTCCGCTCCTATATGGAGTCTACTACCTAGAAACAAAGAACTACCCCGAAAATCACGGGGTAGTCCTAAAACGCTATCCGGCACAAGATATTGCGGGCCTTACTAAGACCCTCTCGGGAATCCTAGCGACGCTGAATAACCCTGCTGTTAAACCCTCCGTGCGATGAGCCCCTATCGGACCTAGAATCACGATCGTCGCGGGAACTGGTGTTCTTGCTAGAACGGCCGGAATAAATCTGCGCACCATCTTCTTCAAACTGAGATCTGGAAACCGACTGCGATCTCGGAGCAGGTTGCGGTTCGCTGCGGCTCGAGGAATACGTCGCCTTGCGGGAGTTCGGTTCTTCCCATACGGTCGGGGCAGCAGAACGTCTTTCACGGCGGTCATCAAAGCCTCTATCCGGCAAGCGCGCATCCTTCCTTTCTACATCCTTCCTCGGGGGCGGAGGAGGATTCTTCGCACGGGGCGGAGGAGGAGGAGGAGGATTCCCGAGTCTCGGACTGTCATGGAAATTCCTGCGCGGAGGCGGCGCATAGTGACCCGGGCGATCGTGATGAGGACGCGGAGGCGGCGCATAGTGGTGACGACGCGGGATATGCCTGCGCGGCGGGTACCAGCGAGTATCACGCACATAGATATAGCGCCTGTTCCAGTCAAACCAGCAGGCACCCCATCCCCAGAAACCAAACCAGCCGCCAATCCAGATGCCCGGCGCATAGGTAATGTGCGCATAGCCATCATAATAGCGGTAGTAGACGTAATACGGATTGTAGACAGGCACGTAGACGTATTCCGTACGCACCGGAGTAATCGTTATATTGTCCCCATTCGTAACCTTCACCCGGTCATCGCTCCTCAGGTGACCGAATTTCGAAGCCGTACGGCGCAAGCGCTGGACAGAGGCCATCACGTCTTCTTTCTGCATAAAGACCGCATCGCCAAGCTGTTCCGTCCATGCGGGGTAGCGATCCATCATCGATAGCACCTGCGGGAACGGGATTAACGCCTGCACGCTCGGGTCGTATGGGAGCTTGGCGCGTTCAAGCGCCACAGAAAGATCCTTCCCCGTCATGTTCTTGTGCGCTTCGGCCCACACGGCAGCCGGATGAATATCGTCTCCGTGAGTCGATGCGGCAAGCACCTGCACCAGAAGCGGGTCGGGGTAAAGCGCGATATTCGCCACCAAGGTATCCAGTTCCGAAGCGGTAAAGTTACCTTGTGCGAAGGCCGCATTTGGCAGGCAGAACAGCACTGCAAAAACGGCAACCAACCAAATTCTGGAACGTTTTGTTTCATTCGTGTTCATTTCGAACCTCCTTCACTTTCACAAATTACAACCTTTTGATGCCTCAAATTTTCTTTTGGTTGCAAAATAACGCATTTTTCTTGCTTTTTTGAGTTGTAAGCGAAAACAACGCGTAAACGACAATTAACATATCGTTTTTTACCATAACATATAGATTTATCTAAGGTATTGGATACAGGAGGTAACATGTCGCGCTCGACGAAGAAATTGTTGTATGTGATTGGGTTGGTGTTCGCTTTTTCTGCGAATGCTTTAGCACAGACCTACGATTTACCCATTATTTTCGTTGACACCAAGGGCAAATGCCTTAGCAAGGATAACATCGAAAAGATTCCCGCCACCATGAGCGTGCTAGACGGAGCCACAAACAATGTGGCCGACAGCGCCAAGGGCACACACTACGAAATCGGCATCAAGGTCCGCGGACAGTCTTCCGCCTTGTTCCCCAAGCCCGGCTACGGCGTTGAAGTCCGTGACGACAAGGGCGAAGGCACCGATGTGAGCCTGCTCGGGCTCCCGCCAGCCGAAGACTGGGTTTTCCATGGCCCATACGTGGACAAGAGCATGATGCGTAACGCGCTCGCCCACTGGCTCTTCAGGCAGGCAGGCCGTTACAGCCCCCGCACCAAGCACTTTGACCTCTACATCAACGGCGTATACCGCGGCGTGTACGTGCTTATCGAAAAAATCAAGCGCGGTAAGTACCGCGTGGACGTAAGCAAGCTCAAGGAAACCGATATCGCCGGCGACAGCCTTACCGGTGGCTACATCTGGGCATACGACAAGACGGGCACCAACACGGGCGGAGCTGGCGACAAAAAGACTGGCGGCATCGAAGCCGAAGGATTCAGGACAGCTGACGGTTTGAACGTCATTCTGCACTACCCCAAGAAGGCGAACATCCAGCCCCAGCAGGAACAATATCTCAAGAAGTACCTCGATGACCTAGAAGGCCTGTTCACGAACGGTAAAAACGGCAATGGGTATGATAAATACGTGGATGTCGGTTCGGCGGTAGACTATGTTTTACACCAGGAGCTCACCGACAACGGGGACTCCTACTGGTGCAGTTTCTTCTTGCACAAGCCCAAGGACAAGGGCGGCAAGGACGGAAAGGAATTCAAGGAAGGCAAGGTAACCCTTGGACCTCCTTGGGACTTCAACCTGGCCATGGGCAATAGCAGCATGATGGGCGGCAATGGCAATAGCTGGCAAATCGAAGGCAAAAGCGGCGGCGGCATGTGGGGCGGCGGCTGGGGCGGCTGGGGCGGTGGCGGCGATGCTACCATGAACATGAAGGCCCCGATTTGGCTTTCTGGAATGTGGAAAGACGCCAATTACCAAAGCGAACTGAAAAAGCGCTGGGCAGAACTCCGCAGCGGTGTATGGCACACCAAAACGATAGATACCTACCTTGACTCCATGAAGACATACCTCGCAAAGGCAGCGGACAGGAACTTCAAGCGCTGGCCCAACCTGGGTAAATCCAGCGGCCAAGGCGATGCAGATCCGGAGCCGATGAAATTCTGCACCAACAGCAGCAGCGGCGGCATGGGCATGGGCGGCAACAATGCCAACACCTGGGACGGTGAATACGAATACCTGCGCAAGAAAATTAAAAGTAGGTTGTCCTGGATGGACCAAAAACTCGGCTTTACGGAACCGGCACAACCCATCGTGACCGAGCCCATAATCCATATTCCCGACTGGGAAAAGGAAGAAGCCGAGAAGAACAAGGGCAAGGACACGATACAGACACAGAATCCGGATCAGCCCCCGGTACAGTGGCCTCCTATAGCGGGCCTCGATGATTTCAGCAGGCTTTCCCCAACGAACTACTTTACCGTGAAGGGAGACCGACTTGAAATCCAGACCGACTTGGGCGGAACCTTCGCGCTAGTCGACCTGAACGGAGTCACGCTCTTCAAGACCAAAATCAAGAAGGGCGTCACGACCCTGAAGGTGCCCAGGAAAGCCCAGAACAAGCACTGGATAGCCACCCTGAACGGCAAGATGATGAACCGTTAAGAGCGTCCCCGACAAAATCGAAAAGGCAGCCTAAAGGCTGTCTTTTTTGTAAATAGAAGTTTTTGCGCAAAAAAAACGGAACACAAAGTACCTGCCCTAGAAAAAAAAATACAACTTCCCAAGAGCCTATCTGCCATCAGCCCTCCAAAACAGGCTTTTTTGGCCATTTTTCGCAAAAAACAAGATGTAAAGGCCAACAACACTTATAGTACAAATAGCATCATTTTTGTGTCTTTTTCACTTATTTTTACTACGGCTTTGGTTATAGGAGTAAATATGTTTTTCCAGCCCAAAAAGATTATTTTCTCGCTAGTATTCTATCTAGCGACATTTGCGTTCGCGCAGACATACGACCTGCCGCTCATCATCGTGAACACGCAAAACGGCAAGGCGCTCGAGAAGGGAGCCGACAAGATTCCCGGCACCATGCGCATTTTGGACAAGGGCACGAACAACGTTGCCGACAGTGCAAAAGGCGAGCTGATGAATATCGGCATCAAAATTCGCGGGCAGACCTCCGCCGACTTCCCGAAGAAGGGTTACGGCATCGAACTCAAAGCGCGCGCCTGCACGAACGTCGCCGACACGGCCTGCCACGATACGAGCCTCAAGGTACTCGGCATGCCGAAGAACGCCGACTGGGTGTTCCATGGTCCTTATGTAGACAAGACACTCATCCGAAACGCGCTCGCCTACTGGTTCTACCAGCGCACAGGCCGCTACAGTTCGCGCTTCAAGTTCTTTGAACTCTACCTGAACGGGCAGTACAAGGGCGTGTACCTGCTGCTCGAAAAAATCAAGCGAGCCAAGGCACGCGTGCATATTGCGAAGCTCAAGGAAGAAGATATCAGCGGCGACGACGTGACTGGCGGTTACGTGCTCAGCATCGACAAGGTGGAAAACAACTCCACGCAGGGCCTCGACAAGGAAGGCTTCAAGAGCAAAGACGGCTCCCCCGTCGTGATGCGTTCTCCGAAAAAGGAAAACACCACCAGGGAGCAGCAGCAGTATATCCAGAACTTCTTCAACTCCATCGAGCAGAAGTGCGACAACGGCGACATCAACAGCAGCGGATGCCTGGACATTCTCGATATCGATGCCGCGGTCGACTACATAATGCACGAAGACATCACCAACAATACCGACGCCTACATCTGCAGTTTCTACATGTTCAAGGACAAGGACAGCAAGGGCGGCAAGTTGCAGCTCGGTGCCCCGTGGGACTTCAACCTCGCCTTCGGAGCCTACCAGCGCGTGGGCGGCGAAAAGGCGGAAGGCTGGCGTATTCCCCAGAGCGCAAACGATGGCGGCTTCGCGTTCGGCATGAACGAATGGTTTGTCGCCAAGTGGATACAGAACATCTGGAAAGACAACAGTTTCCAGCAGAAGTACAAGGCCCGCTGGGCGGAACTGCGCAGTGGCGTTTGGCACACCAAGAACATCGACCACTTCATAGACTCCCTCAAGACAGTCCTCAAGAATGCTGCCGACCGCAATTTTCAGCGCTGGCCGAACCTGGGGCAGTCTAGCGGCACCTGCGACGCCGATCCGATGGAATCCGGAAACAATAACGGCGGGAACAACGGCTGGAACCAGGGCGGTTGGAACATGGGCTGCATGGGCATGAAGATGAACTACTACAACGAACCTACGTGGGACGCCGAAATCGAGCACCTTCGCAAGTACGTGAAGCAGAGATTCGCATGGATTGACCAGCAACTGAGTTTCAGCGAGCCGTCTACCCCCATCGCAACCGAAGCGCTCATCATCGACGATTGGGGCTACTACGACGAGGATGACGATGACAATCCTCCCCCAATCGGATTCCAGCCCCACCTGAGCGTTACCCGCCTCAATTCCTACACGGTCGCAGGCAACAAGATCACCGTGCAAAGTGTTGATGGAGGCTTGTTCAGGCTAGTCGCCCTCAACGGCAAGACGCTCTTCCAGAAACAGATACCCGCCGGCACACAATCATTCCAGATTCCGCGTGCGGCACTGAACCAGCACTGGATTGCAACGCTCAACGGGAAGATGCTAAGCCGCTAAAGTTTTTACCGCGACGCACGCCCCAGAAATTGTCGCGAACTTGGTGAAGTGTATTTTTACCGTTCACGACAATTTTTATTTCTAGGCGCGAGATGTAGACGCCAGTCCCGACCAAGCGGCCGCTATTAGAACGCATGTTCCATGCAAGGAAGATATTTCCCTTGTTCTTGAGGCAGCCCTCTTCGCCGTACACGCCCTTGTCGGAGCACCTTATCGTATTGGACGTTCCGCCCACGTACTCGCCGAACTGACTGTAATAGAACGTGCGGTAGTGCAGTTCCACGGCATCGTCAGATACAATCGTCCTTTCGCCGCTACGGTACTCTTCGAGATTGAATTCGGTTACCTCGCCCGCCTTTACGGCATCGATAAGTTCACGCGCAACGCCTGCTTCTGCAAGTTCCGCATCCAGCCTGCCGCTACGGATGGCTTCGAAGAGGTCGGCCTGCGTCACGGTCTGGACGTTCCCTATGGTGATTACCGTATCGCGGCTCGCCTCGATATTCGCCTCCGCCATTTTCGCGAAGAGTTCCAGGTCGCCCTCGCCTACAATGGACCTGTAGTTGTCCTCGGTAATGGAACCGTCCAAAATCCCGTTGATGGCCTGCTCGCTAAAACCGTACGAGGTATCCACCAGGTTCACGCGAATGTCGTTGAACAACTGCGTCAAGGCTTCCTGCTCGCTGATGCCGACAATTGTCGTGTCGTAATCAGTTTCGCTCCCGACGCGAGACTTCACGAAGGCATCGAACTTCTCGACGGCATCCTTCGTCTGCTCTACCATAATCTTCGCGATATCGAAATCGACAAGCGAGCCCTGCACGCCGAGCGAATCCGCTATCTGCTGGGCGCTCTGGCTTATGTCCGTAATAAGCTTCACCTGCGTAACCGTGTCGTTCCCGATAACGCCATAGGGGTCTTCTCCCAGCGAGACTACGCCCGGGTTCTCTACACCGAGTTCCTGATCGCCCGTAATGGCAACCCACGGATTGTTCCTGTGCGGTACATTCCCGGCAAGGTCCTGCGCACCGCCCTTGGGTGCAAACCTGATCAGGTCACCATCCGTCGGCAGCACAGCCCCGTTCCCGCCCGAGGTATAGATGAGCGTCATGTGCGCTCCCGTTCCGCCCTGCTGCAGAGGCCTTTCGGGCTTCTCGTTTATTCCCGAGCGCATGCAGGTGTATTCAAAGATTTCAGTAAACAGGTGCCGGGACTCTTCAGAAATCGCCTCGCTGAAGGTAATGTCTATAAGCCTGCTCCCGTCCTTGCTTAACTTTTTCGAAGCAGAAAGCACGATGGGTCCGACACCGTCGGTAACCTGCTCGTTCTCGATAAAGAAGTTGCTGACCTCGCCCTCATTTTCGTAGGTAAACCAGTTGTTCAGGCTTCCAGAATAGATTCCCGACGCATCTCCGGTAAACTGCCTACTACCAAAACCGCAAACCTTCCCGGTACATTCCGCGCCAAGGTCTTCGGCAGTAAGTACGATGTCGGTCTCGTTCACAATCTTGAAGTTCGATGTCGCCACGAACGTTTCTCCGAAAGTCAGCTGGATAGAATCCAGACGGCTCTTGCCATTGACTGCGCGCTCAAAGTGAACGTACAGGCTGTCGGCACGCCCGTCCCCGTTCCGGTCCATCGCAATAGCCTTCTCCACACGCGGTGCGGGAGGTTCGGCAAACTTCAGATCGGTCCATACCGAAACGCCCGCCGCGGCGCCCTTCGCCGTGAGCACGGCTCCAGATACGGGAGCATTCGCATGCACGTAGAACGTCGCACGCCCATCCTCGTCCAGGTTCACCGCGCTGATTTTCTTTCCGCCCGGCGCATCCAGGATATCTATCGCCGCATTCGAGAACGATAGGTTTATCTTGCGGTTGTAATTGTTGACGACGGCCCATTCCTCGAAGAACGTGATATTCACCTGGTAAGTCGCATACGCCCAGGAGCCAATCTGCGCTGTATCGCCAGAGACCTGCGTACCGAGGACAGTCCAGTCTTCCTTCGCGAACGCGACGCTCGGCACGGAATAGGACGGCACGGTAATTTCCACCTTCGTCACCTGGCTCGGGTCAGCCTTCAGGGTAACCTCCAGGAAGTAGTGCCCGGGAGCAAGCGCGTAGTTCGAAACAATCGCTGCAGAATCTATCGAGAACGTGGAATCGCTCGTAATCTTGATTCCCTCGTAATGGGTACCGACCCCGAGTATCTCGGGCCCCGCGAGGTTACCGCCGGTAAGCTTGAAGGTCGACGCGCCACCGGTCGTATCGCGCTCGGCAGAATTCGCGTCGAAATTGCAGGAAAGCTTGCTCTTCTTGTTGATTTGCCATACCTCGTAACTCATTCCGGAGCCGCGCCTGTCCGAAGTCAGGAACAGCGACGCCTCGACCTGCAAGTCAATAGAAGTGCGCATGCGGAAATTAGACGAACCGGTATGGCGCTCCACGTAAAAGATATGGAAGTCGTATGTCTTTCCCGGAACAAGCATGTCGCCGGTATTCTGCCCGATGGTATCGAGATCTACAGCACCCGCCACCTGGCCATGCTGCCCGCCGATATCCACCGCAAGGCGATTGTCGATAAACACCCAAACATCGTCGTCGCCGTAAAAGTCGAAGTACTGGCCAGGGACATACTCGAACGTCGCCTGTATCTTTGCGGCATACCCGAAGTTATGCTTGCCTATCTTCGTTCCCTTCAGCTGGTCGTAGTAAGGGTTCGGCACCTTCTCCGCATCGTCGAGAAACTCGAAATCGTCCAGCAGGAACATACCGTCCGAATTGGCTTCGTTGCCTTTCGATATCTGGTCCTTCGAAACTTCCGCAAGCCAGAAACCCTCGTCGTCCATAGATACATACAGGTCGCGGCAGGTCATGTTCGTGTATTCGTTGCCCGCACTGTCCTTGGCGACAACCTCGGGCAGGAACCAGCTGTCGAGATGCTCCGTAATCTTGCACTTTTCCGGGAAGGGGTCCGCACGCACGGGGACCCCGTTCGCACCGAGCCTGTATTCGACCATACCCGTAACAGCCTTGTCCTTGCCGGAGCACCCGCCCGAACCGAAGTCCGCGCTGACGCCGTTTGCGGGGTCACCGTTTTTTCTGCTTCCGTCGCCATCGCCATCGGTACCGTGCAGCCAGTCGTAGACGGTCACGGGAATCTTCTTGAGCGGGCAGTCGCCAAGCACGCCGGGGTAACCGGAAAACAGCGCGGGAACATCGGCCTTGTACCCCTGCACCCAAACCGTATCGGAGAGGGCGGCAACGGAATCCAGCAATATCTCGCTTGATTCCGTAGGTTCCTCGGCGACCATGCCCTCGGCACCCACGTAGTTGAGGCCGACAGTCTGCTTGAAGTAGACCCCGAAGCCCTCGCCGGGCGCATCCACTGTAGCCTTGAACCAGCCGCAGTAATTGTCGAGAGGCGTCATCGTGGCTACGGAATCGCCCCCCACGAACAGCACCGCGTTTGTGTTCGACCACGGCGTAAAGAAAACGACCGTCTTTTCGGCTTGAGCCGTTCCGAGCGCCAAGACGGCAGCCACAGCCAGCATTCTGGCCCTTTCAACCCAATTCACCATAACATCCATCCCTGAGATCATTTATAATGTTCTCAAATTTTAGTAACAAATATAACATCATTCCAACAAAATCTATTATTTTAAATAAAATTTTACCATTTTCTCAACAGCAAATGTTCTCACTTTTTATAAAATGTTCTCATTTTCCCCTTGAGCAGAACCAAACAAAAAAAAAGGCGGCGCAAGGCCACCTTATTCTCCACATTCTCTCGATAGCAGACCGGCAATCAGTCCTTTATGCAGCGAACGTAACAACCGAAGAGTTTCTCGTTCTTACTCATGCTCGCATAATCACTGCCAACATACAAATAATAGGCAAAACGCGGAGAAACATCGTAAGAAGCCCAAAGACATGTGGTGCCGCCTGTTGCCTGATTTTTGAATACAGGAGGCAGGACCATTCCGCCTGGCATCAGCGAAAATCCGTATTTATCGCGGAAAGCACTTTCGACGGTTCCAAAATCATTCCGCCACAAGTTAGACGCCTTCAAGTTGCTATTCCCAGAACGTCGTTCATTGACTGCGTAAAGCATTGTCTGGAATTCAGCCAAATCCGGCAAATGCCAGCCTTCCGGGCAAATTCCGCGAACATCCCTCTCCCTCGTGCAATAGGAATCATTGCCGCAGCCGACTGCGTCATCGGAATACTCGCCCAGGTAGTCCATGGCAGCAGCCCAGGTATATCCATATCCGTACTTGGCACAGGTGTCCTTGTCATCCTTGATGCATCCTGTCCCTTCCGGATAATCAATCCTCAGGTTTTCCGCCATCCATGTCTGATCACCTATCACGACAGTCTTGTATTCACGGTTGTCGCGGCTATCCTTGAGTGTCCCGTATTCGCAGTTGTCCTCTTCTTGCGTCTTGCAGGGTTCCTGCTGCGCGACATCCGCAGAATCAGGAATCACCTTATAGAAATCGTCATCCTTCACGCACCTTACGGCCATGTAGCAGCCACCGCTATTGTCCTTCCATTCCACCGGTTTTTCTGCTTCCAAGTTAAAGGAATACAGGCTACCGTACTGGGCATAGTCTGCCGACATGTATATGGCTTTCGTATTGGACCCTCCGCTACATCTCATTCCCGTGGGAGTCGCGGCAAAACCATAAATGTCCGTCTCTCCCTGCCTGTCGTACCAGGCATCGGTTGAGCGCAGCAACTTGCCCGCAGAATCCGGCCCGCCAACAGTCGTCACCAGCTTGCTGAAATCCATAAATCTCGGAAGATGCCAACCCGCGGGGCACGAGACTTTCGCATCGCGGTCCCAATAGTAGCGCCATACATCGATGTCGGCAATGTCCGGGGTATAATTATATGAATATTTCGTGGCAGTATCCGTATAGTTCAGGTTCTGCGCCATCCAGGTCTGTTCCCCGATGACCACGTACCGGTAAGCCTGCCCGTCGCGTTCGTCGATAAACACCTGCACGCTGCTCGAACTCTCGGGTTCCTGCGAACTACTGGATTCTTCTACCGAACTGCTCGACTCCTCGATAGAACTGCTAGAAGCTTCTTCGGAAGAACTTTCCACGGAGCTGCTAGATTCCGGTTCCGGGTAATCGAGCGACGACGAGCCGTCATCGGAACACGCAACCAACGCCAGCGCAACAAAAGCACCCGTCACACATTTCTTGAAATTCATTTGCCTGTTCATTGAGAAACCTCCTATTCAATCTTTTCCAAAGATATATTAAAAGGCGGCGCAAGGCCACCCTTTAGTTTGTTTAAAGTCGCTGTTCAGAACCGTGCGGATTCTATCGCATCCTTCGGATGCTCCAGAATGACATCGTTCATGACGCAGTATCGCAATGCTTTCGCATCAATCAATCGACCGTAATTCGCCTAGAAACGAGCAAGACAAGAAACGAGCCCTCGTAGCGTACTAAGCGTACGTGAGAGGGCGAGAGACGCAGTATGGCGAAGTTTATCGGCGAATTACTTCGCGACTTGCTTGGCGAAGCTATCCTTCAAGTCCACCGTTCTGTTAAACACAAGGTGGCCCGGCTTGGAATCTTCGCTGTCGAGGCAGAAGTAGCCCTGGCGCATGAACTGGAAACGGTCTTCGAGCTTGGCGTCGGCGAGGCTCGGTTCCACCTTGGCCTGTTTGATGACCATGGAATCCGGGTTCAGGTAGTCGTGCCAGTCTTCGCCTTCGGGAACCGCAGCCGGATCTTCGAGCGTAAACAGGTTGTTGATGAGGCGCACTTCAGCGTCCACGGCATGTGCCGCAGAAACCCAGTGGATGGTGCCCTTGACCTTGCGGCCGTCAGGAGTCTCGCCACCCTTGCTCTGCGGGTCGTATTCGCAGTGAATCACCGTCACCTTGCCGTTCGCGTCCTTTTCGACGCTCTTGCAGGTCACGAAGTAGGCGCCCTTCAGGCGGACTTCTCCATCCGGCTTCAGGCGGAAGTACTTCTTCGGCGGTTCTTCCATGAAGTCGTCGGCCTCGATGTAGAGTTCCTTGCCAAAGGGGACTTCGCGGGTACCGGCGGTTTCGTCGTTCGGGTTGTTTTCAACCTTGATCATCTCGACCTTGCCGTCTTCCCAGTTGTCAATCACGAGCTTCACCGGGTCGATCACGGCCATCACGCGGTTCGCCGTCTTGTTCAGCTCTTCGCGGATGCAGAAGTAGAGCAGGTTCACGTCGACCATGGAGTCGGCCTTCGACACGCCGATGCGGTCGCAGAACTCGCGGATGGAACTCGGGGTAAAGCCACGGCGACGGTAACCGCAGACTGTGGGCATACGCGGGTCGTTCCAGCCCATCACGGCCTTCGTCTCCACCAGTTCCAGGAGTTTGCGCTTGCTCATCATGGTGTAGGTCAGGTTCAGGCGGGCAAATTCAATCTGCTGCGGACGGTTGTCGAGACCGAGTTCAATCAGGAACCAGTCGTACAGCGGGCGGTGCGCTTCGAATTCCAGCGTACAGATGGAGTGAGTAATACCCTCAATCCAGTCGCTGAGCGGGTGCGCGAAATCGTACATCGGGTAGATGCACCACTTGTCGCCGGTGCGGTGGTGCGTGCAGTGCTTGATGCGGTAGATGACCGGGTCACGCATGTTCATGTTCGGGCTAGAGAGGTCGACCTTGGCGCGGAGGCACTTCTCGCCGTCGGCATACTTGCCGTCGCGCATCTCGCGGAAGAGTTTCATGTTCTCTTCCACACTGCGGTCGCGGTAGGGGCTCGGACGGCTCGGCTTGCCGGCATCGTTGCCGCGGTATTCCTGCATCTCGTCGCGGGTCAGGTCTTCCACGTAGGCCTTGCCCATCTCGATGAGCTTTTCGGCAAAAGCGTAAATCTGGTCGTAGTAGTCGCTTGCGAAGTATTCGCCGCCCTTCCATTCAAAACCGAGCCACTTCACGTCTTCGCGGATGGAATCCACATATTCCACGTCTTCTTTGGTCGGGTTCGTATCGTCGAAGCGGAGGTTCGTGATGCCACCAAAGTCCTTGTACTTGTTCGCGGTACCGAAGTTCAGGCAGATGGATTTCGCGTGTCCGATGTGGATGTAGCCATTCGGCTCGGGCGGGAAGCGGGTATGCACGTTGGTGCGCTTGCCCGTCTTGAGGTCGTTAACGATAATGTCCTGTACAAAATTCGAGGATTCGGGGATTTCCATTGTGGTATCCTTTTAAAATTTTACGCGGTAAAGATAGAAAAATCAAGCCTACTCGTTCCAGAGCCAGGTGCTCAGGTAGCGCTCGCCGGTGTCCGGGAGGAGCGCCACGATGCGCTTGCCCTTGAATTCGGGGCGCTTGGCCACGGTGAGGGCGCATTCGAGCGCGGCTCCCGAAGATATCCCGACAAAGATGCCTTCCTGCGCGGCGGCATCGCGGGCGGCCTTCCCCGCCTTCTCGGTGCTGGTCAGGTACACTTCGTCAACGACCTTCGGGTCGTAGATTTTCGGGACAAAGTTCGCACCGATTCCCTGTATCTTGTGCGGGCCCGCGACACCCTTCGATATCATCGGGGAGTCATCGGGTTCGATGGCGATAACGTAGATGTCCGGATTCTTTTCTTTGAGGAACTTCGCCGTCCCACTCACGGTCCCGCCGGTACCTGCCGTCGCGATAAACACGTCTACCTTGCCTTCGGTATCGTTCCAGATTTCAGGGCCGGTCGTGAGGTAGTGCGCTTCCGGGTTTGCCGGATTCTCGAACTGCTGCGGGATAAAACTCCCAGGGTTCTGCGCCGCAATCTCGTTTGCCTTCTCGATGCAGCCTGCCATGCCCTTCGCGCCTTCGGTCAATACGACCTCGGCCCCAAGCGCCTTCAAGAGCAGCCTGCGTTCCATGCTCATAGAATCAGGCATCGTGAGCACCACCTTGTAGCCCTTCACGGCGCCCACGTAGGCAAGCCCGACACCCGTATTGCCGCTGGTAGGCTCGATGATGAGGGCGCCCGGCTTGAGTTTGCCTTCCTTTTCGGCGCGTTCGATCATGTTGAACGCCACGCGGTCCTTCGCGCTGCCGAGCGGATTAAAACTTTCAATTTTTACGTAGACTTCGGCCTCGCCCTTGTTCAGTTTGTTGATGCGTACGATCGGCGTGTTGCCGATGGTTTCGAGAATGTTATTGTAAAGCATGTAATGAATATAGAAAAGGCATTCCGCAAACGGGAATGCCCTGAAAAAACTTTGTTATAGATGCAGACTATTTCGGCATCTGGGCGCCATAGCCTTCCATGAGACCGAAGAGGAGCAGAGATTCTTCCATCGGGTACTTGTTCATGAACATCGATACCTTGGAAGAGATGGAGCCCTGCTTGTTCAGGCCCATGGCGGCACGGAACAGGTTCGCTGGGGAGTTCTCGTTGTACGAGGTCTGCTCGGTGTAGGTCGCATTCAGGAATCCTTCCAGATAAGCCTGGTTAATCTTGCCCTTGAAAATGCTCGGGTCGCTGATGGAGATGTTGCCGTTCAGGCTCTCGATGCTCGGGGCATCTTCCAAGTCCTCAAACTGGTCATCGGCAACGTTCAGCCAAAGAATGCTCGGGCTCACCGTAACAGTCACGTCGCCCTTCTTGTTCAAGATAAACGCGTTCTTGTCGAGCCAAACCTTCTTTGTCTTCGGGTCACCCTTCGTGTTGTCAAAGCCCGCCATCATGTTGAGCGCAAGCAGGTTGTTGTGGATGCGGCTAAAGCAGTTCGTGTTGGAACGCACTCCATAGCCCATGTCCTCGAAAAGCTTGGTTCGGGTCCAGGTGAACATCACCGTATTGTACGCAAATTCATAGTCAACCGCACCCAGCTTGTTCTGCTTGGCAAGTACATTCGCGCCAATGATACGGTTGGCGATGAATACATTATTCAAGACCTTCACTTTACCCGCGAAATGGTTCACCTGCAAGGCAATGTTACCGGCGTTCACGAACACGCAGTTCTGGATGGTGAGGTCGCCTTCGGAATTTTCGCCATAGAGGCTGTACACGTTCAGCGAGGGGTTAGTGGTATTGCCCTTTGCGGGAGGTTCAAGCCACATGCCGGTAGCGACACCTTCGGGCTTGCCGTTCACCGCGTGGTAGCTGTTCGCTTCGCCCTGGTCGAAGATAAAACCGTCAATCACGACCTTCGCATCTGCGCCCTTGTAGTTGATATGCAAAATGCCCTGGCCCTTGGTGGAGTTCATCTCGTTGGTGGGCTGGAACATCGTCTTGTTCTTGATGACATCGCGTGTCTCGAAATCGTCGGAGTAGCCACCAATGAGCGAAACAGGCTTATCGAGCTTGATCCAGCCCTGCTTCATCTGTCCGTTGTAGTTACCTGCAGCCACATGAATGACATCACCCGCAGCAGCGAGTTCGATTGCCTTCCAGATGTTCTTAAGAGGTGCAGACGGGGATGTTCCTTCGTTCTTGTTCTTGCCGCTCGGGCTTACATACCAGTCTTTAGCAAATGCCTGGCCAGCAAAAAAGAGGGCCACGGCAAGTGCCGTTGAGCAAAGAGAGAGTTTTTTCATATCCATTCCTTTTAAAAAGACTCCAAACCACCTCTTTCGCGAAAGGTAACAAGAAATACAGCCCATGGCAACAAGAGATCAATCCCTACCCCCCCCCGTTAAATCTTATTTACAGGGCCGACTGAACTTTTCCTGCCTAAACAATATATATCTTTAGACATAAGATTTAATAGTTCAGCCCCAGGTGGGCGGACAAAAGAGGTTACATTGACTAAGATATCCGCCGGTATAGACGGCCAGACAGAAACGCTCTGTATTTTCGGGCATCCCGTGGCGCACAGCAAGTCGCCCGCGATGCACAATGCGCTTTTTGATGCGCTCCACATAAACGCACGCTACCTTCCCTATGCTCCCGAACCGGAAAATTTCGCAGACGCCATCCGCGGGTTCCGTTCCATGGGTTTCCGCGGAGCAAACGTGACCATCCCGTACAAGACGGAATTCACCGGCAAGGACGGCACCCCGAAACTCATCGACGAACTGAGCGAGATCAGCCGGTTCACGGGCAGCGTGAACACCCTCTACTGGAAAGACGGAATCGTCGGAGGCACACTCTGCGGCACGACTACCGACCCTTACGGCTGCATCCGCAACCTCGAGGAGAACGGCGTTGTCGCCAGCAACAAGAAGGTAGCCCTCCTCGGGAACGGCGGCGCGGCAAAGGCAATCGCCTACACGCTCGTCGAGCAGGGGAACTCGCTCACCATCGTATGCCGGAACATCGAAAAGGGACAAGCGCTCGCAGACAGCCTGAACGAACTGTTCGCGAAGGCAGGCAAAGGTTCTGCCGTAAAAGCGGTTACATTCGACGATTTTTCAAAGATATCACCCGAACAGGACATTATCATCAATGCCACATCGGTCGGCATGACTCCGAACGTAGACGAGAGCCCGCTCCCCAAGGAAAGCCTCCATGCCGGGCAAGCGGTATGCGACATCGTGTACACGCCCGTACAGACCAAGCTTTTGCAGATGGCCGCAGCCCAGGGCTGCAAGGCCGTTACCGGCGAAGGGATGCTCGTACACCAGGGCATCGAAAGTTTTCGCAAGTGGTTCCCTGCCGAAACGGCGGACAAACAGAATTCAGAACTCGCGTCAATCATGCGCAAAGGGATGCAAGGCTAAAATGAGACAGCATATCTTTTTCACCGGCTTTATGGCAAGCGGCAAGAGCCGCACCGGCAGGGCCATGGCAGAACGCCTGGGCCGCCCGTTTGTCGATACCGACGCAGTGATTGTCGAACGCGCAGGCAAGAGCATCAGTGAAATTTTCGAGACTGACGGCGAAGCGAAATTCCGCGAGATGGAATCCGAAGTCATTGCCGAAATCGCACACAACGAAAATCCGCAGGTCGTCTCGCTCGGAGGCGGCGCACTGAACCGCGAAGAAAACCTCAAGGTCATACGCGAATCCGGCACACTTATCCGCCTGTGGGCCAAACCCGAGATTCTCTCTGAACGCATCGGGCGCAAGAACACGCGCCCCCTGCTGGCAAACCTCTCCGACGAAGAACGCCTCGAGAAAATCAAGGCAATGCTCAAGGATCGCGAGAAGAACTACGCGCACGCCGACTTCAGCGTCGAAAGCACGAACGAAGCCTCCGAAGCGCATGTCATCGAACATATCCTCCGCATGCTGCGGTTCTGGAACAGCCACGCGCTGGACGTATGCCCGAGCAGCGGCGGACGCTACCCCATCTTTATCGGCGAGAACATCGTGCCCGAGTCCTCGGCGCTGCTCGAGGGTCTGCGCCTTTCGCCCACGCACGACTTCTTGGTCTGCACCGATACGACCATCGCGAAGGCGCAGGGGAACATGCTGAACATGCTCCGCGGCCAGGCGGGGCGCTGTCCGATTTTCAAGTTCCAGGCAGGCGAGCGCAACAAGACTCTCCATAACCTGAACCAGCTTTTCAGCTTCATGCTGCACCGCGGCTACACACGCAAGAGTTGCCTGCTGCAGTTCAGCGGCGGCGTTGTAGGCGACATGGCCGGTTTCGGAGCGGCCACCTACCAACGCGGCATCCCATTCATCCAGTTCCCGACGACGCTCCTTTCCATGGTCGATAGTTCGGTCGGTGGCAAGGTGGCGGTGAACCACCCCGAAGGCAAGAACATGATCGGCGCATTCTACCAGCCGAAGGCCGTCGTTTGCGACCTCTCCGTCCTTTCGTCATTGAACGACACGGAATACCTCGCAGGCCTTGCCGAAATCGTGAAGTACGGAGTCATTTACGACGAAGAATTTTTCAGTTATCTGGAACAGAATACAGACAAAATAAAGAAACGCGATTCCGAAGCGCTCAAGCACATGATTTTCCGCAGTTGCCAAATCAAGGCGGAAGTCGTAGGCATCGACGAAAAGGAATCCGGACTCCGCGCAATTCTCAACTACGGGCACACCTTCGGCCATGCCATCGAAAAAGTCACGAACTACAACGTGTTCAGCCACGGCATCGCCGTGTCCCTGGGCATGCGCGTCGCCGCACGTGTTGCCGTAGCGCTCGGTATGCTCGACGAAGCCGCCGAAAAGCGCCAGAACGCGCTTCTCGATGCGCTCGGCTTCCCGAAAACATTCGATATCGATACCGAAAAGGCCTGGAACGCCATGGGCGTCGATAAGAAGGCCGAAAAGGGTACGCGCGTCTACATTCTCCCCGAAAAAATCGGGAAGGTACAGAAGATTGTCAACGTGGACAAGGAAATCATCAACAAATCCTGGGATGCTATCCGAGGAAAAGAGGTCTAGATGAGTATACTGGTCACAGGTGGAACAGGTGGACTTGGTTTCCACATTCTATCAAACCTCATGGGTACAGAAAAGGACCTGTACAGTTTTAGCGACGAGCAACCGCAGCCCTGGCAAAAGGTTGAGGGAGTACAGTACCTCACCGGCGACATGCTGAACTTCAAGGAAGTCCTTGAAATGATGCAGAAGGTGCAACCCACGCACGTATTCCATCTTGCAAGCCAGTCCTCGGTGGGGCTCAGCTACAAGAAGCCATACGAAACGCTGAATATCAACCTGCTCGGCACACAGACCCTCCTCGAAGCTGTCCGCCAGGTGGCGCCAAGGGCTAAAGTGATGCTCCTGAGTTCGAGCGAAATCTACGGTCGCACGGAGCAGCACCTCACCTACCTACACAAGGAAACCGACCTTCCGAACCCGCTCACGCCCTACGCGACATCGAAGGCATGCATGGAAATTCTCGGGAACCAGTTCCGCAATGCCAACGACATGCACATCGTGGCCGTGAGACCGTTCCATTTTACGGGTCCACACCACAGCAGGCGTTTCGCCATCCCTTCTATCACCTACCAGCTGGTGAAAATCAAGTATTATCACACCGAACCCGTCATCTATTCTGGAAGCCTCGACATCAGCCGTGACGTGGTTGACGTGCGCGACGTGGCCCGGGCGATGATACAGATTCTCAAGACATCGGAATCGGGCCAGGTGTATAATATTTGCAGCGGGAAGGCCTATACATTCCGCGAACTCGTAGATATGCTCGTAGATATCGCCGGTGTCAGCGTAGATTTCAGGTTCGACCCTGCATACGAGCGCATCAACGACATTCCCCTGCTTGTTGGCGACCCAACCAAGATCAATGCTCTCGGCTGGAAGCCCATGATTAGCATCGAAGACAGCCTCACCGACCTATTCAACGAGATGGTGGTACGCCGCCGCACCGAACTCAAGAACGGCATGGGCAAGGACCTGCCACTGTAAACACGCTCAAAGATTCCGACATAACGACAGACGCCCCGATAAAAGGGCGTCTTTTTTCACCTAAATTTCTATTTTTATAGTAATGCGAAACAACGTAAACATGATTATTATGGCAATCGCCGTGAGTCTCGTCGCAAGTGCCTGGGCAAGCGATGTTACAGCCCCTGCAGGCTCTGCACGCAACCTCACCGCAAGCGATTTTATGCCACACAGTTCGAATGCCAAGGATTTCAACGAAAACTGGAGTTACCAGTTCGTATTCGACAACGGCACACGCGCTTTTATCAACTATTCCACGCTTAATGTTCCCGGTTCCGGCCGAAAAATCGGCTGCGACATGACACTCTGGAATTTCAAGGGCAAGACCCATACCGTAGGCCGCCAGTATCCACCAGAACGCCTCAAGGCCCTCAAGGAAAAGTCGACCATCGACATCAAGGGCGAATACATGATGGAAAACAAGCCCGGCAAGGGCCACCGTGTGCTGTTTACCGCCGACAAGGAAGGCAAATTCTTCCTTGACCTTACGTTCGAAAGCGCCGAGCAGGGCAAGGTCCTAGGTGACGGCGTGTGGAAAGTCGGCAGCGAAAAATTCGCGCAGTATATCCACATTCCCTACGGGCGCGTCTCTGGCCGCATCGGCTACAATGAAGACACCATCTCCGTGAAGGGCTACGCCTACATGGACCAGACATGGCAAACGGTACAGCCGACCGAAATCGCCCTCCGTTCGCTCAACTTTAGCACGAACGCCCGCTCGCCCCTCTATGCCGGCAGGATTTCCATTACGCCTAAAGGCGGATTGCTCGGGTACGTGCTTTACAACGGAGGCGAAGGCTCCAAGGTTGTACTCCCAGCAAGCATCAAGGAAGACGGCGAAAAATACAGCGGCAAGAAATTCCCGAAAAAGGAACTCTCCATTGAATGGAAGGACGGTTCCCCCGCACTCTCGTTCCCCGTAGGCAAAACCTACCAGAAGGCATCGCTTTTGGACAAGATTGACGGATGGTTCGCAAAGAAAGCCATGAAGATTGCCGCCGGCGGAGAGGTCATGTTCTACCGCGGGCGTAGCGATGCAAGTCACGGCAAAAAACTCGACTGGACCGTTACGGGAGTTAAGGACTGATGACCAAGTTTCGCCCTTGTATAGACTTGCACGACGGCAAAGTCAAGCAGATTGTCGGAAGTTCCCTAAACGATAGCGGTGTGGGCCTCAAGACCAACTTCGAGACGGATCGTTCCCCTGCGTGGTTCGCAGAACTCTACAAGAAAGACAACATCAAGGGCGGGCACGTAATAATGCTCGGCAAGGGAAATGTCGATGCGGCAAAGGCCGCACTTTCGGCATACCCAGGCGGGCTCCAAGTGGGTGGAGGAATCACCGCGGACAATGCGAAGGAATACATCGACGCCGGCGCAAGCCACGTGATTGTCACGAGTTGGATTTTCCCCGAAGGTAAATTCGACATCAGCCGCCTGGAACGCCTTGTAGAAGTTGTCGGCAAGGAACACCTGGTTCTGGACCTCAGCTGCAAGCGCACCTCCGCACCAGGCGAAGTACCCCACTGGAATATCGCGATAAACCGCTGGCAGACGCTTATCGACGTCGAGATTACAGAAGAGACGCTTACCAAACTTGCCCGCTACTGCGACGAGTTCCTGGTACACGCAGCCGATGTCGAAGGCAAGCAGCAAGGAATGGACGATGACCTAATACGGTTCCTTGCCGCCCACAGCCCTATTCCCGCCACCTACGCAGGCGGTGCAAAAACACTAGAAGACCTAAAACACGTCAAAGATATTTCGGGCGGAAAAGTTGACCTCACCATCGGATCGGCACTTGACCTTTTCGGTGGGAAAGGAGTGAAGTATGACGACTGCGTCAAGTTCAACAAGGGTTAGACTGACCGACATTCTTGACAAACGTACACCCATCTATGGCAGGCATGTCACCAGTACGTTCCGCAAGTACTGGGCCATGAAGCACAAGCCTCCCGGAAATATCCGTACCTGCTGGATTCCGCCTATCATTTTCGGCATCTGGCTTTTAAACATTCCAGGACTCATAAAGCTCCGCTTCGCCATGAACAAGGAGCGAAAGGAACGCGACCCCGACAAGGTACGGGTGCTATTCTACAGCGACCTGCTCGACGAGACAAACGGCATTGCGAATAACCTACGCCATATCATTCCCTACATGCGCTCACACGGCATGGAAGCCGGACTTGCCGGTATAGCCTTCAACACGCGCCCCTGCGGTGTCGTCGAGAACGGGTACTGCTTTCTCTTGCCGCGTTTTTTTAGCATGGAACTACTCGGGTATGCGAATAGCGAACTCGACATCATGCGCATCGGGCCGGTACTGCGCCTGCTAAAGCGATACCCTGTCGACATTATCGAACTCGAGACCCCAAGCCCAGGCGCCTGGCTCGTACGGCTCTGTGCTTTCGTTGCCGGAGTAAAGGTTCTCAGCCACTACCGCACCGACGTACCCACCTACACCAAGACACTCGTGAAGGCCAAGTGGATGCATGTGTACGTGCTGTGGCTCATGAGAATCTTTTACAAGATGGCAAGACCCGTCATCAGCCCCTGTCACGACTATGTCGAGATTTTGAACAAGCAGCTCCTAGTCCCGCGCAACCAGATTGTAATGCTTCCGCGTGGGATTCCGCTCGATCAGTTCGATCCATCGAATGCGAACAAGGGCACCTGGGAAAAATTCGGTAAAAAAAAGACCGTAAAGTTCATGTTCTGCGGGCGCATTTCCAAAGAAAAGAACATTCCTTTCCTGAACAACGTATGGATGAAGTTTGCCGCAAGGCATAACGACGTACAGCTTTTGTTCGTCGGATACGGTTGGTACCTCGATGAGCTCAAGGAAATCTACCGAGACCATCCCGAAGTTCTCTTCTCCGGTGAGCAGGGCGGCGAGACTCTCGCGGGCCTCTATGCCGATGCGGACTTTTTCGTTTTCCCGAGCACGACGGACACCTTCGGCAACGTGGTCGTCGAAGCCATGGCGAGCGGCACCCCTGCCGTTGTCAGCGATTTTGGCGGACCCAAGAGCATCGTCTCCGACGAGGCACACGGATTCATTTGCCCCATGGACGAAGACGCCTGGGTCAATACTCTTGAGAAGTGCTACGAGCTCAAGAAGAACCACCCCAAGGATTACAGCGCCATGAGCGAGCGCGTTTACGAGAAGAGCCGCACCTACACCCTGGAAAACGCATCAAAAGCGCAATTCGAATACTTCCGAAAACTCAAGAAAGAAGCCTACGGCATTTGACAAAGTACACGAAAACTTCGTAAATTTCGCCATCATGGATAACAAAAAGCGGACTTCTTCGAAACTCAAGGCTACGGACACCCTCGATACGCGCCCCCACATTTTCGGACGCACCGTCACGAGCACCTTTAGGAAGATGTTCAGTTTCAAGCACCAGCCTCCCGGAAACCTACGAACCGGCATGATTCCGCCAATCGTATTCGGGGCGCTTCTCGTGAACATTCCCACGCTTCTAAAACTGCGCAGTTACTTAAAGCAGGAACGCAGCAAACGTCCCGCCGACGATGTCCGCATCCTATTCTATTCCGACAACCTGGACGAGACAAACGGGATTGCCAACAACCTGAGGAACGTGATTCCCTACATGCGCTCCCACAACATGAAGGCTTTCCTTGCAGGAAGCGCCTTCAACACGCGCCCCTGCGGTGTCGTCGAGAGCAGCTATTGCATTCTGCTTCCGCGCCTTTTCAGCATGGAACAACTTGGATACGCGAACAGCGAACTCGCCATCCCACGTGTTGGCCCCGTACTCCGGTTGCTCAAGCGCTACCCAGTCGACCTAATCGAACTTGAGACACCAAGCCCCGGAGCCTGGCTCGTATGTTTCTGCGCGAAGGTCGCAGGCATCAAGGTCTTTAGCCACTACCGTACCGACGTGCCCACCTATACACGCACGCTCGTGAAGGCAAAGTGGATGTACTACTTCGTGCTTTGGCTCATGAAGATTTTCTACGGTATGACCAAGCCCGTCGTAAGTCCCTGCAAGGATTACGCAGAAATTCTCACCTCGCAACTAAAAGTCCCTGCAAGTCAAGTACAGATACTGCCGCGCGGCCTCCCGCTCGAGAAGTTCTCCCCTGACCTACGTGGCAAGGGCATGTGGGAAAAATTTAACGGATCTCCGTCCAGCGCCATACAGACAGGGTCTGCACGCAAGGTTCGTTTCTCGTTTATCGGCCGTATCTCGAAAGAAAAGAACCTGGAGTTCCTGAACGGCGTGTGGAAGAAGTTCGCCGCATTGCACGACGACGTGGAACTCATGTACGTAGGGTACGGCTGGTACCTCGAAGAAATCAAGAAATTCTACGAAGGCGATAACAGCGTGCACTTCGCAGGTGAGCAGGGCGGCGAAGCGCTCGCGAGCCTTTACGCCGATTCGGACTTCTTCCTGTTCCCAAGCGTCACCGACACCTTCGGGAATGTCGTAGTCGAAGCGATGGCGACAGGCACGCCCGCCCTGGTGAGCAATTACGGCGGTCCGCATGACATCGTGATGGACAATGCCGCAGGCCGCATTCTCCCCATTGACGAAACCGCCTGGCTCGAAGCACTCGAAGAATGCCGCCGCATATATCTCGAAGAACCGGAAACCTATCAGGAAATGCGAGAGACCGCCCACGAGCGCTCCCTCAAATACACGATGGAATCCTCCACCAAGGCTCAGTTCGATTTCTTCCGTAAGTTAAAGCGAAAATACTACAGGTTTTAACAATCGTTCTTTCCCAACATCAATATGGACGAAAAAATCCTGAAGCATCTACGCGACTGGTTCAAGGAGAACGCAGCGAACCTCCCATGGAGGCCAACGGACATCGACGCGAAGCGTGACCCGTATGCAGTGTGGATCAGCGAGACAATGCTCCAGCAGACACAGGTCTCGACCGTAAAGGATTATTTTGTCCGCTGGATGGAACGTTTTCCTGACATAGAGACGCTAGCAAAGGCAAGCGAAGAAGAAGTATTCCGATACTGGCAGGGGCTTGGCTACTACAGCCGTGCACGGAACATATTGAAGACGGGGAGAATTGTCGCCAAGGCCGGAGGGAAATTCCCGCAAACCCGCAAGGAACTCGAATCGTTACCGGGAATAGGCGCATATACCGCAGGAGCAATCCTCAGCCTCGCATTACACAAGAGAGAAGCGATTCTGGACGGGAACCTGGTACGCATCTTTTCGAGGTTCTACGCCCTCGACTTTTTACCCGTCGGTAAAGCTGCGGAAACTTACTGGGAATATGCCCGCATGGTTGCGGATAGCCCGAAAGCCTACATGCACAACGAGGCCCTGATGGAACTCGGGCGCACCATCTGCAAGTCAAAGGTTCCTGAATGCAAGGCCTGCCCGCTGGCCAGCGGATGCCGCGCATATCGCGAAGGGCGTGCAGAAGAATTCCCTCCCAAAAAGAAACGCATACAAAAGGAGTGGCACGGCACGGCGCTTGTTATCGAAAGCGCCGACGGCAAGATCCTTGCCGTCTCCGCTGGCCAGGCATTCCTCAGCGGACAACTCGCCCTACCCCATTTCGAGACGCAAAAAAATGCGACCGCCGGCATTCCCCTGCAGGCCGAACGCTATATCGACAGCGACAGAGTCGCCTCCGTAAAAGATTGTGGAGTTTTCCGGCATGGGATTACCGTCCATAAAATCGAATGCAGAGTCCTGCACATCAAACTCAAATACAAAGCGACAAAGAGCCGCTTTACATGGGTTTCCAAGTATGTCGCAAGAGATGTTTTCGCCAACAGTTTCAGCCTCAAGGCATTGAAACTGGCACTAGATTAGGTCGAAAAAAAAGAACAAACCAAAATTACAATGGCACAACAGCAGGCCAGATGCATCAGCATTCGAGGAATCAGATGATTCACGTAAAAACTCCTTTATTCACCAACGGTCCAAAAAACCTGTTCCTTTTCAGGAACAGGGGATAATATAGCAAACTTTTTTTTCTGTCAAGGCCAATTTGGGCGTTTAAAGGATAATTTTTACTTACAAACTAGAATTTTTTCCGCACCGTGCAGACAAAGCGAATCCTATCGTAATCCGCCCCGGGAACCTGAACGACTTCGTCTGCCAACACGTGAATTAATGACCCGGCAAGAGAAAGACCATACTTGGGGAACATCTGCTCAAAAGTGGCATCCCAGTACCAGTCACCCTTCACGATAAGTGGATCACTGCTGCGCAGGTTCCACTGGGCATCGCTCCTGTAGCGCAGAGAATGCGATACGCGGAAGGACTTGCGGATAAGCCAGTCTCCCGTAAATGCGACGAAGAACTCCGATGGCGTCACCTCGAATCGCCTATCGTCGCCGTCAATTCTCTCGAAACCGGCCAGGGCGCGGAACTTGAACATTTCACCAAGCCAGGCATCGAGCCAGAGTTCACCCGTTATGCCCTTTATCCACGAATTGATTCGAGAGACATCGCCATAGCGGAACTCGTACCCGCCATCTTCCACATAGCCGTCCACATCAAACGTCTCCGCTCCGCGTTCCGCCCAGAATGAAGCCCTGCCACCAAGCGACACAGATGCGATTGTATCGGCAAAGGCGAGATACCCTTCAAGCAGAGTCATCGCACCGCCTGGCGAGAGTTCAATCACACTCTCCACATCACCCATGTCGAAGAATTCCTTGTCATCGGCGAGCGGATTCAGGCGCGTACCCGAAATATTCTTAACGCCAAGCGTCACACCGAGATTCTTCACCTCCACCGGAAGCGACATTTCGATGCTATCCTGCACGAGCCAGTCCACGTCATTCATGCCGAACATGACGTCGGCCTTGAGCCAGCGCAGCGGAGCAACCCGCAACTGCATAAACGGCCAGAACACATGGTCGTCGTTGAGCCCGGTATAAACCGTACCCTCGTCATCGACAACACGGAAAGCTAGCCCCGCAGAAATCTGGAACACGCCCTTCTGGCAGGCCTCCCCGCACTTGTAAAGCACAGAGCCATTCACTTCCTTGCGTTCGCCGGATTCCTTTCTCTTCGCATTCTGGTATTCCGCATCTTCAAATGCTGCGGTAATTTCAAAATTCAAGAAGTCGGCACGCGCTTCTATTCGCGGCTTCATGAACACAGGAATCCAGCGGGAAGATTCCGTGTATTCCCAGAGGTATTCCTCGCCCACAAGTAGCGATGCGTTTATAAAGTCATTCGTATAGCCGAGGCCCGCATAACCCGAACTGAACATCGGATAATTTTCACCAAAAAGGGAAAACTCGTCCGAGACCATCTTCTTGCGGTAACTCGCAGTGCGGGATGAATAATGGTCATCTTGGAATCCACGGGCCGTTGCCCAGAAACCCTTGTAGGATGGAGTCCTGAAGCCACCTTCCAGAATCGGCGTGCGATTCGTAGGTCTATCATTCTCGGTTATCACATCCTGATATATCATGTCACCGAGTTCGTTACCAGTCTTTACCCATACCGATGGCTCGTAGGGGTTCCACGACGGTAAGACGGACATGCGGTTGAATAGCAGACGGTGTCTCAGTTTTTGTGGCGTCCAGAGTTCGCTTTCACTATGAATACCGCCCGCACCGAGAATGCGGTCAAACTGGTAAGTAGGCCCACCGACAAGGAAAGTTCCATCATCACGACTAACCGCCTCCATACCTTCCATTTCGGCATCGATTGCAGCATGAGTAATTCCGCAGAAAGGAACTATCGCCAAAAAAGCCATGCAGAAAAGAGAATTCCTCATTACCAGATCCTCCTTTCGATATAGAAGCCGATAGTCAACATGTTAGAACGCTCCGGCAAGGTCCAAAGTTGTTCCCACAAGGCATTCAGACCCGCAGTAAATTCCTTGAAATACAGGAACGGCATGTTGATGCGGGCAAACCACCCGAATTCAGTCTCATTGTCGACAAGCATTCCCCCACGACCGGTAAAGTAGTTTTCATCGCCATCGTAGTCGGCGCGAGTCCAGTTACAGGTAAAGCCAGCTCCAATCGCCAGCGGTCGCAACAATTTCCAGTGCCAATCCAGCCCCAACCTGCCCACGAACTGGTGAACGCCCGGGAACGGAATACCGTCGGCACGCACCTTCACGTAAGCGTAGTTGAAATGCACGAAACCATCAAAGTCGGGCCAGTAACTGTAACGGAAACCGACTCCACCATAGAAGGCGTTTTCCACGGCATCCTGAAGGTCACCAAACGGATACATCTCGCCGCCCTCGATGGAGATGTAGCCCTTGTGGAAAGCGTACACGAGCGTATCCACCGGCGCGGCTTCTTGCGCCCACGCTACCGCGGCAAGCAACAGCGCGGCAAAAAATGTTCTTGTCAGTTTCATGATTTTTTTCGCTCCAGTGCCTGTGCAAAAAATCCATCCAGGCGGGCATCCCTGCTACCGGGCAGCATCGGGTCCCCGACCTTCACAAATTCAGGATGAGCCTTGACAAACCTGTTAATGACCTGCGTCGTTTCTGCCGGGTCCGGGCTGCACGTGGCATAAACCAAGCGACCTTCGGGCTTGAGTTTTTCGGCTGCGCGTTCGAGAATTTCGTACTGCAGTTTCGAAAGTTCCGCAATCGATTCGGGCGTCAGGCGGTAAACCGATTCGGGCCTACGCGCAATCACGCCCATGTTGCTGCAGGGAACGTCGAGGAGTATTCTATCGAAGGTTTCTTCAACAACAGTGTCCGCCGCATTCAATACGTCAATGTGAGAAAGTTTCACATTCGTAAGCCCAAGGCGGCTTATCAAGTCCTGCATTTTCTCAAGGCGGAATTCCGACGAATCGCTCGCATGGATATCAAGCGTCGGGTCCATTTCCGCAAGCAGCGCAGTCTTCCCGCCGGGCGCTGCACAGGCATCCCACACTTTCATTCCCGGCTTTGCATCCAGGAGTTTCACGACATCGTATGCAGAAGGATTCTGGAACGAGAACATCCCCGCCGAGAATTCCGGCAAGGCAAGCAAGACCTTCACTCCCACGTCGCGAGGAATTTCGATAAAGCGGTCGTAGAGGATGCTCGCGCCCGTAACGCCATTCTTTTCGGCTAGCACGGGAGCGCTTGTCTTCTGCAGGTTCACGCGAATCCACTCCACAGGGCGTTCCAGGGTAGAACGCGCAATGCTTTCGGCTCGGTCACCACCATAAACGTCGAACCAGCGGCGCACCAGCCATTCGGGAATAGAATTCTCGATACTCACGCGGCGCACGCGCTGAGACGGGAGTTCAGGCATGCCGGCCCTACGTGCAGAACGCAACACCGCATTCGTAAGGCGCACTGTTCCTTCGCCCAGGTTAGCAGACTTCGCAAGTTCCACGCAGGAATCGATGGCGGCATAGTCCGGCACATCCATGAAGAACATCTGGAAGAGCCCCATTTCCAGGATGGTACAGGCTTCCACCGAGGGCATTTTCTTCACGAGCGACTTGATGAAATACTGCAGGTACAAGTGGCGGCGGCACACGCCAAGCGCCACTTCCATCGCAAACGGAGGAATACCGCTTTCCTTGATGAAAGTTCCTTCCTTCTGCCAAAGCAGAAGAACGCGGTATGCCTCTTCACGTTCCGTCAGCAAAATGCAAGTCCTTCGCGCTTCTGGAGTCCGCGCATAAAGTCGGCGACAGGCATCGGTTTTTTGCCTTCGGCCTGGATTTCTACAACTTCGAGCAAGCCTTCGCCGGTACCGACAAACAGACGATTTTCCTTAAATTCAATAGAGCCCGGAGCAAGGTTCGCAACACCCTGGGCAGCCTTGCAATCGCCTACGCCGACAACGTCCGTCTTGCGCAGGTAAACCGTACGGCCCGAAAGGGTCGCATATCCGCCCGGCCAAGGGTTGAAAGCGCGGATGCGGTTATGGATAACGATTGCCGGCATGTTGAAATCAATGCGGCCTTCTTCTTTCTTAAGTTTGGGGGCACCGGATGCCTGCGCATGGTCCTGCGTCAGGTCTTTTTCGCAACCGCCTTCAAGCTGCGCGATGGCCTCGTCAAGCGCTTCGCAGCCGGGAGCAACCATCTTCTCGAGAAGGCTTGCAGTCGTATCCTGATGGTCAATTTTCACGACCTTCTGCGAAAGGATAGGGCCGTGGTCCATCTTCTCGTCTAGGCGGAAAACCGTAACACCCGTCTCGGGAAGGCCATCGGCAATCGCACGTTGCACCGGAGCTGCACCACGGTATTTGGGCAACATGCTCCCGTGCACGTTCACTGCACCGAATTTCGTAACCGCGAGAATGTTCTTCGGCAAAATGGAATATGCGACAACAACAAAAAGGTCGGCGCCGAACGCGCGCAAATCCGCCTCGAATTCCGGAGCCTTCAAATCGAGCGGCTGCAGAACAGGGAGGCCGTATTCAAGCGCAAGCTGCTTTACCGGCGGCGGAGTCAGCACGCGCCCGCGCCCTGCGGGCCTATCGGGCTGAGTGACAACGCCCACCACGTCAATACCATCAGATTCCTTAAGATGCTTCAAGAAGCAAGCCGCAAATTCCGGCGTTCCCATAAAAACTACTTTCATGTAGTACAATATAGAAAGAAATGACGACCGGCACCTTCAAAGGCCACAAAGCATCTTTACGAAAGAAAGATTCCCCCTACGATGCGACTTCGAGTACGTGCTTACGCCATTTGCCGCTTTTCCAGCGCCACCAGAAAATAAGCGGCGCCGTGCTATAAACGGCAACAACCGCAATCCATGCATGGTGTGCAGGCAAATCGAATACGTAGGCAGAAACATAGAGCGCAAGGGCGACAAACCAGTTCATCAAGGCGCTTGCGACCATTACCCAGAACGTATCGCCCGCACCGCGCAACGCACCCGCATATATTACAAGGAGAACCTCCACAAAGATGTAGAGTGCAGCAAAGCGCAACATGAACATGCCCATCGGGCGGGCCTCCGCAAAAATTGCGAGCGCTTCTGCCGAAGCACCTGCAGCATCGGGCTGGAACACGTCCGTAAGCACTCCCGGCAAAAAGATAAACAGCACGCCGATAATTAACGAATAGCCCCATCCTAGGCGGAGCCCCGAATAAGTAGACCTGTTAGCGGCCGCGCCGTCCTTCGCGCCCACGTAACGCCCCACGAGGCTAGTAGACGCGACTTCGAGCCCCATCAATGGCACGTACGCCACCATGTCCCAGTTGAACATCACCGAAGAGGCCGTCGCCGCCGCAGGCCCGAGCGCATGGAACATCAGGATAAGCAACTGGAACGCCGACATGTTCAAGAACATCTCAACGCCCGAAGGAATGCCCTTCCGCAGCAGTTCACGGCAGAGCGGCCAACTGAAGGCAAATGCGTAGCGCGTGCGGAACCGCCTGTGGCACGAATTTCCGAAGAACTTTGCAAACAAGATAATGGTCGATACCGCATTCCCGATAAGCGTTCCGTAGGCCGCACCCGCTACACCAAGCGCCGGTATCGGGCCCATACCGAAAATCAGCACAAAATTACAGACGACGTTCACAATCATGCCGACGAACGCCGCCTGCATCACGACCTTCGTCTCGCCAATCCCGCTAAAGAAACACGGCGCCGCATTGCGCACCAGCGTAATTGCGCCACCGAACATCAAGATGTTAAAATAAGTCTTCTGGTATTCCAGCTGGTCTGCCGGCAAATGCTCCAGCCCGAAAGCGAAATGCCCCACCGGAATCGTCAGGTACAAAAGCGGCACACATACCAGCGAGAGGTAAACCGCCTGCATAAATACGCGCGAACAATCCCAGCGCTTTTTCGCCCCCAGGCGTTGCGCCACCATTGCCGTCGTGTAACTGATAGCCCCCGTAAAGAACATCGTAAGCGCAAGTTGCACGGCACCCGCACCCAGTGCCGCATTCATTTCGGCAGGTCCAAGTTTAGAAAGGAAGAGTCGGTCGATAAACGTCATGAACGTATCGAAAGACATCGATAAAAGCATCGGGAGTGCAACTACGAGCACATCCCGAATACCGCCTTTTTTTCTAGGCACAATAGAATTATTCGTCATCCGAATCACGTTCGATTTCGGCAGCTCCATTACCGCGCAGGGCCACAAGCCGCACGCCGTTCAGGGTCAAATAAGGGTCATATGTATCGATAACCTTGCTGTGGCCCATGACCATCTGGCCCCAGCCACCTGTCGCAAACACGGGAACCTTTTTGCGCCCCATTTCGGCCTTGATCTTTTCAACCAGCGATTCGAGTTCCGCCATGAACCCGTACAAAAGACCTGCACGGATGGCATCGTCGGTATTATTCGCAATCACATGGTCGGGCCATTCGATGCTCACCGGCATCAAGCGGGCCGCCTTCTCGGTCAACACATCCAAACTGGCGCTGATACCCGGAATGATGATACCGCCGGCAAAACCGCCATCCTTCATCACGTCGAAAGTCGTCGCCGTACCCATGTCCACCACTATAGCATCCTTGTAGCCGCGGTCACGCAAAGCGATTACGTTGCAAAGGCGGTCAGACCCCAAGGAGGCCGGGTTCGGGTAGGCAATCGGGCAGTCCAGACAGTTCTTGGAACTCACCACCTGCACCGGGCGCTTCAGCAAAGTCTGCAAGGCCTTGATCCACGGGCGTTCCAATGCGGGCACCACGGTCGAAAGCCCAACGTGTGTAATCGCCGCAGGCTTGATCTTGGAAAAGCGCACAAGGCCTCCAATGCGGTTCATCACTTCGTCGCTCGTAGTCTCCTTGCGAGTCGTGAGTCTCCAGTGGTCAACAACCTTGTCGCCCTTAAAAATACCTAAAACCGTGTGGGAGTTTCCCACATCTACTACGAAACTGAAAGGTTCGCTTTTCTTCTTGGCTTTCACAGCCCCATTCAAATTCTTCTTCATGCGCGAATCACTATTTTGCGGCAAAAGATAGAAATTTGAGAACGCGAATGATTGCTATATATGCTTCTATGGCTAATTTAGGCTATACATTCCTGCTCATCCTGACAGCCGCAATCTGGGGTTCGGGCTTTGTCGCCCAAATCGAAGGGAACGCATTCGGGCCATTTGCTTTCTCGTGCATCCGCTGCTTTATCGCCGCAGGATTCCTTGCCTTAGTCTTCAAGATTCTCGATGCTTTCGGCAAGAGCCCCCGCAGGCCTCACAACCGCAAAGAAGCGCTACTACACTGGAAGGCGGGATTCTTTTGCGGGCTTGCCCTCTGCACCGCAATGAACTTGCAACAACTCGGGATGTTCCTCGGGACTCCCGCCGGGAAATCCGGATTCCTTACCGCATGCTATATACTACTTGTGCCTGTCGTAAGTTTATTCCTAGGCAAGCGCACTTCCATCAAGACCTGGATTTGCATTGCCATCACGACGGCAGGGCTTTACCTGCTCTGCGTCAAGGACGGCTTTTCAATCGAACTTTCGGACAGCGTTTCGCTCCTATGTGCGCTGGCCTTTTCGTTCCACATCCTCGTCATCGACAAGTTCGTAAATCACGTAGACCCCATTCGCGTCTCGGCAATACAGTTCCTAACCATCGGCGTCTTGACTGCCCCGCTGATGATTGTATTCGACCTGAAATTCCCGGCAATGGATTTCGGCACCGTCATTGCGGCATTTGGCAATCCATATGCCATAGCAGGCCTTGCATTTGCAGCCCTTTGTTCCAGCGGTATCGCCTACACATTGCAGATTGTCGCTCAGGACAAAATCAACCCCACCATCGCCTCGCTCACGATGAGCCTGGAATCAGTATTCGCCGTTCTTGCGGGTTGGGCCATTCTGGGGGAACAGCTTTCAGCCCGCGAGATTTGCGGCTGTGCGATAATGATGGTCGCCATCGTGATAGCGCAAATTAAGATTTCGCCTGCATCTTCTTGATGAGCAAGGCTCCAAAGACAATCAGCGTGAGGCCAATCGCAAACGAAAGAAATGCGCTCCGCGTGAACCCTGCCACGATATAGCATATAAAACTCACCCCAGCGACAGAAAGCGCATAGGGCAACTGCGTATTCACGTGGCTCACATGGTTGCAATCCGCACCGGCACTCGCCATGATAGTCGTATCGGAAATTGGCGATATATGGTCACCACAGACGGCGCCCGCCATACATGCAGAAATAGAAATAATCATCAGGTTCGGATCGACGCTCGAGAAAGCCGCTACCACAATCGGAATCAAGATGCCGAACGTTCCCCACGAAGTACCCGTCGAGAAAGCAAGACCCACACCAACAAGGAAGATAATCGCCGGCATCAAGTTCATAAGTCCAGCGGCGCTCCCCGAAATGAGGCCTGCCACAAAATCTTTTGCGCCAAGCGTATCGGTAACGCCCTTCAGGCTCCAGGCAAGCACAAGAATCAATATCGCCGGGACCATCGCCTTGAAACCTTCGGGCAGGCATTCCAGGCACTTGCGCAACTTCAAAACGCGACGGCCCAAATACCAAATCACCGTCACGATAAGCGCACCAAAGCTACCGATTACAAGGCCAACAGAAGCATCACTTGCACCGAAGGCATCAATAAATCCCTTATGCGCTTCTCCGCTCGAGAAGAATCCGCCCGTATAAATCAATCCGGTCACCGAGAACACAATCAACGTGACAATCGGGAAAATCAAGTCCGCGACCGTTCCGCGAGAGTCTTCGCGCTTTAGAGACTCCGTCTGCGCTTCCAGTTTTTCAGCCGCAGCCTCGTACTTTTTCATCGGGCCAAAATCTACCTTCAAAAGAATTACCGCAAAGAGGGCCACGATAGTCAGCAAGGCATAAAAATTATAGGGAATCGATTTCACGAACAGCCCCAGGCCATCTTCGCCTTCGACAAAGCCGGTCACCGCCGCCGCCCACGAACTGATGGGAGCGATAATGCATATCGGAGCTGCCGTAGCATCGATCAAGTATGCCAGCTTTTCGTGGCTAAGTTTAAACTTGTCTGTAACAGGGCGCATCACGGAGCCTACCGTGAGGCAATTAAAATAGTCGTCCACGAAAATCATGATGCCCAGGATAACTGTCGCAAGTTGTGCGCCGACCTTGGACTTGATGTGCTGTTTAGCCCACTCACCGAAAGCGGCCGCCCCTCCGGACTTGTTCATCAAGGCAACCATCGTCCCAAGAATGACAAGGAAAAAGAGAATGCCCACATTCCACGGGTCCGACACCTGCTTGACCACGCCATCCTTGAATACGGCATCCAGAAAATGCGGGAAGTTCCCTTCACTAATGAAGAGCCCGCCCATCAATACGCCCACAAAAAGGGACGAGTATGCCTCCTTGGTAATGAGGGCAAGGACGATAGCCACTATCGAGGGCACCAGGGCCCAGAACGTTCCGTGAAAATAGGATACAATTTCGGCAGCCTGTTGTTCCATAAAACACTCCTTGGGTTTCCAAGGAATATAAAAAAACAAGCCTATTGTGGTTTGAGCCTACTAGATTCGCATCGAAATATCGAGTGCTTTCACGCTGTGTGTGAGCGCACCGACAGAGATGTAGTCCAGGCCGAGCGTCGCAATTTCCTTCGCGCGTTCGAGCGTCATGTTGCCGGAGCCTTCCACCAGGCACTTGTCACCGCTTTCCTTGATAATCTTCAAGGCCTCGGCCATCATCTCGTTACTCATGTTGTCGAGCATGATGACGTCCACGCCCTTGTTAAGGAGCGCGCGCAGCTGGTCGAAGTTTTCGACTTCCATTTCGACCATCAGGTTCTGCGTATTGTTCTTCTTCACGACTTCGAGCGCCTGGAGTACGCCACCCGCAGCAGCGATGTGGTTGTCCTTCACGAGCACCATGTCAAAAAGACCCATACGGTGGTTGGAACCGCCGCCCACGCGAACCGCGTACTTCTGCAGCGTGCGGAAACCGGGAACCGTCTTGCGGGTATCGAGAACCTTGGTCTTGCCACCCTTCAGGGCTTCCTGGAAGGTATGCGCGACCGTCGCCACACCCGAAAGCTGCTGGATAAAGTTCAATAGCGTACGTTCGCCTGTCAAAAGTTCGTGCGTCGTGCCGTCCATTTCGGCAATCAGGTCGCCCTTCTTCACAACGTCACCGTCTTTCTTGTGGAGCGTCACCTTCACGTTCGCCTTCAGTTCCTGGAACACAAGTTCAATCACCGGGAGGCCGGCAAGCACGCCGTCTTCCTTGGCAATCAGGCGGGCATGTTGTTTCTGGTCGGCAGGGATGGTCCATTCGCTAGTCACGTCGCCCGTGCGCACGTCTTCGGCAAGCGCCAAGCGGATCATCGTGAGGGCATCTTCTACAGGGAATTTAGGTGTTGAGTTATCACCGTACATTTCTACTGCGCTCCTTTACCGGTCAGGACAACATAAATAGTGCGCACAAGAATCTGGAAATCCAGGAGCAGGCTCATGTTTTCGTAATAGTACATGTCGTACTGCAACTTGATTTTCACATCTTCAGTGCTGGTGTCGTAATGGTGCCGCACCTGAGCCCAACCCGTAAGGCCGGGTTTCATCTTGAGGCGGCTAATGTAGAACGGAATCTCTTCGCGGAGCTTGCTGATAAACACAGCACGCTCGGGGCGCGGGCCCACCATGCTCATGTCACCGCGAAGCACGCACAAAAGTTGCGGCAGTTCATCGATGCGGGTCTTGCGCAGGAACTTGCCTATCTTCGTAATGCGGGGGTCGTCCTTGGTGGCCCACTGGGCACCGAACTTTTCGGCATCCGTGCGCATGGTACGGAACTTATACACCGTAAAGGGCTTGCCGTAAAGGCCAATGCGTTCCTGCGAATAGAAAATCGGACCACCATCCTGCAACTTGATGGCAATAGCCGCAAAAATCCAGAGCGGGAACGAAAGAAGCCCGATAAATCCAGCAACAAACAAATCCATTATGCGCTTCACCCGCACCTGCCAGGGAGGCATCGTGAAGGCAAAAAGTTCCTGCAGTTCAAATCCATAGACAAGGTTCGCCTTGAACCGTCCATTCACCACAGGGTAAAGTTCCGGAACAATATAAATGTGCAACTGCAGTTCGCAAATCCATACAAGCACGCGCATAATCTCTTGCGGCGAAGAACTTTCGTGCGCAATGACAATGCCTGTTACGCGGTACTTCTTCACAAGCGCCGGGAGGTCGGCATACTTGCCCAGCACCGGGAACCCGGCGAACTCATGTTCCATCACCTGGAAACGTTCGTCTACGAACCCCACAACGCGCTGGCCGAGAGCCGGAGTGTTCTTGAGGTCTTCGGCCACCTTGCGGCCGGCATCAGTTGCACCGAGAACCAGGATGTTGTTCGCCCCATAGCCAAGGCGCAAGAGCCCGCGCAGGCACAAGTAAATAAACATCCTGAAACCGGCCACCAGCACAAGAGCAAGCCCACCATAAATGAAAATCCACGGGAAGCGCGAGCCATACAGGTAGCCCTGGTTCAGCGGTTCGTTAGCCGAGAACTTTGCAATGAATTCTGTACCGAACAGGCAGATAATAACCAGGACGATGCCGATGACCACGGCGCGGAGCACCCGCAAAATCTGGTGCGTACGCGACATCAGGAGCCAAGAACGGTAAAGGCCAGCAAAGGAGAACAGCGCAAGCCAGCCAATATTCAGCCCGAGGCCCATGGCCCAGTACTGGTCAAACGTCTTGGTCGGGTCGAACTTGTCGACAATCCAGCCACTATGGAACTGCACCCAATACGCCAGGACAAAACAAATCGTCAAGGCGGCAAAGTCCGAAAGGACCAAGAGCACTCGTTCTAGCGTCGAAGCACGTATCATACAGAACTAAACTACAAAATCTCAAATCGAGGCAACCAGGATTTATGCCAAGAAACGGATAACCTGGCTCTTTTCGACGATTTCGGGCAGGGCATCGATGGCATCCACTGCCTTCGAGGCCTTGCAGTCCTGCGTCTTTTCGGTAATAACCACAATGGATACCTTGCCCGGGTCCTTCACGTTCTTCTGGATAATCGTCTCGATGGAGATGTTGTTCTCGGCGAGGACGCTCGTAATCTTCGCCAGCACGCCGCAGGCATCGCGCGAGGTAAAGCGCAGGTAGTAGCGGGCGCTAGTTTCGGAGATGGGCACCAGCGTCGCGGAATTGTCGACGTTGAACCAGCCCATCGGGAGTGCCTTGCGGCTACCCGTGTCGGTAGAGCGGGCCAGAGAAACGAGGTCGGCCACCACGGCAGAGGCTGTCGGGAGGCGGCCAGCACCGGCGCCGGTCTGGACCGTTTCGCCCAGGTTGTCGCACTTGAGGTAGACGGCGTTAATCACGCCATTCACGTTAGAAAGCAGATTCTCGTTAGAGACAAAGCACGGATGCACGCGGGCATCCACGCGGTCGCCGTCGCGGTGGTAAATGCCGAGGAGTTTCACGCAGCAGCCAAGTTCCTTGGCGAACGCGATATCCTGGGCGGTAATCTTGGAAATACCCGTCACGTGAATTTTCTCGAAGTCCACGCGCTTGCCGCTGCAGAGGCTTGCAAGCAGGGCCGTCTTGTGGGCGGAGTCGATGCCTTCGATATCGAAGGTCGGGTCGGCTTCGGCAAAGCCGAGCTTCTGGGCGTCCTTCAGCACGACGTCGAAGTCGAGGCCTTCGTCAGCCATGCGGCTAAGGATGTAGTTGCAGGTACCGTTGATGATGCAGCTCAGGTGTTCCACCGTAGAACCGAGCAGGCCTTCCTGGAGGCTACGGATAATGGGAATGCCACCGCCAACCGCGGCTTCGAACAACACATGCAGGCCCTTTTCGGCTGCAAGCGGGAAAATCTCGTGACCGTACTTGGCGAGGAGGGCCTTGTTCGCGGTCACCACGTGCTTGCCCGAATTGAGGGCGGCCAGGATCCACTTGCGCGGCATGTTGTAGCCACCAGCGAGTTCCACGAGCACGTCGATGTCGTTACCGGCAATCATCTCGTCGGCGTTGGTCGAAACCTTGTAGCCCTTCGCCTTGTAGGGGGCGACTTCTTCTTCGGACTTCGCGCAGATGCAGGCGAGTTCGAGTTCGACACCGAGTTTTTCCTTGTACTCGGCAATCTTCTGTTCAAGAATCTGAATGACACCGCCACCGACGGTTCCAGTACCAATAAGTCCAATACGCAGCATATTGCGTCTCCATTTTAAATTTTTCGGAGACAAATATAGGAATTACTATATTTAATGTCATGGAACAAGAATCCGTCAATCCGGCAATCGGCTCGATTCTCGACGAGCAGAAACTCAAGAACATTGTCTACCCGGCAAGGCTCTTCAGAACACGCCTTAACGAGGAATTCTTGCGGGCGAACCGGACACGTAAGCCTTTCCTGTACATCAAGATGTATGCCCACCAGTACGACTTCTTCGGCTGGGGCAGCCCGAGCAAGACCGTCGAGAACACCTGGCGCATCAGTATCCTCACGATGTTCTCGCACCTCCGGTTCATCGACGTCATGGGGTACCTGTCCGATGCTAGCGGTCTCGGCATCATCCTCCTGAATTCAGACCTTTCGACTCTCGAATCCATCCGCAAGGAAATCCTGCACAAACTCAACGACGCAGGTCTTATCCAGACTCTCCGCATCAATCCCAAGAGACCGATTTTCGAAGCCTACTTCTACACCGGATACCAGGAAAAGGACAACCTGGAACTCGCAGACAAGATCAAGGATTTCAATAGCACGAACGGCAGATTCTTCTCACTCGAGCGCCTGAATCTCGACCACATCTGGGAACACCCGCACAAGATCCGCTACCGCCATGTCATCAAGCGCCTTGTTGATGTTTCCTGCTCTAGCCTCGCACTAATCGTTCTTTCCCCGTTACTCCTGTTCTGCGCTCTCGCCGTAAAGATTAGCGACCACAAGGGACCGGTCATCTTCAAACAGACCCGAGTGGGCAAGAACGGCAGGTTGTTTACCATGTACAAGTTCCGCAGCATGTATGTAGATGCCGAAGAACGCAAGAAAGAACTGATGGCCCAGAACGAGACCGGCGGCAAGACCTTCAAGATGAAGAACGACCCGCGCATTTACCCGTTCGGCCGCGTGCTCCGCAAGTTCAGCCTCGATGAACTGCCTCAGTTAGTTAACATTATCAAGGGCGACATGTCCATCGTGGGTCCGCGCCCGCCGATTCCTTCCGAAGTGGAAGAATACGAACCTTGGCACCGCATGCGCCTTTCCGTAACGCCGGGCCTCACCTGCATCTGGCAAGTCAGCGGACGCAGTAACATTTCGTTCGAAGGGCAAATGCGCCTCGACAACGACTATATCCGTCGCGACGGCAAACTCGGCGAAGACCTGAAGCTTATCCTCAAGACGTTCAAGGTCGTATTCAAGGGCGAAGGCGCCTACTAATATTCGCCGACATGCGCAACTAAATTTCATGATTTCAATCACTGCGTTTTTCAAATGAAAAATGTAATTTTGTGGCATATTTAAAGGATGTGTGTTTATGCAAAAGAAATTCTTCGCCGCGGCACTCGCTGCCGCCTCTATAGCCTCAGCCGCCAACATTACCGTAGACCCTAGCGCTACCGCGCAGAAAATCGTGGGCTTCGGTGCAGGAGCCGCCTATTACCAAAGCTGGATTACCGCCATGAGTTCTTCGATGCAGAAGGACTTCTATGACACGGCATTCACGGGGCTAAACCTTTCGCTGCTGCGCCTCGGGAACTGGAAGCAGGACGAATCCAAGAGCATCGCCGACGATGCCGCCATCGTGAAAGCCGGCAAGGAACGCCTCGGCAACCGTCTCAAGATTGAGATGTCGAGCTGGTCTGCTCCAGGCACACTCAAGCCAAGCGGAGACGTGAACGGCAGCGTGAACGGCCAGAAGGTCAAAAGCCAGAACACGCTCAAGACTTCGAACAATGACCCGTACGGCAAGTTTGTCTACAGCGAGTTCGCCAGCTGGTGGAAGAAGAGCCTCCAGGCCTACGCCGCGGCAGGCATCACTCCCGACTACATCAGCCTCCAGAACGAGCCCGACATGGAAGCCGACTACGAAGAGACCCTCTTCGAGCCCAGCGAGACAAGCGAAATCGCAGGCTACAAGCAGGCACTCCAGGCTGTACGCGACTCCATCAGCACGCTCGCGAACCCGCCCAAGATTATCGGTCCCGAACCGCTCGGCATCGGCTACAGCAACTTCGAGAAATATGCGAAGGCGCTCGACAACAACAACCTCGACGGCTACGCCTACCACCTCTACCATGCGGGCGACGGCAACGACAACTCAGGCACGAACTACCTGAATCCGGAGAACTTCCGCAAGCCCATGAGCGCCATCGCCAAGAGTTATGGCAGTGACAGCAAGCCCATTATCATGACGGAATTCTGCACCATGGAAGACTCCGTGCGCGAACAGGACATGCTCGGCCTCGCCCACATCATGCAGGTCGGCTTCACGAGCGGCAAGCTCAACGCCTACATCGCCTGGGAACTCTTCTGGGGCGAACAGAACGGCCAACTCATCGGCGTTTGCCCGGGCAGCGGCTGGAGCGGTTGCACCGAAGCAAAACTCTACATCAACCCCGAATACCACGCCATGCGCCACTACTCCAAGTTCGTGAATCCGGGTTGGCGCGTCGTGAGCAGCACCGCCGACGGCAGCAACATCTATGCAGTGGCCTTCCGTAGCGCCGACTGCGACTCCATCTCCGTCATTGCCATCAACAAGGGCTCGTCACAGAACCTGAACTTCTCCGTGAACGGCTACAATCCAGTCTATGCCGTGCAATCTACCGAAAGCGGAGAAAAGAGCAAGACCGTTACCGCGGGCGCCATCATCGACGCTCCCGCCAAGTCCATCACGACGGTCGTGTTCACCACAGATAACACCGCCGCCCTCCAGTGCGAAGATTCTCCCATCGACGACCCGTACGTGGACCCCAACAAGAATTTCGGCGATTCTCTCGTGATTGTTGACTACAGCAAGGAATCTTCTGCCGCAGGCTGGACGAGCGACGAGACTCTCGGCGCCGTTACCTTCGAAGGCTCGTTCGTGAAGGTTCCGCTCGCCGGCTGCGCCCAGGACGATTGCGGCTACCAGCACGCCCTCTTTAAGCTCCCGGACGAAGTCGCCGTCAAGGACCCACTCTCCGTCTGTAAGGAACTCGTGTTCACCATGCAGAGCATTGACGCCGAAGACGCCTCCGTGAACATCGGCGGTGCGGGCGGCAGCACCTGGACAAGCTACCAGTACGGCAACACTGCGCCCGCGGGCTCCTGGGCCGAGGTCTCGGTACCGCTCGACAATGAAGTTGACTCGACCGGAGCCCCCTTCGGCTCCACGCAGCTCTCGTTCAACAGCGACAACGCCGGCATCTACATCGCTAAGATCGTGGCAACCGGTTGCGGCTCCGATGCCATCAGGGGAATGCGCACGAACTTTGCCAAGAGCGACCTGAACAAGGAAGCAAAGGTGTTCGACCTGAACGGCAACCTCCTCTGGACGGGTATCAAGGGCCAGGCCCTCAATGCTGACGGCACCCTCCGTCTCGACCTCAACAAGGGCATGTACATCGTGAAGACAAAGGCCTCGACCATGAAGGCCGCGAAGTAATAGCCATTAGTTATCCTCAATAGATTAAAGTTTGGCGCCCTTGGCGCCACCTTACGACAAACGCCCCCGCAATATGCGGGGGCGTCGCTGTTTAAAATCGAATTTAAACGCTATTCGCCTTCGGCGAGGGCTTCCTTGAATTCATCGACTATCGCGATGTATTCGTCAATCTTGTCTTCCTTGGAATCCAGGTACGAAAGGATCTGGTCCAGATGTTCCTTCTGGAACACGGCCTTAAGCTGGCGGCTGGCGTGACCCTTGTAACCCCATTCCTTGAGGATTTCGTCAGTCACGAGGAAGGAATCATCCATGGAGACAAAGTGCATCGGGCCGTAAACCGCCCAGTTGTGTTCCATCTGCATGCATTCCGGTTCCTGAAGTTCCGGATTCGACATGAAGCGCTGGATATGGCGGGTACGCACGTCCTTGATCTTGTCGATACGCATGTAACCCATAATTAGGTACTTGTTGCGCTTTTCCGAATCGCTCAGACCTTCATAGCGAGTCCCGAACAGGATATAGCGGCTCTTGGCACGCACAATGGCGTTAATATTCTTGACGTTGCAGCAGCTCATCAGGCCATAGGTGCTGGTTTCGTAGTTGGGTTCATAGAAGAAACCCTTGCCATTTTCGTTCAGCTGGTCACGGACCGGCATTTCGGTCTCGCGACTGGTTTCCACGTAAAGCAGGCTACCGGCGGCATTGCCACGGTAATCCTGCCAACCTTCGAGATTGATCTGTGTCTTTGGCATATTACAACTCACTATGATAAAAAAAACACAAGCGGACCTAAAAAGGTTCGTCAGTTACAAACGCAAAATACAATTTTATTACTTAAAGGACTACCGATTCGGCAGAGATTCCCTCAATTCCAAACAAAAACGCGCCTTTTTCGAAGAATTTCGCGGTATCAGACGTCAAATAGGTCGTTTTCCCGCCCTTCGAGAGGCGCTCATCCATCTCCGGGTGACGCCTAAGGTAGTCGAGTGTCTTGTTCGCCACGATATCGCCCTGGAAAACCAGCCGGACCTGCGGTGGCAGTGCGGTGCGTATTTCCGTCTCCAAGAGCGGGTAATGCGTGCAAGCCAAAAGCACCGTATCGATTAGCGGATCCTCGGCCAGGAGCGCGTCGACATCCTTCTTGACAAAGAAAGCCGCCCCTTCCGTACCGCACTCCCCATATTCGACCAGCGGGACCCACATGGGGCAGGCATGCTGGGTTACCTTCAGGTCCGGGAAGAAGTTACGGATTTCAATACCGTAGCTATTCGAAGACACCGTACCCGAGGTCGCAAAAATCCCGATATGTCCCGTTTTGCTATAGCGGCCAATCTCTTCCGTCGTGGGCCTGATAATGCCAAGCACCCTCTTGTCGGGGAACTCATACGGAAGCACATCCTGTTGGATGCTCCTGAGCGCCCTCGCCGATGCCGTATTGCAGGCAAGTATCACGAGCGGACACCCCCTGCCAAATAGTTCACGCACGGCCTGGAGCGTGTAGCGGTAGATGGTCTCGAAACTCCTCGATCCGTACGGCGCACGCGCATTGTCGCCCAGATACAGGAAATCGTAACTGGGCATTACCTTCTTGAGGTTCTGCAATATGGTGAGCCCACCGAAGCCGGAATCGAAGACGCCTATCATACCGCAGCTTCCATCCTGTCGCGGACAAGGTGCATCAAATCCTTACGCGGGTCGATCGTCCCCCGCTCGGCGATCATCGCCTTCACGTCTACAGGTTCAAGGATTTTCACCGAAACCTTGCAACGCGAAGAATCCTTGCGGTGTTCCCACGTAAAGCCCGACCCCTTGATATAGACCGGAAGTATGGTAGCCTCGGTTTCAGCCGCTAGGCGGAAACCACCGCTCTTGAACGGCACCATGTTCTCGTCCTTGCCGCGGGTCCCTTCCGGGAAAATAAACAGTCTCGGCGCACGGCCCTTCGCCATCGCCTCTCGGATAAGCTTGGCTCCGCCGCCCTTTTCGCGATTGATAAGCACACAGCCAATCTTTTTCATCCAGAATCCGAGGAACGGGATAAAGCGGAGTTCCGCCTTCGCTATAAAGCCGATAGTGCGTTCAATCGTAAGGAATATAATCGGGATGTCCGCATACGAATTATGGTTCCCCATCACGAACACGGGGCGCGTCCAATCCACACGGCCAAGAATCGCCTGATCTTCAACCGAAAGATCGATACGCAGTACCTTCATGCAAAAGCGGGCAAAGCACTGGATTTTCTTGTCCACCCAGAGATTGACTTCCTTGTGCTTAAAAGCCATCACAAAAGGCAACACCAAAATATGTGCAAACATGTAGGAAAGTACTTGCACAACAACATGTATTTTGAACAAAATAAGAGGCATTTTCAGACCTTCCGAAAGTTCTGCGTCGCGGGGCAGGAACCTCGACCGCCTGTAATTGCGGAGTCGCCCCTTCCAGTAACGCTGTTTACAATATAACAAAATCAGGTAAGCCTCGGCCCGCGTAACCCCGACATAATAGAGCCGCCGTTCTTCGTCAAGTTGTTTTTTCCGCTCCCGTCTGCTGCCGCCGCACTCTCCGGGAGTGAGCCCCTCGGCAAGCCCGGCATAGAACACGACCGCATATTGAAGCCCTTTTGAAGCATGGACCGTTTCAACATGGATACCGTCTTCGACCGCCTCCCCGTCAATCTCCTCACCCGCAATCGGAAGTTCGGCATCACGCAGGACTTCCTCATAATAGACGCGCTGGCGGTTATACCGCACGAGGATAGCGAAATTTTTCCAGGCAAGGTCGTAACTTTCGCGCAGTTCCTTTATCCTACAGATTATCTTGAGCATTTCCTCGATGGGAGTGTCCGACATCCACACCTCGGGCGCGCGATTTTCCCTAAAAATCGGATTGCCGCCAGAGCCCTTGGGGTTCCCGGCGCGCAGCACCTTCCGCAGCCGGAGGGGTTTGTTCTCGAAGATGTCATTCGCCAGGTGCAATATGTTCGGAGTCGAACGGTAATTCCACTCCAGCCGGATAAGCGTACTCTCCTTGAAGTCGTCACAAAAGCGGTTGATGTTCCCGATATCCGCCCCGCGAAAACCGTATATGGCCTGGTCGTCGTCCCCGACGACAAACAAGCTTTTCCTATCGCCAAGAAGTGCTTTGACCATGCGGTATTGCGACGGGTTTATATCCTGGTATTCATCCACCAGGATTTCCGTCCACTGCCTGTGGAAATACTCTCGCGCCTCCTCGTGGCCTTCAAGCAGGCGAATCGCCTGGAATATCAAATCCTCAAATACGACCTGCCCACTTTCGAGTACGGACTGCCGGAGTTTCGCAATGCGGTGCGTCACCGACGGAGCATACGAATCATCAAAGAGATTTTCACGGTTGAACTTCAGGCCACGAATATGGAGGCGCGAGAGTTCATCCATAAAATCGCGATTCGCCGATTCCTGCGGCACAGGAGGCTTCTTGAATCCGACCATTTCGTAAGCATACACGCCACCAATCTTTTGCTTGAGCATATAAAGCGCAAGCGAATGGAACGTACAGAGCCGCACTCCCGCGCCGGGAAACAACGTTTGCACGCGTTCCCGCATCTCGGTAGCGGCCGCCGCCGTAAATGTAAGCGCCAAGATGTTTTCGGGATTCACCCCCATGGCAATCCGGTACTGGATCCGTTTCGTAAGGACAGATGTCTTTCCCGAGCCCGCTCCCGCAAGGATAAGCAGTTGCGCTCCCTTCTGATGATCATGTAAAACGGCTGCACGCTGGTCTGCATTCAGACCGCGCAAGATGCCCTCGGCATCCATAGTCAACCTCGATGGAATGGGGCCGCTCTAGTTCCGCGCCCCGCTATCTAAAAAAATCAGGCACTCACCTGACAGCCTTAGTGGCCGACTTCCCTCCCAGGAGGAAGACGAACGCACCAAACAAACTCAAAATCAAACTTACAAAATAGGCAAGTAGCTGTATCACAACCGATTCCAGACTCGCCACCCCAGCACGCGCAAAAAGCGTCTGTGCAAGCAGTTCACGCGGGCCGAAACCGCCGATAGATATCGGGAGCGCGCTCACGATGGCTACCAGCGGGATGTAGTAGAAATACCAGGAAATAGAAAGCGCGACACCCACCGCCAATCCGCAGTAGAAATGCACGAATACGCGAAGCGACTGCGTCACGAAAGACAAAAGCGAAATCTGACACCAGAGCCTGAACGAGCGAAAATGTGTAAAGCGTTCGAACATATGCACAAGGCGCTCGCCTATCGACTGCGGCAAGAACCTCGACATTACGCTCGTGCAAAGGCGCCCGATACGACGGCTGCAAAGTCCCGCAAACATCGCGCAGAAACCGAGGAAAATCCAGATAGACGGCCAGATGAACGAGCGTTGTGCTTCATCGTGTACAAAGAACAGCACTCCCATCGCAAGCGCAAACAAAGTAACAAAGAACAAACCGTACAGGCGGTCGAAGAATGTGGCGGTGAGGCCCGCGCCCACAGTATCTTGCCCACCCTGCATGCGGATGTCATAGACCTTCTTCACGTCACCGCCCACGTTACCGGGCATAAAGTTGTTGAAGAACAGCCCCACGTAGTAGAGCTTAAGCAAATGCCCATAGCTCAAGTGGACGCTCTGACGTTCAAGCAGAAGTTTCCATTGTAGGCAAGCCGTGAAATTCGATGCCGCAAGGCACACAAGGGCCAGTACAAACGGGAGGATACTCTTCGTCGAGAAAAGCCTGTACAAGTCTCCAATATCCCAATCCGGAGCGCTCACAATATTCCTGTACACAAAATACGCCGGGACAAGAGTCACCAGGAGCTTTGCCAGAAACACCAGCGAAGATTTCAGTTTGGGATTCATCGGCATAGAAATACTAGGGCTTGCGTCCGATGACACCGATGGAAAGTTGAGTATAGTGCATCACGGGGACAGACACGAGCGCATCCAGGATGCCATCCTTCGCCTTCTGGTACAAGGTCCCGTTCAGCGGGTACTTCGGGAGTTCAACACCCAGCTTGAATCCGAGTTCACGCAGCATGCGGTAGAACAGGTTCGGCCGCATCCAGTCGCCGTAGGCGTATTCGCACTTGAATCCGGCATCAGTCATCAACTTCTTCAGTTGCCCCATGGTAAACTGTTTTTCCCATCCGGCAAACCACTTGTCCATAGCGATAAGGATATGCTTGATAACCGTATAGGGGTGAACCGTCTGTGGCACATCGCAGAGGCAGCAACCGCCGTGCTTCAGGATGCGGTAGTTTTCCTGGATGAGCGGGAGCGAATTCTTGAAATGTTCCGCCAGACCCTGATGGAAAACAAGATCAAAGGTGCAGTCGGGGAACGGCGCCTTGAACGCATCGCCACGCACCAGCTTCAAATTCTCGTAAAGGTTCTCGCGAGCTCGCAGACCGTCTACAATCTTGAGGCTGTTTTCAGCAAAGTCGAGCACATAGACTTCGGCACCCAGGCGCGCAAGTTCCGCACTGTCGCGACCCGTACCGGCCCCCACTTCGAGCACCTTCAGCCCCTCGAGTTTAAAATTCTTCTTGATGGCGTTCAGCACGGACGGCGAAGACGGATAGACCTTCCCCATGTCGTTTTTCCGCTGCCAGAAACGGTTCCATACAGATTGATCTGGTTCTTTAATTGACATAACGCGCAAAATATACGAAATTGGCAACCAAAAGAAGAACCCGTGCAGTCAGAAAATCTACTGCAGGCGACCGTTCGGCACCAAACTCTCCCCTGCAGCGCAAATTTCAGTTTACAAAATTTATGACATTTGTTACATTTTGTAACAATAAATTGGTTTCGCACAATGTTTTTGACAAAATCTAACAGGAAAATCCTCCCAGAACCCCATTAAATCCGCTTTTTACGCAACCCGTATAAAAATTTACACTTTTGGCACGTTACTTGCTAATAAAAAAAGCGATATTTAAGGGGCAAGGAAATAAAATGCATATAGATTCCACCGATACCACACTTAAACGTTACCTTGAAGACATCAGAAGAACCGCTCCCCTCTCCCGTGAAGAAGAGCAGATTCTGTTCCAGAAAGCTAAAGAAGGTGACAAAATAGCCCGTAAAAAACTGATTTCCGCGAACATGAGGTTCGTGCTGAAGGTAGCCATTCAGTACCGCGGCTGCCCGATTCCGCTGCCGGACCTGGTCAGCGAGGGCGCCATGGGTCTCGTGCGCGCAATCGAATCGTTCGAGCACACCCGCGGCCTCAAGTTCATCAGTTACGGCGTATGGTGGATCAAGGCTTACATTACCCGTGCCATCAACGAGCAGGGCAACCTTATCCGCCTGCCGGCAAACCAGCACCTGCGCGTGCGCAAGGCTCTGCACGAACAGTCCCGCGGTAAAGAGATTAACGAAGAAATTCGCGAGCTCATCCAGATCGGCCAGCGCGGCGTTTCCTTCGACAGTCCGCTCAAGGCTGACTCCAAGGCAACCTACGCCGAAGTGCTCCCCGACACTGGCGCCACGAACCCGGAAGCCGATTCCGAAATCCAGAGCGTCGAGGTTCTCGCACGCGACTTGATGGAACAGCTGCCCGAGCGCGAAGCGAAGGTCATCACCGGCATCTTCGGCATCAACCAGGAAGCCCCGCAGACGCTTCGCGAAGTCGGCGAGTCCATGAACATCTCGCACGAACGCGTCCGTCAGCTGCGTGACCAGGCTCTCCGCCGCATCCGCAAGTACAACAGCAAGGAATTCCTCCAAGAGAAAAAGGACGCTTTCTTGGCTGCGATTAACAAGTAATCGCAGCCTTATGACGCATGGGGCTCCGCCCCCTGGACCCCTTTTCCAGATGTTGGAATACGATTAACAAGTAATCGTCATCAAAAAAAATTCAGGAGCCCGCGCAAGCGGGCTTTTTTCATACCGGCGCAACCCTTACGCGAGGATTTCAAAAAAATGTTTCACGTGGGCATCTTTTTTCGTAAAACGGAAAAAAAGAAAGAGCCCCGTGAGGAGCTCTTTCCTAAGAAGGAGAAAATATTGAGACATATCCGGAACCTTAAACCCATCAGGAGGGGAGCAATGATGGAGTCGTTTGAGGATTTACCTTTCAATCATCCCAACGTTTAAAATATACCATAAAAAAACACATCCGGCAAGTGTTTTTTGTGTTTTTTGCGAAAAAATTATGTAAAAATTTATTCTTCGCGGAAAATGATTTTGCACTTGGGCAAGAAGCGGAAGCCGCCACGACGATGGCGTTCGATCTCGAAATACTTCTTCACGCCCTCGCTCATGGAGCCATCCTTCTCTTCGGTGCCGTTGATGTGAGCAATAACACGGTTCAATCGGCTTTCGAAGTTCGGGCGCAGCGGGTCCATGCAGATAGACGGATCACGCTTGAACTCGCGGTTTTCGTATTCCTCGCGGCCAGTAGCCGTATACTCGCGAAGCAGGTTGCGGAGGATGCGCGCCGGAACGTTGCGCATCAGGTGCTTGCTGTTCACAGAGATGGAATCATCGCTCTTGTAATACACCACTTCTACAGAGTCATTCATTGCTCCGAGAAGTTGTTCCTGAGCCTTCTGGATCGGCTGCCAGACATCAAACTCCTGCTTCACCACAGAGCTCATCAACTTGAGGAACGGTTCCTGAGTGACGACATTCGCCTTGAACCTCGCATCGAGGATGTTGCTCGGAGTTCCGTAATAGCAACCCTTACGCAGCAAGAGTGCGTTCGTCTTGGCGTCGCAGACATCTTCAAGAGCGAGCACGCAGCCCATCTCCCGTTCGGAAGTTCTCGGCCAATCAAAACCGAACTGATCGATACATTCACCAAAGGTGGTGGTCCGGCCAACCAGGCGGTCACCCACATACACGTTTCCATCTATCATTTCGGCCGGAACGCGATTTTCCAGAGCTTCAATAAAAGAGGTCTGCGTCGCGACATAGCCCATATGCTCATAGGCAGGCGTGTTCAAGAGGAGCGGGCCAATGCGGAAAAGACCAAGAACCCAGCGCATCGGGTTCGATACCAAGGCACCCGGCGTCTCGAACTGGAACGAGAAGTACATATTCCTTTCGTCATTCTCGGTTGTATCGCGCAAGATTCCAGCATTAATCAAGAACGGGTAGCGTTTGGGAATGATTTCCAGGCAAAGAGCACGAACGTCTTGCGTCTGGTAGAACTGCGATACAAATGGGAGGTAGGTACGAAGAACGCTACGAGCCGGAACAGCTTCGAAGTCGGCACAGCGCTTTACAATACGCTCCACAAAATCATCGGGGTTTTCACCACGGTCGTACAACCATTGCACCAGGTTATCGAAAACGAAGTGGTGTGAATTTTCGTCAATGAAAGTACCTTCGAAAAACAGATCGTTTACCAGTTTTGTATCGAATCGTGCATCACGACGAACAAGCGAAAGAATATCCTTGACCGAATAGGTCATCAGCAACTCTATATGAGCCAGTTGCATAAAGAAATTCGAAATCACTATTCTATCCTCTCTTTTTTGGAGACCCCTAACCACCGGAATCCAACTGCATTTTAACAAAAAATAGAGGTACAGCGTGGTAAATGTCTATATTTTGGGTATGAAAAGCGCCGAAATACACATTTTAACGGACGAAATAATCAATAAAATAGCTGCGGGCGAGGTTATCGAGCGCCCTGCATCCGCCGTTAAGGAACTTATCGAAAACTCTATAGACGCCGGCGCGACACGTATACAGGTCCAAATCGAGCAGGGCGGCAAGAAAAAGATTCTCGTTGCAGACAACGGAAAAGGCATGGGCAAGGAAGACCTGAATTTGTGCTACCTTCGCCATACAACGTCCAAACTGCAATCTGCAGATGACCTTTTCCACCTGCAGACAAATGGTTTCCGCGGAGAAGCAGTCGCCTCCATTGCCGCCATATCGAAAATGACCATTTCGACCGCCACCGAAGACGGAGATGGCGGCAGACTTATCCTCAAGGGCGGCAACATCGAGGACGAACAAACTTACACCTCCGGTCATGGTACGACATTCCTTATCGAGGACCTTTTCTTCAATACGCCTGTTCGCCGCACATTCCTCGGGAGCGAGACATCCGAGGGAACAAGAATCCTTGACGTCGTACTGAAGACCGCCATCGCACACCCCGAGATCCGCTTTGACTACAAGGTGGGCGACAAGGCCGTATTTATCGGAGTTCCGGGAGAACTGCGCTCTCGACTGGCAGAGGCCATCGGCTCCGGAGTCGCCAAGAACCTATTGCCTGTCGACTACACCGAGGCAGGAGTCCATGTTTCGGGCTACATCTCCCCCACAACCGAAACAAACGGCAAGCGCCACCACCAGTTCCTCTTTATGCGCAAGAGGCCCATCGAAAGCAAGGTGATTGCAAAGGCGATTTCTCAGGCTTACGAGCCCTATGGCGCACAGTGCAAGCCCGTCACGGTACTGTTCCTCGACATGCCGGACCAGGAATTCGACGTGAACGTCCACCCCGCAAAGCGCGAAGTGCGTTTTGCAAACCAGAACCTCGTGTTCCTCGTAGTGAATCACGCCATACGCGATACGTTCCAGAAAGATTTAGAAGCGAAATCCCCATTTATCGACCTGAGCGCGAGTATGGTCCAGGCAGACACCGGCGATGCGCCCGTACCGCAATACCAGGCCGCACCCGCCTATAGCGCCCCGATTTACAAGATACCGGAAGTTCCGCGCACTAACGAAGTAAGCGACAGGCAAAAGACCAACAGCTACAGTGTAGCGGACGACGTTCAGGACCTATTTTCCCAACCGGAAGCCGGAAAAATCATCTCTCTTGAACCTGGACAAGGCAACGTTCCCGAGCCAAAGCCCGAGAGCGCCCCGTGGACGCCCCCGACACTTTTCCAGATTGCAAACACCTATATCGCCGGAGAAGATGCGGAAGGCCTGCTTATCATCGACCAGCATGCGGCACACTCGCGTATTCTGTATGAGCGAGCGCTTGCAACACTCGAAAACGGCTCGGACCTCGACAGCCAGGAACTCCTATTTCCGGAACTGATCGAGTTCTCGAAGATGGAGAAACAGGTTTTCTCAAGCGTCGAGATGCAGCTGAAGAAACTCGGATTCTTCGTGGAGCACTTCGGTGGAGACACTTTCCAGATTCGCTCAATACCCAGCGCGCTCCCCCTTTCCCGTGCCATCAAGGCGGTCCACCAGTTTCTGGACAGTTGCGCAGAAACCGGCGATGCCGATCCGAAGCACATCACGGATACCATCGCGAAGGCATGGTCCAAGACAAACGCCTACCAAGCCGGCGACAAGCTCAAACCCGAAGAAATGGCCCAGTTGATGGGGCAACTGATGTCGACAGAGGAACCGCTAAAATCGCCCTATGGCGCGCCGACACTAATGCGCATCACGCTTGACGAACTCGCCAAGAAATTCAAGCATTAGCGATTCGGGGCTTTTCGCATTCACAAACGTTTCATCCAGGGCATCCGCAATCGCCCTGGATGTTTCTGTATTGCATTGAACAAGGGCATCTGCGACCCTGTCAATGCAGGCCTTTTGGCGCGAACCGCCACGCATAAAGAAGAATTCAGGAACAGCCGCGCGCTTAAGCAGAATATTCGGGAGCGCAAAGAAATCCGTTTTCACGAAGCGGCTCCCGACAAAATAAGTGAGAGGTTCGATTACGCCCGCAATCACAAGAGGCACGCCGGAACGCGCAAGTTCAAGGGAAGCAGACCCCGGAGCAGAAAGCGCATAGGAATATTCCGCAAACATGGCGGCACGGGCGGCGGCATCGACGGGAGGGATTTCAACAGAAATCCACTCGGGAATTTTCTGCCCGCAGGATTTGCAAAGCGCCCGAGCAAACGGTTCGACAAGGGCTTCACGCGAAGCCAGTACGGTTATACGGCCAGACGGATTTGCGGAATGCCACTGCGATGCGACTGCGGCAAAGAACGGGAGGTTGCGGAGAGCCTGCGACTTACGACTACCGGGAAGGAGGAGTAAGTTTGAATTCAAGTTGCTGCCGACAACCCGCGGGAAGGGGTGTTGGAGGCATTCCACCCTACAGCCGCGTTCCTCATAGAACTTACGTTCGAAATCAAACAGCACCGCCAAGCGCGCTTTACGTAGGCGCTTTACGCGGCTGCTTTTCCAGGCCCATGCCTGCGGGGGCGCCACATACAGGGCAGGCTTTTTCAGTCTTTCCGCCATCTGTATGAGTTTCATGTTGAACCCGGGATAGTCGATGCAAACTACAGCAACGCAGTCTTCGCTCTTCAACAGACCTTCAAGATGCGCCAAGATCCGCTTCAAGCGGAACACGCGCGGAAAAATATCAAGGAACCCCGATACAGGCAGCGTCTCATAATCTTCGACAACATCAAGCCCCGCCGCCTGCATCCGGAAACCGCCCACACCTCGGGCAATGAGCCCCAAATAGACCGCCTCACGCACGAGGGATTCTCCCAGCACGTCGCCGGAATCCTCGCCCGCACAAAAAAGGACAAAAGGGGTGTGCATACTAACGTCTCGATTTCGGAGACACCCACAATTTCATGATGCCCAGGTCCTGACGCAGCCACGCAAGTAGTTCCTGCGTGTAGAGGACCTTGTACTTGTGCAGCACAATGGCATGCTCGTAGCCGGATTCCGTTTCCACATGGCAGACAAGTTCACAGGGATGGTCCCCCATTTCGGTATCGGCAACAAAGCGCTGGAGACCTTCCTCCATCTTCGCAAGGAACTCATCCGAGAAAATGACAGAATCCATGCAAACGTGGATAAAGTTCACCATAGATTCACGCACCGTATCGAGTTGTACGACTTCCTCGACTGTTATCTGGAGTTCCTCGGTCATCTTGCGTTCCTTATCGCGCTTGTAACCGAGAAGTCCCTTCACAAGAATGCGGTCGTCTTCAGAAATGTGGTCGCGGAGGTTTTCCCAAGTATCCTTCTTGAAGAAGAGTTCCACATCGCTATGGAAATCGCGGATCATGCCCACGCCAATCGTGTCTCCACGCTTGGTTTCGATGGACTTCATCTGTATAACGACGCCGCCAACGACAACTAGGCTATCCACCTTCTTTTTCAAGTCGTCATAAGCAAGCGATACCGTAGTAAATCCCTTAAGTTCGGGGCGGAATTCATCGAGCGGATGGCCCGAAAGGAACATGCCAAGGACTTCGCGTTCCTTGTTGAGCATTTCCATACAGCTCCATTCTTCTGCATCTTCCAAGACTTCGGCGGTATTCTCCATCGAAGCGCTAGCGCCGCCCATGTCAAACAGGGACATCTGCCCCATCGACTTTTCTTCTTGGTGCTTGGCGGCCACCTCGATGGCCCTATCGACCGTCGCCATAAGGACTGCTCGATTACCGGGGAACGAATCAAGCGCACCGGCCATAATTAGGCATTCCAGGACTTTCTTGTTCAGAGGCGGATGCTTTTCCTTGAAAGCCCCCTGGTATTCCGCAACGCGCTTACAGAAATCAAAAATATCCTTGAAGGGGCCGCGCTTCTCGCGTTCGGCAACCACATCTTCGACGACGGCAAGGCCCACGTTGCGGATGCCAGCCAAGCCATAAAGGACATGTCCCTCCTTGTCCGCCGTAAATACGCCATACGACGTATTGATATTCGGGGAAAGAACCTGGATATTGATGCGCTTGCATTCCTGGATGATGGTAACGATATCTTCGGTCTTGCCCATCTTCGAGGTCATCGAGGCAGCCATGTACTCGGGGCCATAATTCGCCTTCAGGTAAGCCGTCTGGTAAGCCACGTAGGCATAGGCGGCAGCATGACTCTTGTTGAACGCGTATCCGCAGAACGGGAGCACGGCGTCCCAGACCTTCTGGATCATGGCCTTGTCGTAGCCCTTATCCAGGCACTTCTGGAAGAACTCCGGTTCAAGTTTTGCCATCTTTTCGGGCATTTTTTTCGCCATGATACGGCGGATATTGTCAGCGCCACCCAGCGTGTAGCCGCCCAGAATCTGGGCGAGTTTCATCACCTGTTCCTGGTAAACGATAACGCCGTACGTTTCGCCCAGGACCTGTTCCAAATCCGGATGGTAGCAGTCGATTTCTTCCTTGCCGTTCTTACGTGCAATAAAGTGCGGAATCTGGTCAATCGGCCCCGGACGGTACAGCGCGTTCATAGCGATCAAGTCAAAGATTCGCGTCGGTTTCAGTTCGCGCAGGTACTTCTGCATACCCGGAGATTCGAACTGGAACACCGTAGTCGTCATGCCCTTGCCAAGCAAGTCAAAAGTCTTCTTGTCATCGAGCGGGATATGGCCCATGTCCAAATCAATCCCGCGATTTTTCTTGACCATGTTGACCGTGTCCTGGATGATGGACAAGTTGATGAGGCCAAGGAAGTCCATCTTCAAAAGGCCAATATCTTCGGCATAATGCTTGTCGTACATCACCACCGGAGTGTCAGCAGGAGCCGCACGGTATAACGGAGCCAGGTTGTAAATCGGGGTCGGCGTAATCACCACGCCGCACGCATGCACGCCAGTCTGTCGGGGCAAATCCTCAAGCTTTTTCGCAATATCCCAAAGGTTCTGGTAACTGGCGCGGCTATTTATGAACGCCTGCAAGGGTTCTGGACTATAACCATCTTCAAGATTATTTCCCTTCTTGTCTTTACCCGTCCAAGCCTGCTTCAGGCTGAAATTCAAGGTACGCTGCGGAAACAGCTTGGTAATCTGCTTCGCCTCTGCCGGCGGGAACCCGAGCACTCGCGCCACATCGGTCACCACGGCCTTCGACTTGAGCATACCGTAGGTAATAATCTGCCCGACGCAATCGTAGCCGTACTTGTCGGTCACGTACTGGATAACGCGCCCGCGGTCGCGGTCAGCAAAGTCCGTATCGATATCGGGCATGCTCACACGTTCCGGGTTCAAGAATCGTTCGAAAAGCAAGTCGAACTTGAGCGGATCAATGTCGGTAATGCCGATGATGTAGGTGACAAGTGAACCTGCCGCAGAACCACGCCCCGGACCCACGGGAATACCGTGTTCGCGGGACCAGTTGATAAAGTCCCACACAATGAGCAGGTAGCCAGCCACGTTCATGTTGCGGATACAGTTGAGTTCCTTGTACATGCGCTTGGCCACGTCGGTCTCATGCGCAGGGAACTTAAAATCCTCGTCAGGGAAACGCCATTTTAAGCGTTCGTTACAAAGGTGGGTAATGTAGATATCGGCATCACCACCCGGTTTGCACCACCTGTGGACGCTCTTGTCCCAGGCCTTATTGTCTTCTTCGGTAAAGAATTCCGGCTGTGACAAGCGTTCTATTTCAGCCTTATCTTCGTCGGTAAGCGCATCAGGTTCAATTCCCTTTTCGGCACAATATGTCTCCGTGACCTTTTTCTTTTTATCCTTGATAACGCCCTTAAGTTCACGTTCGCGGATTACCGGATACTCGGCATCGTATTCCGCCTTCATGATTTCTTTGATGCGCGTATATTCTTCGGATTCCAGGAATTCCTTGGGAATCTTAAAACGCGGCCAGAAGTCGTCGCCAATACCTGTCTTTACAGTAAAGTTGCAGCGTTCCGCAATCTTCACCGTATTCTCGATAGCGCCCGGAATATGCCCGAAAAGGGCTCGCATTTCTTCTTCGGTGCGGAAATAGAACTTATCCGTCGGGAAGCGAGCATCCGTAAAATCGTTTAGCGTACACTTAAGCGAGATACAACGGAGCACCTTGTGGGCCATGGCGTCTTCGGGCTTGATGTAATGAACATCGGCCACAGCGACCACCTCGCGTCCCATTTCGCTTGCGAGTTTCACATTGAACTCATTCACGCGTCCCTGTTGTTGCACACCATTATCGCATACAGACAGGTATAGATGGTCCCTGTCAAAAATCTTATCCAGGGAATCCATGTACTCGCGAGCCAGGGAGTCTCGGCCCGAAGACACGTTCTGGCCATAGCGGCTAAAGAAGTCTCCCGCGATGGCTATCAGACCTTCCTTGTGCTGGTTCACAACATCCAGCGGAACCGAGGGAATCTCAGCCCAGCGGTCGCTCTCCTCATAGCGATAGCTGACTATGCGCAAGAGGTTGTAGTAGCCTTTCTCGTTCTCCACGAGAAGCGTCAAGCGCTCAAACGACGTCGGATCCTTCTGGCTTGCGCTTGGAGAATCAATATAGACATGGCAGCCGTAAATGGTCTTTACCGGCGGGAGCCCCTTCTCCTTGCGAGCCTTGTTCAATTCCTTGCCGCGAGTCTGGATTTCCAAGATGCCAAACATGGCTCCATGGTCCGTAAGGGCAACTGCAGGAGCATTGTCATCAGCAGCGGCGGCAAGGATGCCGTCAAGACGTGCAGACGATTTTAAAACGGAAAACTCGGAATGAACTTGCAGGTGAACAAAAGCCATATCCGCAATTTAAAAATTTTTTTGAATCTACGAAGTAAATACAAAAAGCCAGGCTTATTTAGCCGGGCCCATCCGATTCAAAGCGGTATACTATTCGTCAATTTCACCCTGTACCTTAAAGGCATAGTAGTTACGCTTTCCTTCGTAGGTGACGTACAATCGATAGGTACCCGGAGCCAAACCAGTGCAGGCAGTAGCGTTAAACTTCGGATCACTGTAATCTGTCAAGTCAATGCAGCCATAGTAAACGCTACCCACGGGGAGCAGTTCCTTGACGACCGAACCATCCCTTAAGTAAAGGCTATAGGTAAACTTGTCATACGCATTGGAGTCTATTACGAGTTCATAATCCGGAGGGCAAACCATTTCGGTCACTAGCTTAAGATGGACGACATTATTGTCTAGCGAATCGAGATCCGTTGACATGTCAATGCCTGTAGAGCACTGGCCTTCCGAGAGCGAGTCGAGTTCGTCTTCCGATTCTTCGTTTTCACCAGCAGGATCAGCCGCAGGCGGAAGGGAGTCAACGACCACAACCGGGGCTTGGACATCGTAACGCGTTACATTCGAAATACGGAACTGGTCGAACGCACCGGCAGTCGTCATTCCCTGATACTGGTCAACACCCTCCATGCAGCACTTGGACTTGTACCCTATCACAAAAAGGTTCTCGAAGGGGATTCCACGCATGGCCGGAGCGTAGCCCAAGTCATGCTCTTTCTTGGCAACCAGCTTGCCATTCAGCCACAGGCTCATGTAGCCATCGCCCCATTGACCGGCAATCAGGTTCCAGCCGGAATCCAGCGCAATCATATTCTTCACAAAGAAATGCTGGTTGTGATGGTTCTTCTGGAATATCAACTCGCCATCTTTATAGAAGAAATGAATTCGGGCACCATCGTTACCCAGAAGGGTACGAGCCGGCTTATCGTAGAATTCCTTACCCGGATGGAACCAGAATTCGACCGTTCCCACCTTCATCGAATCAATCAGGTTCACACCCAGCGGAGCCACCTGGCCATCGGCCAACGACACCGCCTTCCCGCAGACACCGTCCACCAGTTCCCCTTCCTGGTAAATGGTCTCCAGTTCATCAAAGAACAGCGTATTGTCATCCATCGCCAAGGCCGGCGCCGGGCAGCGCAAGTTATCGCGCGTGTAGGGGTCATAAACGTAAATTCCCTTTTCGGAGGCCGCCTTGAAATAGCCCGGAATGCCCATAGAGTCCAAACTGCTCCACAAGGCGAACTTGAGAATCGCATTCGAGTCGGACTTTGCGACATTATGGATCATGGAATCTTCGGTCGAACCAGCAGACGTCGAGTCTCCGGAGCAAGCCCAGAGGCCAAGACAGCCAACAACTGATAGACAGAGAAATTTTTTCAGCATTTCCTCTCCTTCCTATAAAAAGACAGGATATAATATAAATTAATTAGGTCCCAGAAGAAAAAAAATTGTATCTTTTTTTACATGAAACGTGCACTTATTACAGGGATTACCGGCCAGGACGGTTCCTATTTAGCAGAATTGCTTCTCGAAAAAGGGTATGAAGTTTTCGGACTCGTACGCCGCAAAAGCAAGCTGGACTTCAACAACGCAGAACACCTCAAAGGCAAGGTGGAATTCATTTTCGGCGACATGACCGATTCCGCATCGCTCCTGCGCGCCATGGAAATCGCGAAGCCCGACGAGATCTACAACCTTGCGGCCCAGTCCTTCGTGACGACCTCCTGGGAAACTCCGCTTTCCACTGCAGACATCAACGCCATCGGCGTGACCAAACTTCTAGAAGCAGTCCGCCTCTGCAAGCCCGACACGCGCGTTTACCAGGCATCTACCAGCGAAATGTTTGGCAAGGTGCAGGCTATTCCGCAAAACGAGTCGACCCCGTTCTACCCGCGCAGCCCCTACGGCGTTTCTAAGCTTTACGGCCACTGGATTACCAAGAACTACCGCGAAAGCTACGGCATGTTCGCCTGCTCCGGCATTCTGTTCAACCATGAATCGGAACGTCGCGGTGCAGAATTCGTTACAAGGAAGATTACCATCGCCGTCGCTAAAATCAAGGCCGGCCTCCAGGATGTACTGGAACTCGGCAACATGGATGCCAGCCGCGACTGGGGTCACAGTGCCGACTACGTGCGTGCCATGTGGCTCATGCTGCAGCAGCCCACGGCAGACGATTTCGTCATCGCCACCGGCAAGACGCACAAGGTCCGCGAATTTGTATTGCTCGCATTCAAGGCCGCCGGCATGGACATCGAATTCCATGGTGAAGGTGAAAAGGAATACGCCACCCTCAAGGGCACCGATAAGGTGGTCGTGAAGGTGAACCCGCAGTTCTTCCGCCCCGCCGAAGTCGACCTGCTCATCGGTGATGCCGGCAAGGCCAAGAAAGTCTTGGGCTGGGAACCGGAAATCAGCTACGAACAGCTGGTAGAGCGCATGGTCAAGAGCGACATGAAACTCCTCGCCGAAGGCAAGATTTAATGAATACCGTAGTCATCGGAGCAAAAGGTTTTGTCGGTGGCTACCTGGTAAAGGAGCTTGAGTCCGCAGGCCACAAGGTTACTGCCGTAGATATCCCGGAAGTAAACCTCCTGGACCGCGAATGCATCGATAGGCTCTTGCAAAATACCAAGCCCGACTATGTGGTGAACCTTGCGGCCATCAGTTCCGTCGGAGCATCCTGGAAAGACCCTGCCTCGACAATCCAGGTGAATGTGGTCGGCACGCTCAACGTGCTCGATGCCATCGCAAAGCATTCCCCGAAGGCAAAAACGCTCCTTATCGGTAGCGCCGAGGAATATGCCCAGCAAAGCACCCCGCTCAAGGAATCCTGCGACCGCGAGGCAAGCAACCCCTATGGGATTTCGAAAATAGCGCAAGAAAATTTCGCAGAACTCTACCGCAAAAAATACGGGATGAAAATCATCTGCACACGTTCGTTCAACCACACTGGCGTTGGCCAACGCACCAGTTTTGCACTCCCGAGTTTTGTACAGCAAGTGGCTACAATCGAAAAGAGCGGCCAACCGGGCGTAATCAAGGTCGGGAACCTCAGCGCATGGCGTGATTTTTCGGATGTACGCGACGTAGTGCACGTTTACCGCATGCTTCTCGAGAACAAGAACAAGTACGAAGTCTACAACGTCGGTTCGGGAATTGCACACAAGGTTGGCGACCTGCTCCAGACCATCATCGGGTTCGCTTCCGTGAACATCAGTGTGGAGCAGGATCCCGAAAAGATGCGCCCCGTCGATATTCCCTACCAGTGCTGCGACAATTCCCGAATCGTAGAACTCGGATACTGGAACGGGACAAAAATTGAAGAAACGCTGAAATGGATGTTCGACCATGAGTGTGGCGCCAAGAATTGCAATTGACGCCCGCATGGTAAGCAGGTCCGGGATTGGCACCTGCATTCAACATTGGCTGCGGGATGTGGGCTACAGCATCGCGCTCGGCGACCCGAAGGACCTCGAAGCCTACAAAGATTCTGTCCCTGCGCAAATTCCCTTCATCAGCGGCATCTATGGCTACAAGGAACAGCTAAGGTTCCCCTACGGCAAGTTGCGCAAACAGAAGCCCGACGTACTGCATGTGCCGCACTGCAACGTACCGCTCTTTTACCATGGCAAGATGATGGTGACGGTCCATGACCTCACCCACCTGGTATACCCGGAATTCTTGCCGATGAAACTTGCGCACCTGTACTTCAAGTTCATCTTCTGGTTTATCTGCAAGCGGGCAAACCGCATTCTCGTAGATTCCGAAAACACCAAGCAGGACTTGCTCCGGTTCTACAAGGCCGATGCAAAAAAGATGACCGTCGTCCCGCTAGGTTACGGGAAGGAATTCGTCCGCAAATCCCGCGAAGAAATTGAATACCTGTACGGCAAATACAATATTCCCCGCGACAAGAAGATCCTCCTGTACGTCGGGAACCTGCTCCCCCACAAGAACCTGAACATGCTCCTGCAAGGTTTCGCACAAATGAAGGGGAAAGAAGATTGCAGGCTCGTACTTGTCGGGAAGGCGTTCGATGGCCGCACGCAAGATACCCGCGAAAAAGACTTGGGTATCGAAAGTCTCACCATACACGCCGGCATGGTCAGCCAGGAAGACTTGGTAAACTTCTACAACCTCGCTGACCTTTTCGTATTGCCCTCGCTGTATGAAGGTTTCGGGCTCCCCGTACTCGAAGCATTCGCCTGCGGCACTCCCGTCGCCTGTTCCAACACGTCGTCATTGCCCGAAGTCGGGGGCAACGTGGCAAAGTACTTTGACCCGAAAAGCGCCGAAAGCATTGCCCGCACATTGGAAAATTCCATCAATGACAAGGGCAAATACGACAAAGAAATTCTCGACTGGGTGAGCAAATTCACCTGGGAATCAAGCGCACGGCAAATTCGCGAAATAGCAACAGAACTTGCAGCAGAAAAAGGTTAAGGTATGCAGCAGGGTTCGGCAAAAAAGATTCTTTCGGGCATGTTGAAGGCCGTCATCAGCATTGGTGGCCTTGCCTACATATTCTACAAGGTTCCGTTTGCCGATGTAAGCAACCACTGGACAGCACAGGCCCTCCCCTGGATAGCGCTCATCCTTTTCTGCACGCTTTTCAGCATGTTCATCCAGGCGAACCGCTGGCGCGGGCTCTTGCTCGAAGAAGGCAGGAAAATCAAGTTCCGCACGTTCTATGCCTATATAGCCCTCGGGTATTTTTTCAACAACCTGCTCCCCAGCGGGTTCGGCGGTGATGCCGTCAAGACCATCGCCTTCGGCAAGCGCTTCGGGAACATGGCAAACTCGGTCGCGGCAGTCGCCATCTCTCGCGTGATGGGTCTCATCGCGATGTTCATCTGCTTCTTTGTAACGCTCCCGTTCGTCATTGCCCGTTACGACATTCCCGCTGTCTACACGGGGGCTGTCTGTGCCGTCGCGCTCGCATCTGTACTAGTCATTGTCAGCGGGCTATTTTCAGACAAAATAAGAATCCCCGCCAAAATTTCTGCACGCATTCCATTCCTTACAAAGTTGCAGGATGCGTTTTCCATTTATCGCGGCTACAAGAAGGCGTTCTTCCTTTCGGGCCTTGATTCCATCTGGCTACAGATTTCTTCCATCGCCATCCATTACGCCTATTTCCAAGCGGTAGGCGTTCCGGTAGATATCGCGACAATTACGGTTTTCATGACCATCACCATCACGGTATCCATGTTGCCCATTTCTATAAACGGAATCGGCATCCGCGAAGGCGTAAATGTGAGCCTCTTCACAGGTCTTCTCGGCATTCCCGCCGACATTGTCCTTGCCGCAGCACTTCTGGGGTATATCCCCATGGTATTCCAGGCCGTGCAAGGTGCCGTGGTATTCGCAACCCTAGGAAAGCGAAAATAGGCTTTTTATCGTCTAAAAATTGTCCTTAAACACTTTTTTTTGACGAAAAATAAGTTTTTTGTTCTTTTCATCTTCTTTTTTCTTATTTTTCTTTACAAACCCAAAAGAAAGGAAGGACAAAATGAAATTTTTCAAACAAGCCTCCATTATCGCTTTCTGCACTCTGGCATACTTGACAGGGTGTTCCTCCACGGACGACGAATCATCGCCCACAAAGTCAAAAGACGATCCCATTTCTGTCGACGACCCGCAAAAAACCGAAGTCGACGTCGTTGCCGGCTGCGAAGAGATTACAAACGCAGATGACAAGGCAGCAATCGAAGAAATCAAGACAAAACTTACAGATGTATACTCCGCCTTCGGCAGGGGTGACTTGAGCACCGCTCAAGAAATGAGTGCCGACACCAAGTCGGATATCGAGAAAATCCTCAAGAAATACCCCGGAAACTGCGAAGCTCAGCTTGCCTATGTCGCATCCATAATCTCGGATATTGCAAACAACAAGAAAATCAACAATTTCCTCGACACTCTGGCTGCACGCAACGGCAAAAAAAAGGCAGCGCTCTTCTCGAAAGATATTGGTGATGCCGCCAAACTTTCATTTAACTACACCATCAACTCGTCCGACGATATTCGCGGCATTTTGGTGAGCGACGTGCAGTCTGCTATCGGAAACGCCATTCCGTCGCTGGATTCCGCCATCAGCTACATGACGAACATCGCAAATGACGAAGAATTCACTTGCACCTATCCAGTCAAGAACCGTGACGTTGAACTGGACCGCGGTGAATTCGCCCCTGTCCTTGCCGCCCTGTATGTAGCAAAGGCATCCCTTACCGCGCTCGTCAGCATAAACCTTGATGTCGACGACAACGGGAAATACGACTGGGTCGATTCCCTGATGGAACTCGAAGCCAAAGTCAACTACTACGACAACCATGGCTTTGAACACCTGTTCAAGCTTATCGGGAAAGACAGCAAATTCACAAGCATCCACGATTCCTGGAAAACGGAATACAAGAACATCCCGAACCTGTTGGACAGCGCGATTACCTACGGGCAGCTTGGCCTACAATACGGCCTTGAAGAAGCGAAAAACGGCCTCGAGACTCAGGAAAATGACCTGTATGTCGTGGGTGACGGTGAATTTGCCGACCTGAGCACCAAGGACGCCCAGAAGTTTATCGACACCCTGACATCCATCAAGAAACAGCTCCACGAAGGGTTCGAAATCCCGTACGCCGAAGGCAAGACCATCAAGGTCAACATCTCCAAGCTGTTCGAGAATACAGACGGCATCCAGAAATTCCTGCCCTACCATGTTGTCAACGACAAGTCCGAATGGGTGAACCCGGATGGCGGTTTCTACTGGTCCGAAGCCATAGAAGAACAAGCTTACGCCCAGAGATTCATGCAGTCGTATGTGGCCCAGGAATACTACAAGTTTAATCCCGACATAGAGAGCAACCAAGTCTCCGGATGGGATGACGACGAGACCTCGGGAACAATTTTCATGGATGTCTACGAACCTGAACGCATCAAGGCAGAAATCGGCTACGTTGCTGACGGTTGCAAGATCAAGTTCGTCGTCAACAGCTACGTGGAAGGCGACCCCTGGGCCATGATTAATAGCGACGAACCGACAACGAAAACCGAATGGAAGATTCCCGACGTGACACTCCCCGCAGGAATGTGCAAGGAAGACAAGGGTACCATCAAGTACGCCGTAGCCTACTACGAGAACGAAGTTCCCAACTACGGCTACTTCACCGACAAGGACGGCAAGAAGACCGCAACCATCCAGGAACTCGTCAACGGAAAGATGGTCGACACCGAAATCGAGCCTTACAAGTACGAAGATCTACGCAAGTTCATCATCTTCCCGGATATCACCTTCGGCGGAATTTTCCCCGACATGACTGTAGATGCCTTCTGGGATGACATCCTGCCCGCCATCTTCGGCGACGATGACGAAGAAGACTGGGATGAAGACTGGGACGACGAATACGACTATTAATAACAAAACGTGAATACTTTTTTCAAACCGCTTTACACCATAGGATTAACAAGTTTTCTTGTGACATCCTTGGTGTACGGTGAAACAAAAGGCCTCGCCCATTGTGGCGGCCTTTTTCTATTGGACACCAAAACGGCTGGACTCAACGCAACGCAGTGTTCCACCTCGGATACCATACAGGCTGGCATCCATAGTGTATTTGGCGATATCGGATACTATCGTGCCAAAGCCAAATGGAGCGACGACTGGACCCTCACCCTAAAAAGGGATGCCCTACTCGGTTCAGCCGGATTCACAAGCGATTTCAGGTACATTTCGCTATCAGCAACCGCAAGCAGCAATCCATCAATCACATCGGAACTGACGGTACACACAGCCGATTCCTCTTTTTACGCAGGAACCGTTCTAGGAAAAGGGAAGCCGGTCCTTGCAACCGTCCGCTGGGAATCCAAGAACAAAAATGACGAAATCCACGAAATCGAAGGAGACTGGCAAACCAGTTACATCCGCAAGCGATTCGTTGTAGGAGCATCTTACAAGAAGCACCATTTCCAGACACACCTTGAACAAATCCACACCACACCGGTCAATGCGACCAGCGAATATTTCATCAAGGACTCCTCCCAGATATTCATCTGGGATTCCCGCTACAGGCACGATTTCGGCAAGAGCGCGCTCAATATGCAGCACGTCGCTGTTTCCGTCCAGTCCAACATTATCGGGAATTCATACCGAGACGGAAGTACAAAGAGATTCATGTACCTGCCCATCAAGTCAAGGCTGTATTATGACAACATCCAATGGGAAAACGATTTATTCGAGGTCGACGCCAGGGGAATTCTCGCATACGGGAAAATGGAGAAGGACAACAGGAGATTTTTCGAAACGCTGGCGCCAAACCGACTCTTGCCTGCATCCGTCATACAGGTTCTCTCTTTCTCGTTTCTGCAGATGAACTACCTCATAGAGGCCGACCTCAATATAGCCGCAGCAACTCTCGGCGGGTACTTCAATCCGCATTTCAACATTACCGGAAATATGCAGATTACGCCTAAGGCAGGTTTGCACGGATATTACACCTATAACGATCTCGAAATCGAGAAGAAATCCGAAACGACATCATTCATAGGTTACAATTCCGAGACAGAATGGTGGTTCTGGTCTCTTGAAAGCACAGGACTTATTGCAAGTCTCGGAGTATCCCTCGACAAGACTTCGCAAGACAAGTCCCGTGGGCTGTCGCTGGAATGGAATGCAACGCAGATTATCCCGATAAAGACAGACCTCCGTGAAAAGACTGATACAAAGCCCGCTGGAAAATCAAGTACAAAAAATCCGGAAGGAGCAAGTCCTTCCGGAATATTCAAGAATGGGTTTGCGAGCGGTCTCGCAATCCGATACCGCTTTTAACCCCAAACTTCGGTCTTGAGTTCGCGGCCCCACATGTCCTTGAGCACATCTTCGACCTTCTTGCCTTCGAAGAGGAGCGCGTGGACGGAGTTCACGATAGGCATCTCGACACCGAGCTTGTCGGCGAGCGCCTTGGTGCTCTTGCAGGTGGGCACGCCTTCGGCCACCATCTTCATGCCAGCGAGAACCTGTTCGATGGTTTCGCCCTTACCGATGTGTTCACCCACATAGCGGTTACGGCTATGCTGCGAGAGGCAGGTGACGATGAGATCGCCCATGCCGGCAAGGCCAGCAAACGTTTCGGGCTTTGCACCGAGAGCCTTGCCCAGGCGGCACATTTCGGCCTGACCGCGCGTCAGGAGGGCTGCACGGGAGTTATCGCCAATCTTGTACTTGCCGCTCGCCTCGAGCCCATAGAGCACGCCAGAGGCAATGGCAATCACGTTCTTCACGGAACCGCAGAGTTCCACGCCGATGATGTCGGTAGAACTGTACACGCGCAGGTAAGAGCAACTCATGACCTTCTGTACAAACTTCGCGGATTCCTCATTAACGCTGGCAGCCACAATCGCCGTAAGGATGTGGCGGCTGACTTCTTCGGCGTGAGACGGACCGCTGAAGGCCACCATCTTATCGTCGGTAAGCCACGGCACGTTTTCAAGGAGCACTTCGCTCATCAACTGGTTCGTGCCTTCGAGAATGCCCTTGGTAGCGCAGACAACGATAGGTTCCTTGCCCTTCGCCGGAATCCACTTGCCCAAATTCTTGGCAACACCGCCCATGAACTGCGAGGGCACCACGATGAGCACCATGTCACAGCCGTCGAGGGCTGCATTCATGTCGGTCGTGTACTTGAAATCCGCCGGGAAAATTACGCCGGGGAGCTTGTCCTTGTACTGATGTTCCGTCGAAAGCAGATCGACTTCGGCCTGCGAGTTTGTCCAGAACGAAACTTCGCACTTATTTTCATAGACCACCTGACCGAGAGTCAGGCCCCAACCACCAGTTCCAAGTACAGTTACTTTCATGATAAAAATCCTTTTTTCAACAATCTACAATATTTATGCCTTCGGGGTCTTGCGCTTGCTGCCAAAACCGTTCTCGGTGCCGTTCAAAAGGCGCTTGATGTTCGATTTGTGCTTCACAATCACGAAAACCGCCACCAGAAGGCAGGTAATCATGAGCCCTAGGTTGATATCGTCGGGCGGGAATGGCAACTTAAAGTAGCCCATCACGCCAAAGGCGCCGAGAGCGATGCACGCACCGATGCTACCCACCGAAACATACTTTGTCGAGAACGTGAGTACCACCCACACTCCTAGGCAAGAAAGCGCCGTAATCGGGCAGAGCGCGAGGAACACGCCCAGTGCGGCAAGAACGCCCTTGCCCCCGCGGAAACCGGCAAAGCAGGTGAAACTGTGCCCGAGAATCACGAGGATACCCGCAACAAGCGGAACCCAGCTAGAATAATCCGCACCACCGGCAGCCACCTGCATTTCGCACAACCTCATGGCAATCCACGGGCCGAAGAAGCCCTTGAGCAAGTCCATGAATACCACAGGGAGCGCAGGCTTCCAACCTAGCACGCGGAATGTATTGGTAAGGCCCGCATTCTTGGAGCCGTAGTCTCTAATGTCGAACGACTTTCCCTTTGCGATTTTTGCTATCCAGATGGCGCTGGGGATCGACCCCAGCAAGTACGCTATTGGAAGACTCAGTAAACTGTTCAAGTTCTTCATCCTTTCTGAGGGTTAACTTCTGGTCGAAATTCAGGCGCAGGGGCGCACCCTGCAGCTGGAATTCCTCATAAAACTTTTTGAGCAAGTAACGCTTGTACGACTCGTCCACCAGTTCGGGCGTGCGGGTCTCGATGGCGATAACAGGCGGCTCCACCATAATCTGGCATGCGCGCGTAAGCGACACCACGCGGGCGTTATGGCTCGGGGGAGCCTTCTCTTGCAAGAAGTTCGCAAAACTTTCAGCGACGCGGTCACGGCCCAGCACGCGGCGGCAGTTGGCATACACCGTCTGGATGGCCTGCACCACGCGGTTGATGCGCTGGCCTTCCTTGGCGCTAATCGAAATGATGGGCACATACTCGAGCATCGGTTCGCGTTCGAGCATTTCCTTGACCATGTGGTCGAAACTCTTCTCGGTCTTGTTCGGGAGGATATCCCACTTGTTGAGAACCACCACAAGACCCTTACCTGCCTTGCGGATTTCGGTAATGATGCGGAAGTCCTGCACTTCGAGCCCGCGGGTGCAATCAACCATCAGCACCGACACGTCGGAACGGCGCACACTTTCAAGCGTACGCATGTTGCTGAAGATTTCGACTTCGTCTTCGACCTTTGCCTTCTTGCGGAGGCCTGCAGTATCGGTCACCACGAACTTCTGGCCATCAACGATAAAGTCGCAGTCAATGGAATCGCGGGTCGTGCCCGGGATGTCAGAGACCACAGCGCGGTCTTCGTTCAGCAGGCGGTTCAACAGCGTGCTCTTGCCCGCATTCGGGCGGCCAAGGATGGCGAAACGGATAGGACGTTCTTCTCGGCGTTCACCACGGACGGGTGTCGGGAGCACAGAGATGACTTCGTCCAGCAGGCTCAGGCAGGCATAACCCGTAAGAGCACTGATGGTGCGTGGCAGGCCAAAACCGAGTTTCAAGAACTCGTAGCTTTCCTGGCGGTCGCCCTGCTGCTCGCTCTTGTTCGCCACGAGAATCACCTTCTTGTCTTCTTTATGGACAAGGCGCGCGAACTGCTGGTCGAGCTTGGTAATGCCCACGCGGACATCCACCATAAAGAGCACCAGGTCGGATTCCTTCACGGCGTTGAAAATTTGCGCACGGACGCTGTCGGCCAGCACGTCGATGGTATCGTCGGGCAGGAATCCGCCCGTATCGACTACCGTAAACTCATGGCCCTTGTAGTTGGCCGTCTGGTAATGCCTATCGCGGGTAACGCCGTCGCGGTCAGAAACGACTGCGGCTCGCCGCCCAAGGATCCGGTTAAAAAGAGAGGACTTCCCAACATTCGGGCGTCCGATAATACATACGACAGGTAATTTCATCGTATCCAAATATAGAAAATTGGCCATTAGTCACTAGCCATTAGGAACTAGTGACCGCAGGTAACAACGGCTAAGTATGCGCGCGGCGGAAGTCTTCGATGAGGCAGCAGCTGATGCTCACATCGGTCTCGTACTCGGGAATGTCTTCGCGCCTGACCCACATGGCTTCGGAGAGTTCTTCTTTTTGCATATGGATAGTGTCGTCGCCATCGAGTTCAGCGGTGAAGCCCGCGATAAGCGAGTCGCTGAAGGGCCACGGCTGGCTCCCGAAATAGCGGATGTTTTTCACGCGGAGGCCAGCCTCTTCCAAAACTTCGCGGTGCACGGCCTGCTCAAGGCTCTCGCCCACTTCCACGAAACCCGAAATCAAGAAGAGCCTCGGGTTCGGATTGTCGATGTTGTGGGCCATCAGGAGTTTGTCGCCATTGCGGACGGCCACAATCACGACCGGAGAGATGCGCGGGTAAACGACATTCCCGCATTTAGGACAAACTACTGCGCGTTCCTTTTCGCTACGGGCCATCTCGCTTCCGCAGCGGCCACAGAACCTGTTGAGCGATTCCCAGTGAGCGATGTGCGCGGCGGTCGCGCCACCCATGCGCAAGAGCGGATCGCCCATGTAGCGGTACGTGCGTGCCGGGCAAAGGACATAATCGTCCGACGCGTTTTCCACCAGTTCTTTCGAGATGCTGAAATCTGCCAGGAAATACGCCGCATCGTCAATGCTGAAAAGGTAATGGCACGGGATATTTCCTTGATTGAAATTTTCTACCCTAGGAATTTCAAAGGAATCACCGTTCTTTTTGAGAAGGCTCTTATCCCCGAAAAAGACAACAAGAAAATCCGACGGTTTCGGGCTTTGAAGCCGAAACTCGTTATGCAATTTATGTGGCGCGATTTCGTGAATCACGGTTTATTCCAAATACGTGTACCCGTAAAGGCCGCCGCGGTAGATGTTCAGGAATTCCTTGCCTTCTTGCAGGCTAATCTTCCCTTCCTTCACGGAGCGCGACACCCAGTTTTCCATGGTGCGCACGAGCGCCTTGTCGCTGAAGTTCACGTAGTCGAGCACGTCTTCCACGGATTCGCCGTCAATCACCTTGTCGATTTCGTAGCCGCCCTTGTCGTTGCAGACGATGTGGACAGCGTTCGTATCGCCAAAGAGGTTGTGCAGGTCACCGAGGATTTCCTGATAGGCGCCCACGAGGTAAACTGCGATGTAGTACGGTTCGCCGTTCTTGAGTTCATGCAGCGGGAGCGTGCGGCTCACGTCGCCACCACGGACGAACATGTCGATTTTACCATCGGAGTCGCAAGTGACATCCTGGAGGGTGGTTTCTACCGTCGGTTCCTCGTTCAAGCGCTGGATAGGCATGAGCGGGAAAACCTGGTCCACGCCCCAGCTGTCGGGCAGGCTCTGGAACAAACTGAAGTTGCAGAAGTACTTCTGCGCAAGCAAGCGCGGGAGTTCGCTGAGTTCGTAAGGCGGATGGCGCAAATCCTTCGCAAGCTGGTCTACCTTGCGCACGATGCTCCAGAACAGGCGTTCGCACATGGCGCGCGTCGGCAGGTCGTAATCGCCCACCTTGAAACCGTTCAGAACGTCATCGTTCAGCTGGATGGCATCGTGCCAGCTTTCGAGCAGGTTCTTCGGGGTGAGCCCCTTGTAGATGCCGTACAAATCCTTCAATGCATCGGGAGCATCGTCATCAATCTCGTGCGTATTCTCGTCGAAGAACGCCTGGCCGGCGGTTTCCAGCACGTTGAACACCAAAATGGAATGGTGCGCCGCAAGAGCACGGCCCGATTCCGCAATGATGTTCGGGTGCGGCACGTTGCCGTTTTCGCAGGCTTCGTACATGGCATACACCACGTCGTTCGCGTATTCCTGGATGGAGTAGTTCACCGAGCTCGCGTTGGAACTGCGGGTACCGTCGTAATCGACGCCAAGGCCGCCGCCCACGTCCACGAATTCAAGGCTCATGCCCATCTTGCGAATCTGCACATAGAACTGCGAGACTTCGCGCAGGCCCGATTTGATGTGGCGGATGTTCGTAATCTGGCTACCCAGGTGGAAGTGGATGAGCTTCATGCAGTCTTCCATCTTCTCCTGCTTGATGTAGTCCAGCGCTTCGAGCAATTCGGAACTGTTGAGGCCGAACTTGCTGTGGTATCCGCCAGATTCTTCCCACTTGCCGCTGCCGGAGCTTGCAAGCTTGATGCGGATGCCGATGTTCGGGCGCACGCCGATACGGCGGGAAAGTTCCACCACCAGGTGGAGCTCGTTCATCTTCTCGACGACGATGAAAATCTTCTTGCCCATCTTCTGCGCGAGGAGGGCAAGTTCAATGAAGTCCTCGTCCTTGTAGCCGTTGCAGATAATCAGCGAATCCGGGTTATCCATGTTCGCGAGCACCGCATGCAGTTCCGGCTTGGAACCGGCCTCGAGACCGATGTTGTATTTTTTGCCGTGACTGACGATTTCTTCGAGCACGGCGCGTTGCTGGTTCACCTTGATCGGGAAGATGCTGTAGTAGCTCCCGTTGAAACCATATTCCGTGCGGGACTTGTTAAAGCACTCGTTAATCTTCTCGATGCGGCTATCCAAGATATCCGGGAAGCGCAGCAGCATCGGGGTGGAGACGTCGCGGAGCGAAAGTTCCTGCACGAGTTCGTACAGGTCGATATCCGGGCCGCCTTCCTTGAGCGGATGAACAGTCGCGTGACCCTTCTCGTTGATGTCGAAGTAGTTCACGCCCCAACCCTTGACGTTGTACAAGTCACGGGAATCGTCAATGCGCCATTTTTTCATTGCTCTGAGTCTCTCTAGTCAACGAGAACAGGGTTGAAGTTTTCCTTCCACGGGAGGCCGTACTTGGTGAGGGCTTCCATGAACGGATCCGGGTCAAATTCTTCCACGGTATGCACGCCCGGCTTGTTCCACTTGCCGGTGAGCACCATCATGGCGCCGCACATGGCCGGAACGCCTGTGGTGTAAGCGATGGCCTGGCTACCGAGTTCCTTGTAGCATTCCTGATGGTCGCAAACGTTGTAGAGGTAGTAGGTCTTCGGCTTGCCGTCCTTGGTGCCCTTGAAAATGCAACCGATGTTCGTCTTGCCCACCGTGCGGGGGCCGAGGCTTGCCGGGTCCGGAAGGAGGGCCTTCAAGAACTGGATAGGAACGATTTCCTGGCCCTGGAACTTGATGGGCTGCGTGCTGAGCATGCCCACGTCTTCGAGGCAGCGCATGTGGTCGAGGTAGCTCTGGCCGAACGTCATGAAGAAGCGGATGCGCTTGACGCCCGGAATGTTCTGGGCCAGCGATTCGATTTCTTCGTGGTGCAGCAGGTACATGTCCTTCTTGCCCACTTCGTCGAACACGTATTCGCGCTTGATGCTCATGGCCGGAATTTCGACCCAGTGGCCCTTGCCGTTTTCGTCGGTGTCCCAGTAGCTGCCCGGAGCGGAAACTTCGCGCAGGTTGATTTCGGGGTTGAAGTTCGTCGCAAACTTGTAGCCGTGATCGCCGCCGTTGCAGTCGAGGATATCGATTTCTTCGATGGTGTCGAACTGGTGCTTGAGGGCGTAGGCACAGTAGGCCTGGGAAACACCCGGGTCAAAGCCGGAACCCAGCAGCGCCGTGAGGCCGGCCTTTTCAAACTTTTCCTTGTAAGCCCACTGCCAGCTGTAGTCGAAGTAGGCGCTGAAGCCCTGTTCCTTGCAACGCTTGTCGTAAACCTTGCGCCATTCCGGATCGTCGATGTTTTCGGGCTCGTAGTTCGCCGTGTCCATGTAGTTCACGCCACATTCGAGGCAGGCGTCCATGATGGCGAGGTCCTGGTACGGGAGCGCGATGTTCATCACCAGGTCGGGCTTGTATTCCTTGATGAGTTTCACGACATTTTCGGCCTTATCGGCATCCACCGCGGCAGTCGTAATGACCGTCTTCGTGTTCGGGCGCAGTTCCTGTGCCAGCTTTTCGCAGTTTTCGCGGTGACGGCTAGCGATGCAGATTTCGCTGAACACTTCGCTTGCCGTGCAGCATTTCTTGATAGCAACCGTGGCGACAGCGCCACAACCGATAATCAAAGCTCTTGCCATTTTGTGTTTATCCTCATTATGGAATTGTTAGCCCCATAAATTTAGGAAAAACTGGATGGTAATTCCAGTTATCTATCTGCAATTTCGTCTTTTAGACAGCGGATAGAGTTAAAGCCCGACTTGAACACGGCCGTATCGGCCATATATTCGGAATATACCACATGGCGTTCGTCCAGAGTGTAGACGTGAGCACGCTTATCTATGAAAGAAGGAATGATATCATAATAAGGTTCTGCAGTCCACAAGAATGCCGAGCCCCCGTATGTGGCGTAAATGTCATTATCTGTTGTATCAACACGCCCTGCGCCCACTAGCGCAAAACCGTATTCGTCGTCGCCAGGATCTTTGTCCCAGCCAACGTTAGACTTCAACGCATGAGCATTCTTGTACGCACCACCAATGGATTCCAAAAGTTCAGCGAATTCAATGCGGTTCGGCAAATGCCAACCTTCAGGGCAAATCCCTCGAATATTTTTCTGACTAACATGCTTCGTCAAGAAGGAATAGTCGAAAGCCCCGGAATCCATAGCCGCAGCCCAAGTGTAAAGTCGCCCATAAAATTTATTCGAATCCGGATCATCCAAGTATGCCGATTTCACGCGTCCTTCAAGAACAGGCGTCTTTACGCTATCGGCGTAATTGAGATTTTCCGCCATCCACGTCTGCCTTCCGATAGTCACCGTCTTATACGTCTGCTCGTCACGGGCATCCGTAAATTCACCCTTCTTCACAGTCGACGGATCAACAAGTGCCTCATGTCGCTCGTAGTTCTTTATGCAACGGACAGAAAGTCCCGAAGCCTTGGTCGGCGCATATATAGCATCTGACACTTTCGAATTCCGCATATAGGCGCGTGCCAAAGAATCCGACAACTCCATGGTTGTCCAAAAATATGCATTCCAGGTTTCCAGATTCGATGTACCGGCCATACTATAGCGCATAAAGCCCGCTGGCAAAAAAGTAAGCCCATAAACATTCGTATTAAGGGAATCCTCCCATTTCGGGGCGCCTGCGCCGAAAAGATTTTTTTGATAGAAGACGGGGCCGTCTATCTCCTCATATTCAAGAACATGCCACCCTTCAGGGCAAATTCCCTGGAAGTTTTTAGGTACCGAGCAAACCGTCATAAAGCCACAGCCGGATTTAGCAGAATCCATCGCCACAGCATACGTGTACAGACGTCCATACAAATCGCAATTTTCGCGGGCACACCAGGTATGGAGCGTATCACCCACATCGTAGTTCAGGTTTTCCGCCATCCATACCTTTCCGTCAAACTCTATGGTCTTGTAGACCTTATTATCGCGAGAGTCCACAAGTTCGCCATAAGACAATCCTGGATTCATGTAATCCCAAGCGGTGATTACGGAACTAGAACTCTTAGCGCTGCTGGAGCTTTCTTCCACCGATGAATACGGTTCAATGCTACTTGAAATTTCATCTACGGAACTGGAATCTCCAGGCAAAAGGATACTGGGATCATCGTCGCCACACGCTCCTAATACTAGGGCGACGAAAGCGGATGTTGCAATCAACAAGCGTAAAGAATGGTTTTGAAAAGTTTCCCCTTTCATACTTATTTTCTCCTATTTCTGCTTCTCAATAAAACTGCAGTCTTCAAGCATGTTCTTTATCGCATCCAGCGAATTGAACATGATGACATCCAGAATGGAAAGCCCCGGCACAAATTCGTTATGGAACTGTTTGTACGGCCGGATATTGGGGCGAATAAACTTCAGCGTAACTCCGTGCTTCTCGAAATCATCGAAATGGTACAGGTCCTGCCCGCCCACGGCATTGATGTAGGTGTCGCCCCCCAGCCGCTGGCAGAAATCAAAAATACGGTATTCCCTCCTGTAGTTGTCGTTGCCCTCGATTTCCGAACTCTTGATGAACTTCGTGTTTATTTCGAGATACTGGCAGACTGCTTTTATGGAATGGAAAAGGAATTCTGCGACATTGCGCTCAGGATAGTTCAATATCTTCTCGATAAGGGCGAAACCGGCATTGAATTGCGGGGCCCTGCAATAAGCGTAATAGATCGTGTCCAGTTTTTGAGAAACATTAAAGTCCGTGAATTCCGTTTCGTTTATCTTCTTAAACGAACTCATGTGTTTCACTTCAAGCCCCCAGAAGAAGGGCTTGCCGCAAACGAGAATCCTGTTCCGCTGAATCCACCCGTGCTTGATAAAGTTGTAGTTATCCCCAATCAAGAACAGGTCGGCAGCATTGAGGAGTTGCCAGAAACCGATATACGGGAGAAAATAGGGCTGGTTTCCGGCGATAATCAAAGGATGTCTCCGCAAGAAATGATACGTTCATCGCTTGTCACGACGGGGAACGCCTTCCTATCATCAACGACGTTCGTTACCGGGCAACTAGACGTACGGAAAAGGCCGGAATCAAAATACTTGTCATCGATACAGAGCATCATGCCGCATACATAATCGTCGAAGGGAGTCCCTTCCCATACGGTGCGGAATGTTTTCTGGTGCAGGAACGGCTGGATAATCATGTCCTTGACGGAGCCGTCATCGAAAAGCGCCTTCCAATCGCTTTCGTCCGTCAGCGGGCCGGCATAGACCTTTTCGCTCTTGCCCAGGCGGAAATGCTTCAAGATGTAGCCGTCCTTGCCTGCATACGCTTTTTTCAAGACATCTTCCGACGACTTGTCCTTGCATATCCACGTCTCGATGGAATGCGCCCGCAAGAATTCCGCTTCTGCATCAGTGAGGAAGTTCCGCGTAAACTCGGGCATAAACCAGAGCTGCATGAACCGCTTGTCGTGAATCAGGAATACCGTGCGGAAATCGTTGTACATCCTGGAATCAATCATGGCCTTGATGGTATCCATGGAATAGCTCAGGATATCCTTCTGGTTCAATGCGCTGATGACGAATTTTCCATTCCAGTCGTTGATGCGGCTTTCGACTTCGTCAGCCTCCAAGATGAAGACTTTTTTTCCGAAGTGTTCATAGAATGGCTTGTAAAGCTTGATTTCGGAAGTCTTGTCCGAGCTCTTCAGCACGTAGATTTCATCTTTGTCGCCGACAATATCCAGCGCACTCTGCATCATCTGTTCAAAGAGCGATTCCCTTTTGCCTCCGGGATACTTCTCCATGAAATTGTTGGCTGCAGCCTCGGCAAAGTACGACATGAAAATCCCGTGACCGAAGAACCTGCTCGTAATCTCGCAAAGTTTCAGCTCGCCTTCGTCCGTAATAAGATAGTCGGGGCGGAATGTCCCCGCCAAGAACGGATACTTGCCCTGGTATTCAAGGATTTCCATTTCCTTTTCGGAAAGAGGCATGTACTTGTCCGTAAAATTGGCGTAGTTTGCCGCCATGTATTCAACGCACTTATAGAGGACGCGATGCATCTCGCGCAATTCTTCGTTGCGTGCAGGCGTAATGACCAAAGGTTTCTCGTGATACCACCTGTGGTAATAGTTTTCCTGGTCCCCGTACAGCCCTTTACAGACATTCCATAAATTCGTCTCGGTAGTCATAAAACCTTCGTCGCGAGGCTACTTCTGAAAAAGCTTGGATTGGTATCCAAGGCACTGGAACCCGTTCTGGTTGATGATGGGGATAAGCGTATTCGGAATCTGCAACTGCTTGCGGACCCAGTAGCAAATACTGGTCGACATGCCGAGCGTCTGCGTGTAGTCCATCATCCGCTTGATGGCGGCAATGCAGAGTTCCCTTTCGGGAGCCGTGCGCCCGCGCTGTTTGCGGTGGTCTGCATTGCTGGGCTTCAGGTAGACTTCGTAGAGTTCGCGTTCCAGGTTCTTGTCGAAATGTCCGAGCCACTGCCCGAGCATAGCCAGGTTCTCCATGCACGCGGTCAAGAATTCCGGCTTGTAGTTGATAATGCCCGCATTGTGCAGTTTGTCGAAAAATTCCTTGATATGCTCGTCGGTAAGGTACGGCATGACGATAGGCTGGATAAGCGCCGAATTCGCCTGGATTCCGCGTTCGCGGCAGAGCTTTACAGATTGCAAGCGCTCGTCGATGGGCGCCGCAAAAGGTTCCAGCAGGTTCCTGAATTCCGTCGGCATGATGGACACGCTAGTATTGAACTGCATTTTGCCCTTGAGCTGTTCGAAAAGGTCGAGGATGGTTTCGCCCTCATATTCGTACTGCAAGTGCTTCGGGCCAGATTTCGAGGCGATAAAGAGCCTCGCATTGGAATCGGGATGCTTCTTGAAATGTTCGATGAATTCCTTCAAGATCCTGTGCGCGATACCGGTCTGTACCGTCGGTTCCTGGAACGCTTCTGTCTTGGGCGAAAAGTAGTAATAGTGGTTCCAGTTCTTGCCGCGGCTCAGTTCTACGATTTTCGCCTCGATTTCCTGCTTGCGCTCCGGCGCCTCCTCGATGGCAGTCGCGAGGTCCTGCAGAAGCACATTCTTCTTGTGGATATCCTCTTCGGTCACCGGCCCCCAAGGGTCACCGTTCATGTCTTCAAGCAACTTGCGCACGTACAGGTGGTAATTCTCGTAGGCGACCAACTTCTGTTCATGCACACCGTCGGTCACCAGGCAGTACTGGCATCCCACATTGCAGCCCTTGATGGGATTAATTTCGAACGTGAGCGTCGGGCAACGGCCCGTGTAGTTGTGAATTTCTGTCTGGACCTTTTCGGGATCGATATTTTCGAGGTAGAGTCTCGATACGGGAATAACGGTCTTGTTCTTGACGCGTTCCATGAACACTTTGGAGCCGCGCGTAAGCCCCTCGAGAGTTCTTTCGGACGGAGCAACCTTGACTCCAAGTTTGTCTAAATAAGCCTTGTCCACGACAGCAGGAGTAAATCCATTGAGACTGTAGACATCCGTCTCATGCGAATAGAACGGTTCGAAATCAATAAAATCTTTCATTTTCGTTTTCTCAATCTTTTATGTTATTTTAAACAAATTATATAAAAATTCCCCTCACAAGGTGGAAAAAAAAGACCCCCGCCTGCGCGGGGGTGACATTTTACTAGTAGTTGGCACTAAAGCGCGACTTTAATAGTTAGTAGTTCTCGGCGGTCACTTCGAAGAAGGACTGCGGGTGAGCGCACACCGGGCATGCGGCCGGGGCCTTGGTGCCCACGACAATGTGGCCACAGTTGCGGCATTCCCACACCTTGACTTCGCTCTTTTCGAACACGGCGGCGGTTTCCACGTTCTTGAGGAGGGCGCGGTAGCGTTCTTCGTGGCGCTTTTCGATGGCGGCGACCATGCGGAACTTGTTGGCGAGAGCCTTGAAGCCTTCAGCCTCGGCAGTCTTCGCGAAGTCCTCGTACATGTCGGTCCATTCGTAGTTTTCGCCATCGGCGGCAGCCTTCAAGTTTGCAGCGGTATCGCCGATGCCTTCCAGTTCCTTGAACCACATCTTGGCGTGTTCCTTCTCGTTGTCAGCTGTCTTGAGGAACAGCTCTGCGATCTGCTCGAATCCGTCCTTCTTGGCGCGGCTTGCGAAGTAGGTGTACTTGTTGCGAGCCTGGGATTCACCTGCGAAGGCGGCCTGGAGGTTCTTTTCGGTCTGGGTTCCGGCGTACTTGTTTGCCATATTATATCCTTTGTGTATAGAGTTTCTTTGTCTTGCTAATGTAGATTATTTTGGCTCCAAAAAGCAACATTTCGCTCCAAATAATACGCACTGTATAATTTAGAAACGAAAATTTAAAAATTATATTCATTTTTTCCATTTTTATACAATTTTTCAGCATTTTTGTATAATTCAAATATTGACTTTGAGGTCAAACAAACCTATTTTACAAACATGAAATCGATACTCGAATACAAAGATTATCGCGCCTACATGCAGGACTATTACGATTACCGTAAAAGTCACGGTGCATTCTCGTGGCGCGAATTCTGCAAGCTCGCCGGATTCACGTCGCCGAACTTCCTGAAACTCGTCTGCATGGGCCAAAGCAGCCTGAGCAAGATCAAGATTGCTCCGGTCGCGAAGGCCATGGAACTCGTCGGATACGAGAGCGAATACTTCAAACATCTCGTCCTTTTCGGAAACGCCGAGACGGACAGCGCCAAGAAAGAAGCCCTTGTCGAAATGGACAGGATTGCCCGCGAGCACAAGGTGCGCGTAGTTGACCGTGATGCCTTCCAGTACTACGAATCATGGAAATACCCCGTAATCCGCGAACTCGCCCCGATGATGCCCGGAGCGCAGCCCCGCAAAATCGCCGACGAGTGCAAGGAATATGTTTCTGCCGAAGAAGTCCGCGACATCCTCGCCTTCCTGGTAAAGGCCGGGTTCCTCAAGAAGGACGGCGAAAAGGTCTACACCCAGACCGAGAAGGCCGTCATCGGCTCTCCGGAAGCCCTCCCCATCGCCATCCGCTCCATGCACAAGGAAATGGGCAACATGGCCGTGCGCGCAGTAGACCGCTACAGCGCAAGCGAGCGGTACTTCACCGGAATGACCATCGGCGTGAGCGAAGCCACCTATTCGCGCATCGTGAACGAAATCGACATCTGCAGCAAGAAAATTGCCGCCATCGCTAACGAGAGCGACAACCAGGATCAGGTCTACGGCCTGAACTTCCAACTTTTTCCGTTTACAAACAAGATAGAAGGAGCGAACCATGCTTAACCTCAAGAAAAATCTCTATATCGCAAGCGCCCTCGCCCTTTGCGCACTTTACGCATGTTCCTCGGACAACCCATCGTCCGCAGGTTCTACGACCATCCCGAACGCAACTGCAGATAACGACTCCATTGTCTTTGAAGGCGACAAGCCTATCATTCCCGAACTTATCGAGCTCCGTGGAGACCAAGATACCGCCTTCTACTCAAAACTAACCGCATTCGAGACGGAACCGACCTCTCTAAGCAGCGACATGGACAGCCTTGATGTCAAGCTCTACGACAAGGAAAATGGAGCGGCAGCGACTTGTACCGCAGGCGATCAGTCCTTCAATGCTAAATTCAAGATGGAATCAAGATACGGCTATATCTTTAAGACATTGACAATGCACAATGTCGGAGCCGCCTGCGACAGCATTCTCCAAAAGTTCCAGGATGCATGCAACACCAACCCGAAAATCACCGTAATAGGCGGTTACAGCGGTTTCTGCACTTCAACGGGAGATTTGTACGCCTTCTGCGCCGATTTAAGCCATCTTACATTGGAATGCTCTGAACCCGAAGCTGACGGGACAAAGAAATGCCATGTAAAACGGGATTCCACGACAGCTCTCGACACAAGCAGCTTTATCCAGGACTTCGTAAAGAAATCTGAAAGTGTCTGCACCGACATTGCCGCCGGCAAGCTTGACGTTTCGGACTTTGACCCCATCGAAGATTACTGGACTCCCGGGCACAACCCCATTGACCACCTCGACACAGGCAACAAAGGTGAAGCAATCGATACGGCATCGTTCACTCTGGAAAAGTATGCGGAGCAATTCGCGAATATTTCCGAAGAAATTACATTCGACAGCCTCGTACTCGCCTACCGCATCCTGCCGACAAGCGAAATTGTTTTCGATACGGGTTCATATACCATCAGGGAACCCTCACCCGCCGAAGTCGCCAAGTACTTTCCGATGACAACGGCCATTACCGGAGAAAATTTCAACCCCGAGCACTGCGATATCTACACAGTCGCCACGCCAGGGTTCCAATCCTTAGCCATGATTCTGACACATATCGAATATGAATACGTCAAATACGCGCTTATCGTTGCCGGCGGAGACTGCAAAAAAGACGATGACTTCGCGCAAGTATTCCTTATAAAAGACTGTACAGGGGAATTCGATGAGTATGCGATGACATCTGCAGGTGCCGACTTCTTCGAAAACACTCCATGGACATGCGACGAGAACGGAGTGCCCCCCGGCAAAGAAAACGGCCCCTACGGCGAATGGTACCGCGCAGACCTACGCCAATAAGGAGCATCTTTAAAAGTGAAAACCGCAGCGAAATTCGCTGCGGCTTTTTTCAAAAATAATCATTGCTCAATTTTCGCTAGAAACGAGCAGGATTACTTATTAGCCATTGCTAGAGCGACATCCAGCTTAGCCAGAGCTTCGTTGCACTCCGCTTCGCTCACATTCAGCGGCGGGAGCATACGCAGCACGTTACCCTTGGCGCTCAAGACCATGAGTTTTTCGTTGCGGGCGGCGGCAACGACGTTGCCCACCGGCATGGATTCATCGAGAGCAATGCCCAGGATGAGACCATCGCCACGCACTTCCTTGGCAAAGCTGTACTTCGCCACGAGAGCCTTGAGGCCGGCCTTGAGCTGTTCGGAACGAGCCTTCACGTTATCGAGGAAACCAGTTGCACAGACCTGCTTGACTACCGAAAGTCCTGCGGCGCAGGCAAGCGGGTTACCGCCGAATGTTGTACCATGATCGCCTGCCTTGAGCTGATCGGCAATTGCCTGGCGCATAAGAACCACGCCGAGCGGGAGACCGCCGCCGATGCCCTTCGCCATGCTCACGAGGTCCGGCTTCAGGCCATACTTTTCAAAGCCGAGGAATGTCCCGAGCCTTCCGGTACCGGCCTGCACTTCGTCAACAATCACGAGGCAGCCAAATTCTTTCTGCAGGCTGTTGATGGTTTCGACCATCTCCTTCGAAAGCGTCATCACGCCACCTTCGGCAGCGAGACTTTCGAACATGATGGCGCAGGTATCTGCGTTCACTTCGGCCTTCAGTGCGGCAACATCGTTCCAAGCGACATGCACAAAGTCACCCGGCATATTGCCGAAGCCTTCCCTGAGTGCGGGCTGGCCCGTAGCCGAAAGCGCAGCGTACGTCCTTCCGTGGAAACTGTTCACGAACGTGATAATCTTCTGCCGGTTAGTTTCGCCCTTCCGGTTGAAGTACTTACGCGCCATCTTGATGCAGCCTTCGTTCGCTTCGGTGCCCGAATTGCAGAAGAACACCTTGTCGAACCCGGTCACTTCGCGCAGGGCTTTTGCAAGTTCAATCTGCGGGTAGTTCGGGAAAAGGTTGCTGATATGGTTAAAATGATTGAGCTGGTCGATTACCGCCTGTTTGATGCCCGCATTCTGGTAACCGAGAGCGTTCACGGCGATACCCGCCACAAAATCAAGGAACTTATTGCCCTTGGTATCGAACAGGTAAGAGCCCTCGCCCTTCACGAATTCCACATCGGCCTTACCGTAAAGCGGCGCAATGTTTTCCTTGTCCTGCTCGAGGAAATTATCCAAGAATTGTGCCATAGTTCAATTCTCCATTAATCTGTTTTACAAAGTGTTCGGCATCCTTCCAGCCAACGATGTGGATGCTCTTGAGTCCGCGGCCAATGCTCTTGAAGCTTTCGCGCACCTTCGGAATCATGCCTCCGTTGATGACGCCCGTTTCAATCAGCTTTTCGGCGGCTTCTTCGCTCAGTTCCGGGATGACCGTCTTGGTATCGTCCATCACGCCAGGAACGTCGCTCACCAGCACGAACTGGTCGGCTTCGAGGGCCACGGCAAGTTCGCTCGCCGCAGTATCCGCGTTCACGTTCCAGCTCACGAGTGCGCCGTCGGCATCGGGACCGATAGAAATCGGGCTTACCACAGGCACAAAACCGGACGACCACAGGGTGTTCACTATCGCAGGGTTCACCTTCTTGACCTCGCCCACAAGACCGAGGTCAACCTTGCCCTGCTTCTTGACGACTTCGAAAAGTCCGCCATCGACACCCGACAGTCCAACCGCATTGCAATTGTTAGCAAGGAGCATTCGCACGAGTTTCTTGTTCACGTGTCCCGAGAGCGTCATCTCCACCATCTTCATAATAGAGGGTGTAGTAACTCGGAGACCGTCGATAAAGGTTGGTTGTTCTCGCAGCAAGGAAATATTCTCGTTAATATCCTTGCCACCGCCGTGTACAACGGCCACTTGGCAGCCCATAGCCGGAAGCTTGCTGACTGCCGCCACAAAATCGGCCAACTTGGCTTCGTCGATTGCCAAGCTGCCACCAATTTTTACAACCACTTTTTTCATCGTTTGCGATGTCCTCTTTGATTTCGGCAAAAAACCGGAGCACCATTGCTCCGTCGTTTGCTGAAATTTGGTGGTAAATTTAGAAAAACAACCCTCGCCTGCAATGTTTTTATTATATTATACCCATAATTCAACCATCATATAAGAGGTAATTCTATGGCAATCACGAAAGTTTGGCTCGACGAATCCAGCGACGAATGCGTCTCCTGCGGCGCCTGCGAAGCAACTTGCGACGCAGTGTTCAGCGTTCCCGAAAAGATGCAGGTGAAGGAAGGCGTCGATTTCTCCGCTTACGAAAGCGAAATCAAGGACGCTGCTGACAGCTGCCCGGCCGGCGTGATCAAGTACGAGTAATACCGAAGGCGAGTGTCGCAGAAAAATGCTTGCATTTTTTTATGACCGAGCCGAGACATAGACGCCGTAGTGAAACGTAGGCGTCAATAATTGTCGTACCCTGTTCAAGGCTTTTTAAAACCCCGTCCTCGCGACGGGGTTCTTTTTTTTGAAAATTCAGAAACTAGCGTTTCAGTTTCTTGAGACCCTCGAGACGGTTCAGCGCCTCATAAAGGGTTTCGTCCTTCTTGGCAAAGTGGAGACGCACCAAGTGGTCCACCGGTTCCCTGAAGAAACTGGAGCCCGGCACCGCGGCAACGCCCACCTTCTGCGCCATATCGATGCAGAACTGTTCATCGGGCAACTTGTCTCCGGCTTGAGAACTGCGCGAGCCGTATCCGAATTCAGAGATGTCGATCAGGACAAAGTAAGCACCCTGCGGTTCGGAGAAACGCAGTCCCAGGTTTCGCAAGCCTTCCGTGAACACCTGCCTCATGTGCGTGTAATGCGCCTGCAGGCCCGTATAGTACGAATCGTCAAAGCGGAGCGCCGTCACGGCAGCCTCCATCAGCGGAGCAGCGGCGCCGACCGTCAAAAAGTCGTGGACTTTCTTGACGCGGTCCATCACGGGGGCCGCGGCAAGCACGTATCCGAGACGCCAGCCGGTAATTGAATAAGTCTTGCTCAGGCTACTGCACTCGATGGTGCGTTCGAACATTCCCGGGAGCGTCGAGATATACGTGTGACGGTGAGGCGCGTAGATGATGTGCTCGTACACTTCGTCCGTAATCACATACAGGTCATACTTCACTGCAAGGGAGGCGATTACCGAAAGTTCCTCACGGGTAAAGACCTTCCCGCTTGGGTTCGCCGGATTGCACAGCACGAGAGCCTTCACGCCCGGCTGTTTCATGGCGCTTTCCAGGACGTCCGCATCAAAGCTCAAGTCCACCGGAGAAAGCGGCACATAAACCGGAGTCGCACCGCAGAGGATTGTGTCGGCAGAATAGTTCTCATAAAAAGGCGAGAACAGCACGACCTTGTCGCCAGGGTTGCAGACCGACATCATCGAGGCCATCATCGCCTCGGTGCTGCCGCAGGTGATGACGATTTCTTTTTGCGGGTCGTAGCGAAGCCCGCTAAAGTGGAACTGCTTGTCGCTCAGCGCCTCGCGAAAATTCTGCGCACCGAACGTAATCGCATACTGGTGCGGGCCCACGGGGGCAATTTCTGCCAGCCGCCTTGTCAGCGCCTCCGGAGGGTCGAAATCCGGGAAACCCTGCGAAAGGTTGATTGCCCCGCAGGCATTCGCGATGCGGGTCATCCGGCGGATAACGGAATCGGTAAAGGTCTCTGTACGTTCACTTAACGGCTTCATGGCAAGCAAATTTAAAATTTTTTCTACCGATTTTCTATATTTGCGCTCACTATGTTTTCACAGCTGACCGACTCTCTAGAATCTACCCTCAAGAACCTGCGCGGGCAGGGCAAGCTCACCGAAGAAAACGTCGCCGAATCGCTGCGCGAAGTGCGTCGTGCGTTCCTCGAAGCCGACGTAAACTTCAACGTGACCCGCGACTTCGTGAAGGCCGTCAAGGAAAAGGCCCTGGGCGCCGAAGTCCTGAACTCGGTAACCCCCGGTCAGCAGATTGTCAAGATTATCCACGACGAGCTCGTTGCCGTGATGGGCGGCGAGACCAAGGAAATCAACCTCTCCGGCCCCGCTCCGGTCGGCATCATGATGGCTGGCCTCCAGGGTTCCGGTAAGACGACTTTCGCCGGCAAGATTGCCCTTTGGATGCGCAGCAAGAAGAAGAGAAAGCCGCTCCTCGTGGCGGCCGACGTGTACCGCCCCGCCGCTATCAAGCAGTTGCAGGTGCTCGGCAAGTCCATCGGCATCCCGGTGTACGACGAAGGCCAGGGCGACCCGGTGGAAATCATCAAGCACGGCTACCAGTACGCGAAGGACAACGGCTTTGACCTCGTGATTTACGATACCGCAGGCCGCCTGCAGATCGACGAAGAGTTGATGCAGGAACTCGAGAAGGCGAAGGAAGCCGTCCACCCCGACGAAATCCTGTTCGTCGCCGACGCGATGATCGGTCAGGAAGCGGTGAACGTCGCCGAGACCTTCTGGCAGCGACTCAACTTCACGGGCGTTTGCCTCTCGAAGATGGACGGTGACACCCGCGGCGGTGCAGCGCTCTCCATCAAGAAGATGACGGGCGTGCCCATTTGCTTTATCGGCGTGGGCGAAAAGCTCCCCGACATCGACCTGTTCCACCCCGACCGCATGGCAAGCCGTATCCTCGGCATGGGCGACGTGGTCAGCCTCGTGGAAAAGGCCCAGCAGGTCATCGACGAGAAGGACGCGAAGGACCTCAAGAAGAAAATCCTCAACAACACCTTCGACCTGAACGATTTCTTGACGCAGCTCCGCACCATCAAGAAGCTCGGCCGCATCAAGGATATCCTCGGGCTCATCCCGGGCCTGAACAAGCTCCCGCTCGACCAGATTGACGAGAAGCAGCTCGTGTACGTGGAAGCCATTCTGAGTTCCATGACCCCGAAGGAAAGGAAGAAGCCGCAGATTCTCGACGGCAGCCGCAAGAACCGTATCGCAAAGGGTTCGGGCACCGAACTTGGTCGCGTGAACGCCGTGCTCAAGCAGTACGAAGACATGAAGCTCATGTTCAAGAAGGTGGGCGACATGGCGAAGAAGCAGAACAACGGCGGCCAGATTGGCAGCAACTACACGCCGCCGAAGGTCAAGAAGAAGAGGAAATAGTTTTTTCGCAGGCACCAATCGGCGCAATGTGACAAGGCGGGACGACTACGGTTTTCCCGCCTGTATCATATGCAACCCATTTTGTTTCATTCATAAAAAATAATTTTATCACAATCACAGTTTTTAAGCATTTTACACAAAAATCAAAGTTTTTGTATCATTCCATATTGACTTTTGAAAAATTTTAGGCTATATTAGAAGTGTAAGGAAACGAATCATGAAACCGATTACCGAATACCAGGACTACCGCCGCTACATGCAGGACTTCTATGAGGAAAAGAAGAAGTCCGGCTTCACCTGGCGTGAATTCTCGAAGGGCGCCGGATTCGCATCGCCATCATACCTCAAGCTGGTATGCGAAGGCAAGAGTTCGCTCAGCCGCGTGGGGCTCCCGCGCGTCGCCAACGCGATGGGACTTTTGGGCTACGAGTTCACCTACTTCGAGAAGATGGTCGAATTCGGGAACGCAACAAACGACGAGAAGAAGAAGGCCGCATTTGCAGAGCTCACCCGCATCGCAAAGGAACAGAAGGCGCGCGTCATCGATTCCGACACGTTCGCCTACTATGAATCCGCCATCAACTCCATCGTGCGCGAGCTAGCACCCCTGATGCCGGGCGCCCTCCCGAACGAGATGGCGAAGCGTATCAAGCACCTCTACACGGCGCAACAGGTCCGCGATTCGCTCGCCATGCTCACCCGCGCAAAGTATCTCGAAGAAACAGACGAAAACGTCTACCGCCAGACGGACAAGGCCATCACCGGCTCGACCGAAGCCATTCCGCTTGCGCTCCGCAGCATGAACCGCGAAATGACCGACCTCGCCAAGGAAGCCATCGACAGCGTCAATGTACACGAAAGGAACATCTCGGGCGTTACCATGGGCGTCGACACAGCGACACTCGCACGGATATCCGAAGAGATAGACAAATGCCGCCGCAACGTCATCGCACTTGCGAATGGCTGCAAGAACATCGAACAGGTCTACCGCCTCAACCTTCAACTCTTCCCGCTTACGGACAAGGTATAGGAGAGCCGTCATGAAAACCCTCAATACATTCTCCTCGGTCGCCGCTACGCTACTGGCAACAGCCATCGCCCTGGCCGCGGCAGTCTCGCTCACCGCCTGCGGGAACGACAACACCGCCGGTACCGACGAGCAGCAGAACTCTATCACAGCCAAACTCGATAGCGCACTCACCGAATGGCTCGCGGGCGATACGCTCATCGCACCCGATATATCGAGTGAGCCCTGCACTGACTGCCCTCACGACTTCCTCAGCCACGACGATCCGGCGGCCACCCAGGTCCCGAAAATTCAGACGGAAAATGGATACCTGTACCATGTCCGTTACGAAAGTTTCGAATCCATCGTCTGCGAAAACGACTCGAACTGGTTCGTTTATTCCATAAGCGTAAACGACTCTGTTACACAAAAGGGTCTGACGCTCCCGGATTCGTCAACGGCCGAAGCCTTTGAAGCGGATTGCGAGGAAGAAGGCGGAGCATTCGTGGCAGACTCGATAGCAGTTGTCGAAGGCCAGCACAATTTCCGTTGCAGGCTTACAAATCTCGCCGATGGATCATCAAGCGCCGACAGAACAAAATACGTCGACGCGAACTGGGAAAAGTACGTGAAACTTATTGTCGGCTTCTGCCGGAACTAAAAGACTTAAACCTATCAGGAGGGAACAATGAAAACCACAATCAAAACAATCATCTGTGGGCTTGCCGCGTTCGCGCTGTACGCCTGCTCAAGCGACAACACCACCTCGCCGGAGACCTCCGGCACCGCAAACAACCAAGCCAGCAACGACAAGGGAGTCCAGCAAATATCCCTCGGGCCAAGCGAAGAGGACGCCTATATCGAGACCATTCTCGAGGGAGAACCGATCAGCAACATGATTATGGTCGACCCCCCGTTGTGCGTCAACGACACCGATGGAGTTGAGTGGTGCCCGCCCTACAGGGTGAAATTGCAATCGGGAACACTGTTGCACGCCTGGGGCGGAATCTCCGAGACCATCTACTGCGAAAGAGCAAGCGATACCATTTCGCTAGATGTGTTTCTGCACAACAACACCATCACAAAGAGATGGATTAACCCGCTATTCACTGCATTTGACGAAGCCAAGCAAGAGTTCAGGGATTCCTGCGCCAGCGAAGGCGGCAGAATCACGGAAGATACCGAAAGCACTATCGCCTGCGAACTCACGCTGGAGCCGCTCAATACCGACAAGGAATACACTCCTCCCCCCGAAGGTGAAATTAGCCTGGAGTTCTCGTTCCACTACTACGACCCGAACTGGGAAACATTCGCATCAAAGACCATCTGGGCCTGCAGGATTCCAGCTGTTATCGAAGAATAAGGCGCAGAAACCGCGCTATTCTATTTCAACCTTGATTTCGACACCCGGAATCAAGGGTTTTGCGCTATTTACGACAGGCGAAAGTATGCGGCGCACCGCCGCTAAGTCGTTCGTCTTCAGGTAGAGCTTTACCCAGCGCACATTCTGCACCACCGGTATAAAGGCATCCACCGGCCCCATCACCATGAGCGTCTTTTCGGCGCGGCAAAGCGATTCTACACGGGTGACGGCATCATGCAAGGCGCCCTCGTCCTTACTCCCGAAGGAGAGTTCCACCAGCTTGCAGAATGGCGGATAGCAGGCTTCGCGGCGGTCGCGCAGTTCCTTCTCGGCAAAGCCCACAAAGTCGTGCCGAAGCGCAAACTGCATCACCGGTTCATCGGGATTGAGCGTCTGCAGCAGCACCTTGCCATCACTCTGGGCGCGACCGGCGCGGCCCGCGGTCTGGCTCAGCAACTGGAACAGCCTTTCCGTACTGCGGAAATCAGGCATTCCGAGGCCGCTATCGGCCCCCACGACACCAACAAGTTTCACACCCGGGAAATCGTGGCCCTTAGCGACCATCTGCGTACCGAGCAGAATATTATATTCGCGGCTGCGGAACGAGTCCAGGATCTTTTCGACAGCCCCCACATTCTGCGTGGTATCGCGGTCCATACGGATTATCCTAGCATCCGGCACCCACTCACTAATTTCTTCTTCGAGTTTCTCGATGGCTCCGCCAACAAACTCGTATGTGGCCGCCCCGCAAGCAGCACAGGGCATATCGACTGGATACAAGAGTCCGCAGTAATGGCACAGGAGGGACTTGTACTGTTTATGATAAACTAACGGTACATGACAATGTTTGCAATAAAGCGTCTCGCCGCACTCGCTACACACACGTATCTTGGAATAGCCGCGACGGTTCATGAGCACAATCGCCTGGTCACCATCTGCAACGCACTTCACAAGCGCATCGCGCAAATCGGGAGACATCAGTATCCCCTTCTGCTGGCGGATTTTCCCCATATCGACAATCTGCACATTCGGAAGGCTTGCCGATGTCGCTCGCTTCTGCAACTTCAGGTACTTCAACTTATGCGTACTGGCGTTGTGGTACGTCTCCAGACTCGGGGTCGCGCTCCCGAGAACTACTTGCGCCCCATACTTGTACGCCAGGTGGAACGCCAGTTCGCGGGTATGGTAACGTGGCGCCGGATCCTGCTGCTTGAACGAAGAATCATGTTCTTCGTCGAGAATCACGAGGTCAAAATCGAACGGAGAAAGGATTGCACTGCGGGTCCCGAGAACCACGCGCGCCTCGTCCTTCAATATGGAAACATATGACGCCCTGCGTTTGGGGGCCGAAAGTGCAGAATGCAGCACCTGGACACCCACATGCAAAAAATCTTCAAACCGCCCCGCAGTCTGCGGAGTGAGGCCGATTTCCGGAACAAGGATGAGCACGCGCTTCCCGCGTTTCAGGGCCTCGTAGGCCAATTCCTGGTACACGCGCGTCTTGCCAGACCCAGTAACGCCATGCAAAAGCGACGCGCGGAAGCCTTCCTTCGAGAGGTCTTCTACCAGCGAATCGAGCGCCACCTGCTGCTCGTCTGTCAGCGGAGGCACATCCGGTTTTGGCGGAAGTTCTGTACCCGAAGGCGCTACGACAGCAGAACCCGATACATACGCATCATCTGCCAGCGCATCCAGGTATTTGTCGAACTGCGCCGGCAAAAACACGTCGAGCGCCTTCATGGGCGTACTTACATAATAGCGGGCCACCCATTCAAGCGCTTCCATGAACCGTTCACTAAAAGCATAGCCCGACGCATGCGGGTAGGCGCAACGCACGTCAAACGACGGACGGTCGACAACTTTCGAAACAATGGCAAGTAAAGGGGTCTTACGGGTGGCAAACTGCACCCAGACCACGCTCCCCCGGCGAATTTCCACCCCTTCGGGCAATTCTGCGGGAATACCGTAGGTATAGACGGAAGGGGCCTGCGGGATATAGACCTCGCAAAAGCGTTCCAGCGAAGATGCGCTGAATTTAGCCCTAATTTGCTCGGGAGGAGCCGTCTTTTTGATGCGTTTTGCCATTTCTAGGTTAAAGATAGGTAATCACCGCCCTATTTCAGCCCTCTTAATTGCCAAAAAATCGCCAATTTCCTAAACGGTCTCTTATCTTTTTATTTAGATTATGATATACGAACCTTAACTGGTCCGTCTACCTATTGGAGATGATATATGAGCTTATTGGACGCATTTAAACCGAAATGGCAGAATTCCAACCCCGAAAGGCGCCTTGAGGCAGTCGAGGAGATGGACGCTCGCGAACAGAGCACCCTGGAACGCATTGCCCTTTCCGATGAAGATAGTAGCGTAAGAAGCGCAGCCGTGAAAAAACTGACCTTGATACCGTCCCTTTCGGCAATTTCCAAAAGGGACAGCGAGGCCGGCATCCGCAGACTGGCCGAATCGCGTTATTTCGAAGAAGTCACCAAGATGCTCAAGGTTTTCCGTGAACCCGCGAATGATGAAGTTTTGGCATTTGTGAACGAACTGAAGGACACGCGCTACGCCGAAGAACTCGCAAAGTCGATGCCGAGTTCCGAACTGCGCATGGAACTCATCAAGAACACCGGCAAGACGAACGTGCTCGTGCAGGCCGCCACCAAGGACGCGAAAGAAGAAATCGCCAAGGTTGCCGTCGAACGCATTGAATCCGAACCGTCGCTGGTAGAAGTCTCCAAGAAGTCCAAGCACAATTCCGTCCAAAAGATTGCCAACGAAAAGCTCCGTGTAAAGAGAGAAGCCGAAGACAACGGCAAGAAGGCAGCAGCCCTCCTCGCCGGCAAGAGGCACGCCCTTATCCAGCAGGCGCACCATCTCGCCGCCGAAAAGAACCCGTTCTCGGTCAAGTCCAAGTTCGAATCCCTGATGGAAGAAGCCAAGGCCCTCGGTATGGGTTCGGAACAGGCCGCTCTCGATGAAATTTACGCCAGTTACGAGAAGTTCCTGCAGGAAGCCGACACCGAACGCATCGCCGCCGAAAAGGCCGCGGCCGAAAAGGAACAGCAGCAGCTGCACCTAGGTGAACTCCTGGCTGAACTCGAGGCAATCCTCGATGCCGGCGAAGTCACTGAAAAGGCAGAGCGCGTAAGCGAGATCACCGCCGAATGGAACGAAAAGAAGTCCATCATGGATGCAGACAGCGTGAAGCGGTTCAACCTCGCCCTCGTCCGCACCCAGGAAGTGAAAAAGCCCGAACCGGAAGTCAAGACCGAAGAAATCGCAAACGAAGAAGCGAAGGCTCGCCCGCAGCTCCTCGAGATGTTCCAGGCTCTCGCCGATTCCGACATTACCGAAGCGACGTCCAAGCACCTGCATGCCCTGGTCCGCGAATGGGAAAAGTTCCCCGCACTCGAAGGCGACGACCCGCTGCTCCAAAGCTACAACACCTTGCGCAACAAGCTCAAGGAAAAGATCACTGCATTCGAAGAAGCCTCCCAGAAGACATTCGAAGCCAATTCCGCGAAACTCCGCGCCCTTATCGAACGTGTAAAGGGCTTCGACGAGAACGAGGACTTCAAGAACCTGAGCCAGAAACTCCGCGACGCATTCGCCGAATGGAAGAATATCGTCGGAGAACAGAAGTTCAAGTACCACGACCTGTGGCTCGAGTACAAGAGCGCTACCGAACGTTTCCAGGAAATGCGCCAGTGGGAATCTTGGCACAACGAAAACGACCGCGCAAACATCCTCGAAGAGATGGAAATGCTTGCGAAGGAACCCGGTAGCCAGGACGTGCTTAACAAGTTGCGCGAATACAGCAACAAGTGGAAGAACATCGGACCCGTCTCCCCGGCGAAGTTCGTGGAATTCCGCGACAAGTTCCAGGCCCTCTACACCCAAATCCGTTCGAACTGCGCGCAGTTCATTGAAGAACGCGAGGCCGAACGCCAGAAGAACCTCGAAAGCAAGGAAGCCCTCTGCCAGAAAATCGAGGAACTCGTGGCGAACACCTCCATGTTCTGGAAAGACAAGTACAAGGCCATGCAGGAAATCCAGGAATCCTGGAAGGCAATCGGCATGGTGCCCAAGGAAAGCCTGAACGCCCTTATCGACCGCTTCAAGGCGGCTTCCAACGCATTCTTTGCCCAGTACAAGGAAAGCATCAAACAAGAAGACCAGAACCGCGAAGCGAACCTCGAAAAGAAACTGATGCTCTGCGAAGAAGCCGAAGCCCTGAAGGATTCCTCCGACTGGAATGCGACATCCAACAAGATGAAGCAGTTGCAGGATTCCTGGAAGGCCACCGGCCCTGTCCCCAAGAGCAAGTCCGAAGAAATCTGGACCCGCTTCCGCAGCGCATGCGATGCCTTCTTCGACAAGAAGCGCACGCACTTCGAAGAAATGGATTCCGCAAAGCAGGAAAACCTCGTCAAGAAGGTGAACCTCTGCGACAAGCTCGATGCGATGGACTCTGCAAACATCACTCCCGAGACCGTCGAAGCCATCAAGGCTATCCGCGAAGAATGGAAGGCCATCGGTATGGTGCCGAAGGAAGCCGTCGAATCCATCAACGAGCGTTTCAACTCCAAGATGAACCAGTTTATCTCTGCGATGGCCGAAACTGACGAAGCCCTCCGCAAGCAGCTGGAAGGCATCAAGAAAAAGAAACTCGAAATGATTGACAAGGTACGCCAGTTCGCCGAAAGTGCCGGCTCTAACCAGCTTGCCGATGCCGTTCGCGACCTGCAGAAGGAATGGCGCGAGCTCGGATCTTGCGGCATCGAGGACACAGAAATTCACAAGACCTTCCGCGAAGCCTGCGACGACTTCTTCACGCGCCGCCGCGACCAGCTGGACATCCAGGAACAGGCCCGCCAGAACAACCTGCAGAAGAAGGTTCTGCTCTGCGAACAGGCCGAAGACCTGCTTGGCGACCTGAACGAAGCCAACGTCGGTGCAGCGATGAACAAGGTGAAGCACCTGCGCAGGCTCTGGAAAGAAGTCGGCGCCGTTCCGCGCGACCAGTCCGACAAGGTCTGGAAGCGTTTCAATGGTGCCTGCGACAAGGTATTCGCATTCGGCCGCAAGGACGAACCGAAGCAAGAAGCCCCTGCCGCTGCTCCGGAAGCGTAACCGCAAGCAAAAGACAATCTTAAAGGGATGGCAAACTTGCCATCCTTTTTTTATTTTTGTGCCATAATGAAGTTCCCTCCATGGACAAGCGTTTCTGAAGCTGCCGACCTGCTAAAGGCCGGCGAAGTGGTCGCCATCCCGACAGAGACCGTCTATGGGCTTGCGGGGAACGCTTACAACCCCGAAGCGCTCGCGAAGATTTTTGCCGCCAAGGAGCGCCCGACGTTTGACCCGCTTATCGTGCATATTGCCGACATCGCGGAACTGGAGAACGTCGCCCGCGACATTCCCGATGCCGCATACCGGCTGGCGGAAGCCTTCTGGCCGGGCCCGATGACCATGATTTTGCCGAAGAAGGATTGCATTCCCGACTTGTGCACAAGCGCGCTCCCTTCGGTGGCGGTAAGGTTCCCGAGCCACCCCGTAGCGCAGGCGATTATCAAGGAATCGGGCCTGCCGCTTGCAGCCCCGAGTGCAAACCTGTTCAAGCACGTGAGCCCCACGACTGCCGAGCATGTCGCAGCACAGCTTGCCGACCGCATCGCAGGCATTGTCGATGGCGGCCCCTGCTCCGTCGGTGTCGAGAGTTCCATCATATCGCTTGTCGGCGCACCGACGGTACTGCGCCCGGGCGCCATCACGCCCGAGATGTTCGCCAGCGTTGTCGGCCCCGTTGCCATCAAGGAGTCTTCTTCTAAGCCCGGGCAGGCAATGGAAGCGCCGGGGCAATGCGACACGCATTACAAGCCTTCCGTACCGCTTTATTTCGGAACCGTTCCCACAAACTACAAACTGCCGGAACATACCGTGCGCATTGCATTCGGGCAACAGGCCGGGCCGATTCCCGCCACAGTGAGCTTATCCGAAACGGGCGACATGACCGAAGCGACTGCAAACCTATATGCGTTCATGCACGACCTCGATACGCCCGACTACGACCTGATTCTCGTAGACCCGATCCCGAATACCGGAGTCGGCATGGCGCTGAACGACCGCCTGAAACGAGCCAGCATCAAGGCGCTGCCGTAACCATTTACATCGGGAACAGCGGGTAGTGTTCCTTGGTATAGGCGCGGGTGTAGGCGTTAAAGTGCCACCATTCGCTACTAAGCGAAACCCAGCCGGCGCGCTTCATGATATTGCGCAGAAGCTTGCGGTTATCGACCTGCTGCTGAGTGAGCCGCCCGCTTTCAAGAGCGGCCGCCTCGCCCACCTCGCCCGCGCAGCGCTCGAACGAATCGAAATCTGTCCCCATGTCGAGCAAAGCGCCCGTGGAATCAGCCAGCGAAAGGTCCAGCGCGAGGCCGTAATTGTGGAGCCCGCCCGTCTTTCCAGAAGACACGTAATTCGTGTACGGCGTGCCCACAACCGCCTGCTTGAGCACCGACTGCGCATACATCGGGCGGGCGGCATCGAAAATCACAAGCGAGTATCCGGGCAGTTCCTTCGCGATAAGTGAAAGCGACCTCTTCAACTTCGGGAGTGCATCCCTGTGGACAAACGCCCGCTGGATACCGCAGTACATGTCATGCCCCGTCACGTTGTTGAACGTTCCGTAACGCAGGTCCATGCGAAGTCCCTTCATGTTCGTAATCTCGACAAGGTTCGTATCCTTGCTGGCGTACTCCACCCACTGCTTCGCGGCAGTACAGAACCGCAACGGCTTTTCGGGCTTCTTGGGCTCAAATGGGATGTCTGTTTCGTGAGCCATCGCCGCTACGGCGAAGAGAAAAAACAGAATGAAGCGCATCACTAGATTCCCAGCATGACTTCGATACCGAACTGGAAGTAGAGTCCCATGCCCTTCGCCATAAACGGTTTCAGGTCATATCCATTCTGCGTATTCTTGTCGGAATCCTGTACAACCCACGAACGTTCGCGCGCATTCTCAGAACCCAGGAAGCGCAGTGCATCCACATCGAGGTTCGCGAACAAGTTATCCACTTCCAGATAGAATCTCGACTTGCGGAACCATCCCTTCTCGCGGATGATATCGAGGTTCACGCGAATATCCGTGCGGAACATGTCGGTAAATTCCTCAAGATCGCGCAAGCGGCGCGTGCCATTGTACCGGACGGTCTCCTTGCCCTGCATTTCGGCATAGGACGGCGTAATGTTGTAGTAGTAGAGCGGCCTGTGCAAGGCGGCATGGTGCGTAAGGATAATCGAGAACAGGGAATCCTTGCGCGGGTAGTAACGGAAATGCGATATGATATCGAGTCTGGAATTCGCTTCCCACGGGAGAGAGCCCTCGTCGAGTTCGTATTCACCATACACGGAACTGATATTCGTAGACATCGCAAAATGATGCCAGGTTTTCCATTCCACCTTCGCATTTGCACCGAGCACCCAAGCATAATCCACAGGAGTAATATCCTTGTACTGCGCATAGGCCTTCGGCATCGGGAGCAAGGGATCGAAATAATAGCGACCAAATCCGCTCGCCTGGGCTACCAGGAACTTGGAATTAAAGCCAAGGCCAAGCTTTGCAGATGCTCCTGTTTCCAAACGCCCGCTCAGGTCGCCATCATCGTAGAAATGCTTCCAGTCGCTACGGTAGGCCGCATTACCAAAGACACGCCAATAGGAAGAATCCTTCTCGGTCAGGTTCTTCTCGAAATCGATAGAAGCAGTCGGCCTTGCATTATGGTCCACGGCATCGGCAATCGCGCCGAGCGAGAATATCGCCTGCGAATAGTCGTTCTTCCAGTTAAACCGGCTCGTTCCCGAAAGCACGCCCGTCTGGTAGTCGCTAGACTGCGTGCCACCAAAGTCCGGATAATTGCGTTCGACCAGGTGATGCTCGTAAAGCAGAGCTCCGCTCACGTCCGACCCGAGAAGTTTCATCTTGAAATTCTTGTCGGCACCCGCGCTGAACGTGGAATGAATTTCTTCGTAGGCATCGATAAATGCCGAAGCCTCCCTCGACATGGCGTTGCTGCGGAAACCAGTCGTATCCTGAAGCGTGTCGCTCAGGTACTGGCGTACATAGCCTGCATGCAAGCTTGTCCCGAACTTCGAGGCATATTCCGCACCAATAACCAAGTAGTTCTGGTTTCCCCTGATGATATCGACCGAGTTGACCTCGTCGTAAGAAGTCATCGTATCCTGGCTTATGGAATATTCATCCGTACTATAAAGGGAGCGCAGGGCCCATGTATTGCCCATACTGTCGGAACCATTCAGCTGGGCATAGAAGTCCATCGCAGACAGGTCGAAGGGGTCCGAAGACTTTACACGACAATCCGACGTACATTCGCCGTCGCGCTTGCGGAATTCCGTAAAGAACTTCTCGCCCAGGTTCTTGAGCATGTCACCATCGAGCCTGCGGAAGGCGAAGCGGAAACTATCCCAGAACAGGAACGGCGCATCGAACTGGATTTCTTGCACCGTAAGGCCCATAGCGCCCTTGAGGCCCCATTCTCCCTTTGTCTGTTCGGGCATGTACTGCACCGAAGTCGCAAGTCCCTGGCCTATCGGACCAGTCCCGTAATGGTCATGAATTTCTATCCCGCTCAGAATATGCGGATTCACGATCGAGAGGTTTCCAGGAAAGCCGACATCGAGATGGCGCATGTTCGGAATGCGCAGGCGCCCGAGGTGGTATGCCACGTCACCCGCACGGGAGCCTTCGTAATAAAGAGCGTTACTGAAATCCTTCTGGCCCGAAATTCCGGGCACCTGGCTCAAGTGTTCCGTGAGGTCAAAGCGCATGCCCGCCGCATCTTCCAGTTTGTCCACCGACACCTTGCGGTCAGGTTCCCACTTCACGGGTTCTCCCCCGCCGACAATCGTGCTGGCCCCGAGGTCCCGCAGGTTAGACGAAAGCGTCACGACCATATCCAGCAAGTCGGCAAAATCCTGCAGGTCAACATATACGCTGTCGAATCCTTCTTTCTGGAACACGAGCGACGCATTCCTGGAATCGACCGTAAGTTCAAAGCGGCCATCCGAAGATGTCTTGCCCAACTTCTTGCCGGAGCGGTATGTAATCTGCACATCGTCGAGAGGCAGATCCGACCCAGATTCAAGAACAACACCCACAATCGGGGTTGGAGTCGCGGAATAGGCAAGCGCGGCAAGGAAAAGAGCCAGTACAATCAGGAGGCTAAATCTCATATTCCACAAATTAGAATTTTCACAAGCGCGACAACCACATTCCCTCCACACAGAACCGCCATATTTTATATTTTCTTCAGTATGCTAGACATCTTTCTGGTTCAAATGGAAGTCGCCGCAAACGACAAGGCAAAAAACTTCGCGAAAGTCGAAGCTCTCGTACGCGATATCCGGAAAAAGGCCGACGACCCAGTCAAGGGACTAATTGTACTATCCGAGATGTTCGCCACAGGCTACCTTCCGCTCCACCCGGAAAAGGCTGCAGAAAATTTTTCGACATCGGCTGCCGGCGAAACGGCACAGTTCCTGCACGGGCTTGCACAGCAGACCGGATGCATCGTGATGGGGTCCGGAATTTCAAGCTCCGACACAGGCTTGCTCACAAACCACACTAGCGTGTACACCGCAGAAAGCGACATTGAATTTGCGCACTACGACAAGCGCAAGCCCTTCTTTATGGAGCAAGGGAAATTCACCGGCGGGAGCGACGCTAGTTTGTTCGAAATAAATGAATGGCAAGTTGCACCGACCGTATGTTTCGACCTGCGCTTCCCAGAACTCTACAGGGATGCAGTAAAGCTCGGCGCCAACCTCTTTACCGTGCAGGCCGCATGGCCAGCAAAGCGCATCGCGCACTGGAATGCGCTACTCAAGGCGCGCGCCATAGAGAACCAAGCTTACGTCGCCGGAGTCAACTGCATTTCTAGCGACAGAAACTACACAGGTAATTCACAAATAGTTAACCCTCTCGGCGAAATCATCGCAGAGGCGCAGGGGAACGAGGAATGCATCATTTCTGCGCGAATTGACGCAGAATTCGCGGAAAATTATCGCAAGGAATTCCCCGTTCTCGCAGGAATCTGACGTCAGCACTAGTGACTCACATCACACCAATAATCCATGTGGAAATAATCCCTCATGGAATACTTTTTGTGTAACTCCTTATTGTTCAAAGCAATACTGACATCATCACTTAAACTCGCGTGTGAGCAATAATACACGCTTTCAAAAACACCCCTAAAACGCCCTCCTTTTTTCATAAAAAAATACTATGTTTTTAATAACGAAAAGAAGTTCAACACCCCTTCCAGAGGTTCCTATGACAACACCCGACATGAACAAGATGAATTATGCTAGGGCCCTCATCAAGGCGGGAATCACCCGTGATCTGGTGCTGAGAATTACAGCAATTTCTAATTACCAGTACACGCAGATCCAACGCGAAGTTCTTGCCGCATAGTCCTAGCACAATGCCGCTTATTCTTACCATTCCAGCGCAGCCCGCAACCCAGATGATGGAGAGGCAGGCTGCGCTTTTTGCATGTTATAAAGATGGCTCGCTGCTCCTGGATTCGACGGACTACAAGAAGCCCGCGAGATTCATGTTGACGCAGGCAGATAAATTTCCGTGGGACCAGTTCATCGAGAAGATGCTTTACATGTGGCAACTCGGCAACTACCGCGATTTACCACCGCAGTTTAGGCCCCAAAAGCGTATCCCGCAGTTCGTGCTCGATGGACTCATGGCAGAACCGACCAACAACAAGCTGAAGGTGCTCGCGGCGTTGCGCCAGCAGGGGTACTTCCCCACGTTGCCATCGCACAAATAAAAAGTTTTTATACGGGGTAAAATGCTGCGGGGCATATAAGAAGCAACAAACGGCTTTTTTATATGCCCCGTTTCATTTGCTTATTGCTATAATTTTGCATATGGACGATATGCAAGGCATTTCCAGCAAGCGCTGGTTCATGGGCAAGGGCGCAAGGATTGATTCCGTTTCGGAGGAGACCCGCGCATCTATCGCCGGATGTGCCATCTCGATCGTCCGCGTAACATTTAATGCCAGCGAAAACCGCGCACCCGATTTCTACGCCCTCATCGAAGACGAATGCCGCATCGGGAACATGCTCGAAGAGGCGTTTTCTGCGCCAGAAAAAAGCTACGCGGCAAGTTCCGGGAAAATCGTCTTCAAATGCGGTCACGATTTTACAGCAAAGACTCAGCATGGCGACCTGCAAAAAAGCCTTTCGGCAATCCGCCCGCTCGATGCTGAGCAGAGCAATTCCGCATTCGCAAGCGAGCGTCTGTTCTTCAAGCTCTACCGCAGGCTGCAAGCGGGCGCCCACCCTGAAGTAGAAACCCTTGAGCACCTAGAAAAAGAAGGCCTTGACGCCATACCGCATTTCTATGGTTCGTGCAAGTACATCGATGATTCCGGCAATGAATATGCACTGGGAATTCTCGAGGAGCGACTCACCTGCATGCAAGACGCGTGGGCGTTCTTTACACAGGGCAAGCAAGACCAGAAATCGCTCACGCAGGCAGCGTTCGGCCTAGGCGAAGCGACCGCAGAAATGCACTGCGCATTGAAAGGCCTTACAGGAACGCAGCCGCAAGCCCCCGACATCCCGTTCGACAAACTGGAACGGCTCCTGCATAATGCAATAGGCGCCGGAACTCCCGCAGGCAACGAGACGAGCGCGCTTTTAGCAAGCGTTGCAGAGAAACTTCCTCGCCTCCGCGAGATTGCGGCAAAATCATTCGACGGCACAACAGAAACGCTGTTCGCCCCGCAGCGCATCCACGGGGATTATCACCTGGGGCAGGTGCTGGTTTCTGCGCAGTCCTCTACTGAAAAAAATGCTCAGGTATTCAAGATTCTCGATTTCGAGGGAGAGCCCTCCCGCAGTCTCGAGTACCGCAGGGCGATGCGTTCCCCCGCAGTCGACATTGCGGGAATGTTGCGCAGTTTCCAGTATGCAGGCGCCACCGCAGCCTACGACAGCGCCACCTGCGAACGCGCTTTTCTCGAAGGCTACGCGCAAGCCGCCCACATCGATGCCGCAGCCCTCGAAACCGCCTGCGCGCCCTACGTGCTTGCGAAAGCCATTTACGAGGCCTGCTACGAACTGGAATTCCGCCCCGGCTGGTTCCACATTCCGGCAAGCGCGCTCCTCAATTTTCTATATTTGCAACCGCTATGACAGTCGAAGAAATGGAAAAGTCGCTCCGCGACGAGGCAAAAGCCCTAGTCGAAAAAGAACCGCTCTCCAAGCTGATGCTCGAAGAACAGGTACTCAGCCGCAAAGACTTTGCGGACATGCTCGGCGTGACTCTCGCCTGTCAGCTGGCCGGTGAAGTTATTGACCGCGACGAACTGGAAAAGATGTTCCGCGAGATTTACGCCAAGTACCCGGACCTTCTACTCTGGGCCGCAAAGGACATCAAGGCTACCGTTCTCCGCGACCCCGCCTGCACCAGCTACCTCGAGCCGCTCCTGCTGTTCAAGGGTTTCCAGGGTTTGCAGGCATACCGCGTGGCACACGCCCTTTGGACGGAAAACCGCCCCTTCCCCGCCAAGATGCTCCAGAACATCATCAGCCGCAAGTTCGGCATGGACATCCACCCGGCCGCAAAGATCGGGCACGGTCTCCTGATTGACCACGCGACAAACATTGTCATCGGCGAAACTGCCGTCGTCGGCAACAACGTGAGTTTCTTGCACGGCGTGACACTCGGCGGTACCGGTAACGAGACCGGCGACCGTCACCCGAAAATCGGGAACGGCGTGATGCTCGGTGCACACGCCCAACTGCTCGGCAACATCCACATCGGCGACTGCGCGAAAATTGGCGCCGGAGCGGTTGTGCTCTGCGATGTGCCGCCGCACACGACCTACGCAGGCGTCCCTGCCGTCGAAGTCGGACACCCGACCGACGACATGCCCAGTTTCAACATGCAGCAGGACTTCACGCGAGACTGCGACTAGCCCGTTTGCCCGCGCAACTGAGGCCGCATGAAAAAAACAGACAAAATCAAGTTCATCGGCGATAAACTAGACGAGTTGTTCCCCAACCCGCCCATACCGCTCGACTACACCAGCCCCTTCACGTTGCTCGTAGCCGTCGTGCTGAGTGCGCAGTGTACCGACATACGCGTAAACCAGGTAACGAAAGTCCTGTACAAGAAGGCGAAAACGCCCGCTGCCATGGTCAAGCTTGGGGTCGAAAACATCGCCGAGATTATCAAACCCTGCGGATTCTTCAACACGAAAAGCAAGAACATCTATAACCTGTCGAAAACGCTAGTCGAGAAATACGGCGGAGAGGTCCCCCGCACCTTCGAGGAACTGGAAGCCCTCCCCGGCGTGGGCCACAAGACGGCAAGTGTCATGATGATTCACGCCTTCAAGACACCCGCCTTCCCCGTCGACACGCACATCCACAGACTTGCAAAGCGCTGGGGACTATCGGACGGCAGTTCCGTCGAACAGACCGAGGCCGATCTCAAGAAAATATTCCCCAAGGAAGAATGGGAAAAGCGCCACCTGCAGATTATCTACTTCGGGCGCACGTACTGCAAGGCAATGGGACACAAGCCTGAAAACTGCCCCATCTGCAAAGTAGTAGGCTGTAAGTAATCCTATTAAAAGAAATAAAGATGCCCGGTCAAGCCGGGCATGACAAGTCCTAGTATCTGCAAACTGCTAGCGTTCGCCCTTAAGCAGTTCCTCAAAGTAGACAATCGTCTTCTCGAGTCCCTGGCGCAGCGGGATAGTCGGTTCCCAGCCAAGTGCGCTCTTCGCAAGGTCGATATTCGGGCGGCGCATCTTCGGGTCGTCACCGGGGAGCGGCCTATAGACTATCTTGCTCTTGGAACCCGTCAGTTCGAGCACTTCCTTCGCAAGCTCAAGCATCGTGAATTCACCAGGATTCCCGATATTCACCGGACCGATAATCTTGTCCTGGTTCATCATGCGCACAAAGCCCTCAATGAGGTCGTCCACATAGCAGAAGCTGCGGGTCTGGCTGCCGTCGCCGTAAATGGTGAGGTCTTCGCCCTTGAGCGCCTGCACGATGAAGTTAGATACCACGCGGCCATCGTTGGGCAACATGCGCGGGCCGTAAGTATTGAAAATGCGCACAATGCGGATGTCCACATTATTTTGCCTGTGGTAATCCATGAACAACGTTTCGGCAACGCGCTTGCCTTCGTCATAACAACTGCGGATACCGATGGGGTTCACGTTTCCCCAGTAGTCTTCGGTCTGCGGGTGCACTGCCGGGTCACCGTAGACTTCGCTCGTTGAGGCCTGCAGAATACGCGCCTTCACACGCTTGGCCATGCCAAGCATGTTGATGGCACCCATCACGCTCGTCTTGATGGTCTTCACCGGATTAAACTGGTAATGGATAGGGCTTGCGGGGCACGCGAGGTTAAAGATGCGGTCCACTTCCAGCAAAATCGGTTCCGTAACATCGTGGCGGATGAGTTCAAAACTCCTGTTATCACGCAGGTGCGCGACGTTCGCCATACGGCCCGTAAAATAGTTATCTAGACAGATGACCTCGTGGCCATCGTCCAAAAGCCTTTCACACAGGTGGCTACCCAAAAAGCCGGCACCACCAGTTACCAAACAGCGCATAGATTCTCCAAATCAATAAACGTACAAACTACAAATCAATCATCCGGTGCAGATGCGCCCACCGCCTGTTCCAGCGTGGTAAGGCCCTGCAGAGCCTTGTTGATGCCATCCATACGCAGCGTAATCATGTCGCATTCCTTCATGGCGCAACGCTTGATTTCGTCACCGGAGGCACGCTTGATAACCAGGTTACGCACGGATTCGTTCGGCACGAGGAACTCGTAGATACCGCAACGGCCCTTGTAACCCGAACCATCGCACTTGTCACAGCCCTTGCCATGGTAGAACTGCATGTCGGGAGAGAGGTGCAGTTCTTCGCGCAGGGATTCGGAAATTTCCACAGGCTCCTTGCAGTACTTGCAGATGCGGCGCACAAGGCGCTGTGCAAGGATACCCTTGATAGCGGTAGACACAAGGAACGGTTCCAGGCCCATTTCCAGCAAACGCGGGAACGAACCGGCAGCGTCGTTCGTATGCAACGTACTGAAGACCAAGTGACCCGTCAATGCGGCTTCGATAGCCATGGACGACGTCTCCTGGTCACGCATTTCACCGATCATAATAACATCCGGGTCCTGACGGAGCAGGGCGCGAATGCCCGCCGCGAAGGTAAAGCCTGCGGCGTTGTTAATTTGTCCTTGGTTAACGCCATCGATGTTCAATTCCACCGGGTCTTCCATGGTAGAAATGTTAATCGTGGAATCAAGAATCTCGCGGATAGAAGCGTAAAGCGTAGTAGACTTACCGGAACCAGTCGGGCCGGTAACAAGCACAATGCCGTTCGGAGCGTTAATCGCATCGATAAACTGCTTGAACACGCGCGGGTCAAAGCCCATGTCCTTCAGCGGGAACTGGCCGGAGTTCGGGTCCAAGATACGCATAACAATCTTTTCGCAAACACCGCGCTTACGCAGCGAAATCGGGAACGAGCTCACACGAAGGTCAACTTCGGAACCCTTGTAGCGCACCGTGAAACGGCCGTCCAAAGGTTTACGCTTTTCGGCGATATCCATCTTCGACAAGAGCTTGATACGCGAAAGGATCTGCGGCATGAGGCGCGCGGGAATCGGCGCCATCACCTGCAGGTCACCATCAATACGGTAGCGGAGCTTGAGGAACGTTTCCTGCGGCTCCAGGTGAATATCGGATGCGTGGCGGGCAATGGCTTCGTGGATAAGCGTCGTCACGATCTTCACGACCGCACGGCCTTCTTCGTCACTCAGTTCGGGTTCGTCGTTTCCCCCTTGGCCACGTTCGACAGTTTCGAGTTCTTCGCCGTCCTTGCTTTCGCTGATAAGTTCGGCAAGAGATTCTTCTTGCGGACCATGACCTGCATAAACGCGCTCGATAGTCTTCATGACATCCGCTTCAGACGCCATCACGACATCCACGTCCATCTTGACCTTGAACTTGACTATCTGGATAACGCGCATGTTGGTCGGGTCGGTCATCGCAAGCGTCAGGGCCTCGCGAACCATCTTGCGGTCATCCTCGGACTTCGAGACGAACAGCGGTACCACCTTGTACTGCTTGCACATTTCTTCGGGCAGGTAGGTGTAGGCGTCGTTGTCGATGGAGAAGTTCTCGAGCTTTACGTACGGGACTTCGAACTGGCGGGAAAGGATTTCGACAAGCCTTTCTTCGGGCATGTAGCCCAGTTCCACCAGCGTACGGCCAAGACGCTTGCCCGTAGTCTTCTGCGTTTCGAGAGCCTTGTCCAGTTGCTCCTGCTTAATGTAGCCCTGCGCAAGCAGCATTTCGCCGATGCGCATCTTGGTGGCCGACTGCATCTGTACACCAAGAATGCTGGTGAGCGTATCTTCGGAAACCATCTGCAGGCGGACAAGCACCTTCGCGAGCGAAAGGCCCGTACGCTTGTGTTCCGAAATGGCATGGGCCAACCGGTCTTCGTCAAGGACATGCTGACGGAGCAGGAGTTCGCCTAAGTTCATTTTCACATTACTTATCATAAATGAGACCAAGCCTGTGCTTTAACAAACCTATTTTCCCCATCGGAGCAGCGCATACGGACTCCCGAACCATCTACTACGGTCCCAATCCTGAACACGCCTCCCGAAAGGGCGTCATCTCTTGGAAATATATCATTTTTGACAGATACGGTGAAAAGAAGTTCGTATTCTTCGCCACCATTTAACGCAAATTCAAGAGGGTCAAGGCCATAGCGCGCAGACAGGCGCAAAACCTCGGGGTCGACCGGGATATAGCGTTCCTCAATCTCGATTCCCACGCCCGACGAAAGGGCCAAGTGGTTGAGTTCCGAGGAAAGCCCGTCGCTTATGTCCATGCAAGCCCCGCGAACGCCCATTTCTACGAGCCTTGCGCCACAATGTTCGTCTATCGTGGGGGCCAGGTGGTAATCGACAAGCGTCGGAAATTCATCCTTCGCCTCCGGGTGGTTCATCAGGAGCCAGAGCCCCGCGGCAGACTTCCCGAGAGTGCCTGCGACAAACACGCCGTCGCCAACCTTGGCACCGGAGCGGAGCAGGGGGTCGCCCTTATCCGAGATTCCCAACAACGTTGTACTCAGCATTCCGCAATCCGCCGAAACGGTATCGCCGCCAATCAGGGCAATCCCGCGCCTCGCAAAGCCCTCGGCTACGGCATCGCCGATACGCTTTCGCGTCTGGGCGTCCCACGACTTGTTGATGCAGATTCCCGAGAGAGCAAACTTCGCAGACCCGCCCATCGAGGATATGTCCGAAACGTTCGAAACGATGTGCTTCTCGACAGCCTGTTCCGGAGTAGACCAGTCCATGCGAAAATGAGTCCCTTCGACCGAGAGGTCCTTCGTCACGAGCCAGCCGTCGAATATGGCGCAGTCGTCCCCGGCAGGGAGCCACGACCTCGAAACGGGCGACACGGGCGCCATCGGGGAGGCCTTTTTTAGCAAGGAATCGATGAACTTGAATTCGGCCAGATCAGGGAACATACCACAAATTTAAATAACTCGGAAGACCCCTAAAAAAACAACTTGGCGACAAATGGTGGATAAGTTGGCGATAATTATGGGGTAGAAAATAATTTTTCAAAATAGGGCAAAAAATCTATTCACAGCCCGTAATAAATACCTATCTTTTAGGCCATGGGACACATTTTCTTCATTTCGCCGTCTTCCCCGGGGAGCCTTGACAGGATGAGCCAGTGGACTCTCCAGTGGCTTTTGGAGAACGACATGGCGGAAGATTGCACGATGTACACCTGCAATTCCGTCGAAGAAGCTTCCGGAATTCTCGAAACGGCACTCATCGTCGGCGAAACCCCGTCCCTCATCATTTTCGACCATGCGGACCGCCCCACCGAAGTGAACATCGAGTTCAGCAAGAGGCTCCACAGCAGCATTCCCGAATCGTGGATCGTCGAAATCGTCCCGGATTCCATGCCCATCCAGAAGGATAACGACAACAGCCTTTACTGGATACGCCGCCCGCTCGACGAAGACGAATGGCGCGAGACCCTCGAACAGGTGCTCCGCAAGACCCCGACCCCGCAGTGGGCCAACGACTAATTCGCTCTAAATACTAAATTCTACTCATGATTAAAGGTGTAAGCTACTTTGGCGTACGCTCGCCCAAGCATGTTTTGGCCGACATGGCCGACATCAAGGCGGCGGGTTTCAATGCGGTTCTCCACACGTGGAGCGAAGAAGACCAGCAGTATTACTACGGCACGATGAAGGATATCGTGGACGCCTCTGCGGGCATGGGCCTGAAGGTCTATGTGAACCCGTGGGGTGTTGGCCGCGTGTTTGGCGGCGAGGCGTATTCGGAACTTACCGCCCGCAATCACGACTTGTGCCAGGTGGCGCTTGACGGCAAGCCCAAGGTGGCCGCCTGCCCGAACCATCCGGAATTCCGCGCGTACATGCACAAGTGGATTGAATCCGTTTGCGCGACAAAAGTAGATACGATTTTCTGGGATGAGCCGCACTTCTATTTCGAGAAGGGCGGGCTTAGCAACTGGAGCTGCCGCTGTGAAAAGTGTCGCGAGCTGTTCCGCGCACGCTTCGGGTACGAGATGCCCGCAGAACTCACCGACGATGTGAAAAAATTCCGCGAAGATTCGCTCATTGATTTTCTGAAGGAAATGACTGAGGACGTGCACGCCCGCGGGAAGCGGAACTGCGTGTGCATGCTGCCGCCGTGGTTCCCCGCGGGGCTCGACGACTGGAGCCGCGTTGCAGGCCTTGAAAGCGTAGACGAAGTGGCAAGCGACCCGTACTGGGAACGCGGGGCGACCGAAGAATGGGTCCGCGAGAAGTATGCGGAAACCGCGCGCAAGTTAGTGGATGTCGCCCGCAAGTATGGGAAGGCCGTGCAGATGTGGGTGAAGGCGTACCAGATTGAAGCGGGCCGCGAGAACGACCTCGCGATTGCTGTCGAAGAGAGCCGCGCCGCAGGTATCGACAACATCTTCGCGTGGAGTTACCGCGGCACCGAGACGCTCAGCTGGCTAAAAAGCGACAACCCGGACGAAGTCGCCCGGGTGTTCAGGAAATCGCTCGGTCTCTAACTGAACGCACAATCGCTAATTATTTCGTCACGCGTATCGTCGCAGAACCTGCGCGGGATTTCGCAATGAACATGCCGCCGGTCTTCACGAGGGTTTTCGCGCTGGCCCGTAGTTCCTGCATTCCAGAGGCTCGCACCTCTCCCAGATAGTTGCCGTTCATGTCGAAGATGCGGTAGCTTTCGGCTCCGGTCGCATGCGATAGCGCAGGCCTTACAAAGTCTGTGCATTTATCAACGCAAACGATTTCGTCTTCTCCGAACACAAAGTAATCCACGTCCATCCAGGAACCGGTTACCGTAAAGCGCAATATGTGTTCGCCCGCGGGAAGATCCACTTTTGCCATAACCTTACTGTAGTCATCGTAGTTGTCCTCGCCTTCGTTTTTCGGGACAGAGATCACGTCGGTGATATTCTTGCCGTCGAGCGACATCTGGAAGCCCGAAGTCTCGTTTGCGGATGCAACCGCCGCCAAGAAAGCGTACTCGCCCGCTTCCTTGACATTCACGCTGTATTCGAGCCATTCGCCTTCCTGGTTGTAACCCACGATGTACCCCGTCGCCTTCTTGTAAATGTCGACGCCCGTCCCTTCGCGGTAATTGGTACCGCCATGGTCTTCGGAATCGTTTTCCTTGTAGGAGTCGTTGCCCGAGCCGACACCCGGAATGTCGAAGTCTTCTGCCTCGATCTTGCCGGGAATTTCAAACGGTTTGCCCTTGAACGGCTTCTGCGGTTCGGGAACTATCGGAGCGCGGTTGATTGCCTTGAGCATCTGCTCCGCATAGCGCTTGCCGAACGTCACGTAGGCATCGTGACCGAAGTGGTAGCGGTCCACGCCGTTGCCGTCAAGGCCTTCGGACGACGCGTAATAGGTATTGTCCATCGAATTCGGGAGTTTCGATACGCGGTCGGAATAGCAGCAGCCCGAACGCAGGAGTTCGCCCGCCACGAACGGCACCGTATCGGAACTCATGCCGAGCGCCTTGAGGATATCGTCGCGGGTTTTCTTCACGATTTTCGGCCAGTCCGGGTAGCCGCCGTCGGTTTCGCCCTGGTGGAAGATGAAGCCCTTGATAACGCCCACCTGTTGAGCCTTCTTCGCGATATCGATAATCGTCTTGGTGACGTTGCCGTCGCTCGCGTATTCCTTCGCGTAGTTCTTCAGCCAATCCTCCGCCGTGGAGAGGTAACTCGCGTACTGGTCCTGGTCAAAAAGCTTGATGCTTGCGCCACCCACCGCGACCGGGATAATCCCGATGGTCACGTCGGGCATGCTGTCGGCCATAGTGCGCCCGAACCAGTCGGCAATGGAGATCGTGTTGCCGCAGTTGAAGAGCGATGGCACCGCCGGGTAGACCTCGCCCAGCGTGTTGCGGCCCTTGCCCGAACATTTCTGCGTCGCGAAAATCTTGAAGCGCGAATTTTCGACCTTGTCGGCGCTCTGGGCATCGGCAGTGCCGCCCATGTTGGACTGGCCGTACGCAATATAGATGTGGAAGTTCGGGTCCGGAGCGGCCTCTGCAGGCGCAGTCCCGAACGCAATGAAGCCCGCGGCAAGACACGCCACGGACGTAAACCGTGAGAGTTGTTTAAAAAATCCCATACATACTCCTTTCAAACAACACTCTAAATCTACCCTCCAAAACGCGAAAAAGGCGCCCGAAGCGCCCTTGTTCCATAGACAGATTGTCAATGCGTAAACTTTTTGAAAAAGTTAGGGATCGTCTTTGAGGCAACGGACAGAATACCCGTAGTACTTGACTATGACGCTCCAGCTCGCGCCATCGTAGTACAAATACATGTTGTACGCGAAATTGCCCGTCCACTCAGTAGCACTCCAAAAGTACGCGTAGTCGCCCGCGTTGCTGTAATACCCATCGCTACCATACCTTTTGCCAGCAGGGAGCGCCGAAAACGAGAAATCATCCGTGCCATTGCCGTTTCTGTTCCACCCGGACGTAGACTTGAGTTTTGTCCCTGCGGTTGATTTTCCATCGACTGCCGTGAACAAGGTTTCCCATTCGTCCTTGCTAGGCAGGTGCCAGCCCTCGGGACAAACTCCACGCACTGGATTTCTCTCCAAGCACGTTTTTCCATCACCGCAACCTTCACCATTCGCACTCCATGTACCAGCGCTGTCCATGGCAGCAGCCCATGTGTAAAGGCGCCCATACTTGATACAGTTGCTGGCGTTATCGTTGTAGCAGTAGCTATTTGCTGTTTCGTAGTTGAGGTTCTGAGCCATCCAGATCTGCGTGCCGATAGACACAGTCTTGTAAACCTGCCCATCGCGGCCATCCACCAACTCGCCGTACTCGCAGTTGTCTTCCGTTTCAGTCTTGCACGGAGTCGCCAATGAAACCAAATTCGACGAAGACCCGCCCGAGGGCCGAGTCGCAGAATCGCTGCCGTCGTCACCGCAGGCGACAAACATCGCTGCACAAACAAGAACTCCAAGCCAAAGGGAACGCATATATCCTCCTTAAAATACCTATTCAAGGCAAAACATAACAAAAAAGAAGCCTGATTTTAGCCTCAGGGCGTATAAAACCGGCAAAACAACGCGATTTATACGCCCCTTTATACGCGAAACAGCTCAAAGGCTCGCATCAAAACACCAAAGGGGCATATAAAACAGAACAATGAGCTTGATTTATACGCCCGAAAATTGCAAAATAGCCACAAATGCTACACACAACATAACAAAGGGGCGTATAAAAACCATTTTTCAATCATTTTATATGCCCCAACACCCTAAAGCGACCATTTTGATGGGGCAACACAAACAAAAAGCCCCGTCGCAAGGACGAGGCGAAATTTGTATGGATCCTATCGCGCTACGCGCTCCAGGATGACACGCTAAAATTACCGTGAGCAACAAGCGCTCGGTATTAACCGAGCGTGGTTGCGAGAGCGAGTGAGGAACCGGAGGTTCCGCACCCGAAACGACGAACGAGCGGTCTTATTTCGCGCGTTCGAGGTAAGAACCGTCGCGGGTGTCCACGCGGATCTTGGTGTTGTTCTCGATGAACAGCGGGATCATCACCTTGGCGCCGGTTTCGAGGATGGCTTCGCGCATCACGTTACCGCTGGTGTTGCCCTGCACTGCCGGAGGAGCTTCCACGATCATCAGGTCGACGAAGGTCGGCGGGATGACTTCGATGGGGAGCGTAGAACCGCTCTTCGGGTCCTTCCACCAGGTCACTTCGACGGTAGCGCCGTCAAGCAGCCACACTTCGCAGCCGTTGAGAGCTTCCTTGGCGATTTCCATAGTTTCCTGAGTGGTATTGTCCAGGAAGTACCAGGTAGAACCGTCGTTGTAGAGGTAAGTCATTTCGGTGTAGGTCACGTCGGCTTCTTCGACAGTGTCGCCGCTCTTCCAAGTACGTTCGAGAGTACGGCCAGTCACCAGGTTCTTGATGCGAACGCGGTTGAAGGCCTGGCCCTTGCCCGGCTTCACGAACTGGTTCTCGATGATTTCGTACGGCTGACCATCAACCATGATTTTTAACTTCTTGCGGAATTCGTTGGTGCTTACAGTACCCATATTATCCTCTTGTTGATTTTGATTCTAAATTTAGCAATATAATGGACGACGCCACAAAAGTTTTCACGCAAATTTCTGATTTTTTGGAATATCTGGGCCCGGAATGCGCGGCAGCCGTCGCAAATGCGGCCCCGCACGGCAAACTAGACTTAAGCCCCAAGTTTCCCTTTGTGTGCTCGAGGCACTACGCCGACCTAATCAAGAAGGCGGGCGAGCCCGAAGCACTTTTACGCGAAATCCTGCCGCATGTTGCCGAGCGCGAAAATGTCGCCGGATTCGTGGACGACCCGGTAGGCGACCTGCCCGCGGGCAAGGCGGACTGCGTCATCCAGAAATACGACCGGCGGGCGTTGATTGTCTCGACCGCCACCTGCGGTGCGCGTTGCCGCTTCTGTTTCCGTAAGAACTACCCCTTCCAGAACATACCCGATGTGGCACGGCAGGTGAGCGACTGGCTCGACACGCACAGCGACATCTGGGAAGTCATCCTTTCGGGAGGCGACCCGCTCATGCTGGGCCCCGGAGAATTCCGCGACCTGGTGGAAGCGATTGCCATGCACGGCTCTGTCACCACACTGCGCATCCACACGCGGCTCCCCATAATGCGGCCCGATGTGGCGATGCAGCACTTTGAACTGCTACGCGAACTGCCCGCACGCTTCGAGTGCGTACTTACGGCACACGTAGACCATCCGGACGAGCTCGACGAGGAATCGCAGATGGTTTTCGGGCAGCTGAAGTACTCCGGCTGGACGCTCTTGAACCAGAGCGTGCTCCTGAAGGGAGTGAACGACAGCGCCGAGACCCTCGAAAAACTGAGCCGCAAGCTGTTCACGCAGGGCGTGCTCCCCTACTACCTGCACCAGCTGGACCACGCAAACGGCGTCGCGCACTTTGAAGTCAGCGATGAAAACGCTCGCGCGCTGATTGAAGAAATCCGCAAGCGCCTGCCCGGATACCTCGTGCCGAAGTTGGTGAGGGAAATTGCGGGTGAAAAGAGCAAGACGCCTGTGTAAAAGATGCTCGCCTTCGCGAGCATGACGAAAGAAAGGCTCGCGAGCATGACGAGCTCCATCTAGAACAACGTTTTTACGCCGAAGCCGATGATACCGTCGAGGAAGTCGCTGCCGTTATGCAGTGCGTAATACAGGTTGATGCTCCAATTTCCGCGGTACTGCGTAAAGCCCACACCGTAATTCTGTTCGCGTGCCCAGCCGTGGCCGGGTGCGAGCCTGCGGTATAGTCCCGGCTGGTAGAACGCCTCGATGCTCAGGTCATAACCGTCCTGCCACAGGATAGCAAGTTCCGAAAGGCCGTAGGCGCGACTGCGCAGAGAGCGATAATGCATTCCCTTGAAATCGCCCGGGCCGCCAAGCGCAAACAAGTCTGTGCGCCGGAGCGTTGCTCCACTCGGGAATATTCCGCCGGCCATACCCGAGAAGCGGCTGATGAAGTTGCCATACAGCGGGTAATACGCCACCACGCTCGCCTTCGCCGACAAGAAGTTATCGAGCGAATCGGGTCGGGCCATTTTCCATGTGGCAGAAGCATTCAGGCGCCAGCCACTGCGGGGCAAAACAAACCTGTCGAGCGACACATACGACATCTCGAACGAGGAATGCTTATCGTCTTCGCTTATACCGAAATACACGCCGATGCTGAAATCGAACCCGATATCGCGCGTGATGCCCACCTCGCCCACGATAACCCTCTCGATGGTAGAGTCTTCAACCGTCTCCTCGTCGAAGTTCCCGCGCAGCACTACATTCCAAGCGGTCCCGAGAATCCACGGTTCCTTGTAGTAGCCCGAAAGATGGCGAGAGTCTTCGCCGGTAAAGCCTTCCAACTGCAGGTCGCGCGCCGTCCCCGCGATGTTGAAGAGGCTTACATCCAGTTTGCCCTCCCAGACATTTTCTTCGCTCGAATAGGTCAGCACACCTTCTGCCGTAGAAACGTTCGCCTTGCGCATGCTGTATGCGGGGAAAATCCTATTACGCGACGGATCGCGGTAGAGGCGCGCGGGAGCCGTCCTGTCGAAATAGCCGATGCGTGCAAGCCTGCGTTCGCTGCGTTCCAAGTCCGTAAGGGAAACGGGCGCGCCTTCTACAATGCCGGCAAGTCGCCGGAACACGTCCGCTTTTGTCCCGCTGGAATCCAAGTTTTCGGCAGGCGCCCACACCCAGGCAGAACCGCGGTCCAGTTCCAGCGTCAACACGTGCTTCCCGCCGGCACCTTTTCCGCCTGCGTCCTTCCCGCCGGCTTCAGCTACGTCGCCCTGCACGCGCGCCGCAATAAAGCCGTTATTCTCGTAATAGCGGACAAGTTTATCTGCCAGCGGTTTCCAGGCGTCACAGGGCTCGCCCTTCGCGCCATTCATCTGCAGTTCGTCAAATTCAGAATGTTCTCCGGCCCAAGCGATGCTGTCGACGGTACACACGCCCTCGCCCTTCGCCATCGCGAAGGCTGCAAGCAGCAATATGTATATCGTCAACCGTTTCATCTTCTTTAAACTACAAATTCCACATTACACATCACACACTTCACATTTTTCATCAAAACACCGCCTTCGCTTCTGTACTCAACTTCTGGAAAATATTCTCTTCGGCATCGCCAAAGCGCAAAATGTAATGCAGGCCAAAAGAAATATTCTGGTTCAAGGTAAACGAAAGGGATGTTTCCAGGCGGAACGTGGTCCCATCGCTGTAGCCCGACATCATCTGGTACGGGATAACATCGCCACCAGTTTCTACCTGGACAGTCGAGAAACGCACGAACCCGTCGAAGCGCTTAGACTTCGTGTAACCAAACCGCAAGCAGGCTTCCCAGAGGTAGGCATCGAAACCGGCGGCATAGCGGTCTTCACCTTCGCCATAGCGGTAGCGGCCCCCAGGTTCCAGGCTGAATCCGTCCAAAAAACTGAAACGGTAACGGCCCGCGATGCTCCTGATATTCCATTCCAAATCCTGCAAGGCCTGCAGTTCAACATCTTCCATAAAGGCTTCCGCAGCCACGTAATGGTTATCGTTAATCCTGTAACCACCTGCAATTTCGTGATGGAAAAGCGATTCATAATACTCGATAGCCGAAAGTTTCTTGTCGAACGAGGCGGATGGCCTGTACGCAATCATTGCTCCCGAAGGGTGAGCCCATTCCACATTCCCCGTCCACTGTATTGACCCCGAAGTAAAGTCGTGAAGCGTCGAAGGCAACACCATCGGGAAGTAAATTATCTTGCCCGTAGTATCTTCGGTAACCGTATTAAAGGTGCCGCCCAGCTTGATATCGCGAAGGATTCCGTGATTTATGCCAAAGGTCCTGCCCGGAATCCACTCGAGGCTAGCACTAAACGATGCATTCGAGGCGAGCACCGCCCCGACAGAATCATTACGGCCCATACCTTCATAGACAAAGTCTCCGTTATCCACACCCTCGATAAACGTCCCCGTCAAACTGTCGTAGCGCACGTCACCTGTCCCCTTCGCAACAGCCTTGTAGATGGCGGTATAGGTCTGTTCTTCGGTGAGCCCCATTTTGTGCGAAATAGTCCCTGTGAGTCCGGAATTGCTATTGCCAAATCGTGCGTTCAATTCACCCGTCCAGGCATGTTCTTCGGCAGATTCCTCCAAGTCGCGGTGTTCGTACTGAAGAAAATGAGTAAGTTCGATATTCTTGAAATGAATTTCCGCGGACTGGACCCACCTTATCTGCCTCAACGAATCGACCCAGTCGTCAAAAGTTTCCTCGCCCGTTTCAAAATAGGAATCGCCACCATGGCTAATATCCCAGATTTCAACAGCCTCGCGTACATTCCAGGTGTTCCCCTCAAGCAGAGTTCCCACCTTGCCCCTTACCGAAAGTTCCGCGTCATTTAACGCAGCGCTGTCACGCTCCGTATAACGGACGTCCGCAGTAACAATCGGCTGGATAAGCCCGCGGATAAATTTTTCGGAGAATGAAAACTGGTAACGTTCACGTTCCACATCTGTCGCACTCTGCACATACACTAGGGAAATTTCGCCCACACTGCGCTCCCGTTTATGTGTCAGGCTACCCTTCAAGCGCGAAGAACTCCAGTCCAGATTATCGCCCTGGCGACACCCCCACGACAGATCACCGAACCATTCCGGCCCCAAGCGGACCCGCAACGAAAATTCATCGTGCCTAAAATTCCCTCGCGAAAGCAATGAACTGTCTAAATCCCACTCGTCCTTTAGCTTGTACGAATTCCAGTCGTCATCGTCACCCTTGAATTCCGAAATATTGAAGCCCTCTTCTACATAGTTCCCATATACCGAAAAGGCCACCGGGAAATTCTTCATCGCCGACGAGGAATCCGTAGTCAGGAACCAGCGGAAAGCGCGCCCTTCAGGGCCTCCGATATCATCTGAAACGGTATTGGTATCGCGCCGCGACATCGCCAGTTCAAAATCAAGAAAATAGCGATGCTGCCCCTGGAAGCGCAACCTCGCGCCCGCCATATCTGTCTTTGCTGGCCGCGGAAGCGCCCCGAGACTATCTTCACGGACAAATTCACTTCCATCATCGCGCTTGAGCATCGCATAGTCTTCGTCGGTCCACACGCCCTTCTTGAGGCGGTCTACGTCGTTTTCGAGCCTAAAGCCCGATACATCCAAATAGAGATTCGGGTGGCGGTACTTGCCAGCCGCCGCATAGAGGTTCATCACGTTGTCATCTTCGTAGGCATCGTACTCCACACGGATTTCGTCTTCGATTCCGGGCATGCGCAGGCCCTTGAAATTCAAGAGACCGCCGGCATAGTTCACCTCGTAATCCTTGCCGCGCACGAGTTTTTCGCCGTTTATCCATACCGATTCGGATTGCGGGACAACCGAAATGTAGCCGCCGTCATCACCCAGGGCATAGCCTTCGCGCTGACCGCTCACTCCCGCAAAAGTACGTACAATGCGACTCACCTCATCTGTGCCGACGGCCGCCCGCGCATCAGAATACTTTGTACGAAATCCAACCATACCTCCAAGCGAGGTCCGCTCCAGCGAAAAAAGTCCCAGGTCGGCATCCTTCCATGTGAAGTCGCCCAAGTGGAGCATCCAGTGCCGCGAGGTCGCCCTGAAATAGACCTGGTCCACCTCCTGGAGCGTCGCCGTCGTCTGGTCGCCCGCCTTGCGGTCCACATCGCTGAGCAAGGCGTCTATAGCGACGCTATCGCCCACAATTCCCTGAATGGAGAGTTTGAGTTGTTGATCGACCTGAGTATCGCCATCGCCCACCGTCACCTGCATGGTCTTGTAACCATGCGTTTCCAGATTATTCGTCACTTGCACCGTGTCGGGAGGCGCCGCAGTTTCAACCTTGTTCAAAAGTTTATCCGGATTCCAAACCGGGAGCGAATCTATATCGAGAGCAAACGCCCCCGCCGGGAACGCGAGCAAACAAAAGAGCAGGGCGCCTGACCGCAGCAAACGCCTCATCGGGACTACCTATTGGGTTCAATGCGGAACTGCCTGCTCGAAAGCAGTTTGCGCCCCGCAACAAGGTCTACACTCCACTCGCCCGGCTTCAGGAGTTTCGGGGCAATCTCCGTATGGCAAACGCCTATCCCGGATTGCGATGACTCCTTCTCGTCGAGGCCCTTGTGAAATTCCGCCGCCTTGATGATGCAGCGTTCCGTCTGGATAGTGTCGGTACCCCAGTACCAGATATGCAGAAGCGTATCGGAAGAATAGCGCATGGAGTTCGATATCGTGGAATAGAAGTACAGCCTCGTGTTCTCCTCGAAAACGCTGTCGACACCGAAAGGCGTACCGCGCACAACGTCGCGGCAGACAACGCTCTGCGAGGGCGAGAGTTCGGCACCCGAGAAGCTCTGGAGCGAAGCGTCGTCCATCCAGAAGTTGACGATGCGGTGCGCAAAAAAACCTAAAAAGACGAGAGCAACAACAGCCGTCGTCTTTCTTAACTTGCGAAGTGGCGGAAGGCCTGCCACGGTAAACCCCTTTTACCTGAGTTTACTTGTGTTCTGGGTGAAAGCGGGAACAGCGTCCACCAGCTTTTCGACAAGCAGGCGGTTGAAGTCGTCGATGCGGTTCGGGAGCCTGGAACCGGGGAACACCTGCACCAGCAGTAAAGCCTCGTCTACGGGGGATATGTAGATGGAACGCTTCTCACCCGAGTACGAAACAGACTGGAACGTCTCGCCGCCAAGCATCATGCCCACCTGGCGTGCGGAGTCGAACGACGCTGTGCTAAGGACCGCGAGCGGAGTGGCGTCGATACCGAGCGTACCGACTTCGGCGATAATGGAACCGTCGCGGTGGCAAAGGACAATGTAGTCGGCCTTGACGCTAGCCTGGTAAGCAAGCATCAACCGGCGAACCTTCCCCACATCATCAGAAAAAATCGTAAAGTCGCTCATTCAAACCTGCTATAACCGTTTAAAACCAACTACTTCTTCTTGGGCACGTACGGACGCAATTCAATTTCATCGTCCGAGACCTCGGCATTGCCACGATCAACCGCACGGCCAAACGTCGGCATGCGCGGCGGCTGCGGAGTCGCACGCGGACGGCCAAACGGGGAGGACACCGGCTTCTGGAACGGACTAGCACCACCGGACGCCATGCCACCCACGGGGGGCTTGGCCGCAAACGACGGCATCTTGAAAGGCGTTGCAGCAGGGGCAGCAGGAGCGGCGGGCTGTGCAGGAGCCGCAGGAGCGGCCTGGGAAACAGACACGCCTTCCTTGGTGAGGCTCACGTCGTGCACGCCGGTGTTGTTCACACTCTCGGCAGCCTTGCGGAGGAACCCTTGCTTGACGTTGAACTTTTCAATCACCAGCATGGCGATGGTCTTGAGCGTAGTCACCACGCCCTTTCCGTTGTGTGCCGTTGCCGGGAAGAACGGGACGTTACGGAGGTTGAGTTCCGCATTCATCTCGTCGAGGGTAAATACGTTTTCCATGTCGCGCTTGTTGTACTGCAACACGAAGGGCATGTCGTCCAAGTCCATGCCATAGTCCTGCAAATTCTGGCGCAGGTTCTGGAGACTTTCCAAATTCTCAGCCTGACGGGAGCGCTGCGAATCAGCGACAAACACGATCCCGTCTACACCGCGGAGCACAAGCTTACGCGTGCTATTGTAGTAGACCTGACCGGGAACCGTGTACAACTGGAAACGAGTCTTAAAGCCTTTGATATCACCAAGATTGAGAGGAAGGAAATCGAAAAACAGCGTACGGTCACCTTCGGTTGCGAGGGACACCATGTCCGTACGCTTGTCCGAAGGCATCTTCTGGTGGATTACCTGCAGGTTCGTGGTCTTGCCACTAAGCCCAGGCCCATAATAGACCACCTTACAACTGATTTCGCGTGTAGCAAAATTGATTGAAGACATCACTAATCCTTGATACTTGCGACTAATCTAGTAAAAAAATGGCGTATCTGTATGCTAGTCAACGCAAAAAAGGGCTTACACGCACCCGTGGGCCAATCCGGGGTTTTGTTTAAAAACAGAAAACATCGGTGCACATAAATGCACCGGTATTAAGACCGTTTCAAGCCTTGTTACGCCCGATTAGGCGAAACCGTTGACGAGCTTTGCGACCTTAGCCTTGTAGTTGGCAGCGCGGTTGGCATTGAAGCCAGCGCGGCTCTTGTTGGCAGCGACGTCGAGAAGACGGAAAAGCTTCGGCATTTCGGCAAGGGCGGCATCCTTAGAGGTAGCAGTACGGATGACCTTGAGGCTTGCGCGAATTTCGGCGCGGGCTGCACGGTTCATGGCATTGGCCTTTTCGGCCTGACGCAAACGCTTTTTGCAAGATTGATGTTGAGGCACCTTATATCTCCGGGTAAAACCTACTTAAAATTTTTTGTAGGGACAAAGATAGCAAAGATTGGGAATTTGTCAACCCCCTAGAATAGGCCAAATTTGCTAAATTTAGGGCATTATGATGCCATTCGTGAACCTGACAGGGCAAAGAGAGGCCTATCGAGAAGAACTCGAGGCCGCAGAACGCGCCGTTCTGGACAGCGGATGCTACATCGGCGGGCCGGAGGTCAAGGCCCTGGAGGCGGAACTTGCGGATTATTGCAATTCTGGGAATTCGGATGCCGGAAAGCAAGGCTCTTTTGCTGGAAAAGACCGTGCGGAACCCGAAACCAGGGCCATCGCATGCGCAAGCGGCACCGACGCCCTCACCATCGCCCTCATGGCGCTCGGGCTCAAACCGGGGGACGAGGTCATAGTCCCCGACTTCACGTTCATTGCACCGGCGGAAAGCGTGGCATATCTGGGTGGCATACCGCGGTTCGCCGACATCGACCCCGAAACGCTGCTGATTGACCCGGAAAGCGTGAAGGCGCTGATTGGCCCCAAGACGCGCGGGATTATCGGCGTGGACCTGTTCGGGCAGTGCGCGCCATTCACGGAACTGCGCCGGATTGCAGACGAACACGGGCTATGGGTTATAGAAGATGCGGCACAGGCCTTCGGGGCGACCGCCGGCACACAACATGCCTGCACATTCGGAGACATTTCCATCACGAGTTTCTACCCAAGCAAGCCTCTCGGTTGCTACGGGGACGGCGGCGCTTTATTCACGCAGAATAACGAACTCGCCACAAAAATCCGTCAAATCGCGAACCACGGGAGCAGGGAACGCTACCTGCACGAGACCTTGGGCATGAACAGCAGGCTCGACGCCCTGCAGGCAGCAGTACTCCGGGTAAAGCTCCGCCACCTCGAAGAAGAACTGAAGGTGCGCCGCGAGAACGCCCGCAAGTACGACGAATTTTTCGCGGAATACAACGCGGGTATTCGCGCTTCCGGCGGCAATGACGGCGCAAAAATCGTGCCGCAGCACATCGAATACGGATGCACGAGCACCTACGCACAGTACACCGTGCTGGCTGATGACCGAAATTCGTTTATCGCAAAGTTGGACGCCGCGGGAATCCCGCACTGCATCCACTACCCGCAGCCGCTGCACGAACAGCCCTGCTTCAGGGGGCTCGCACAGGGCTGCGAAAACAAGAACGCCATCATGGCGAGCCAAAAGGCAGTAAGCCTCCCCGTCTGCGCCTTTACCGATGTAGATTTTATCATAAACAAGTTGAGGTCCGTTCTATGAGAAACACAGGCCTGATACCCAAAATCGCCAACGACAAGACTCCCCGCAAGGTCTCGGAGTCCGCGCTGGAATCGCACGCCATCGTGCACCCCGTCGACACGAACGCGCTGAACAACGCCTTCGGGGGCTACCTGATGAGCCTCATGGACGAAGCCGCCTGCATCGTCGCCTTCAAGCACGCAGGCCGCAAGGTGAACACCGTCTCCATCGACGGAGTGAGGTTCTTCCGCCCGACGGCGGTCGGCACCATCCTCAATATCCACGCGAGCATGAACCGCGTGTTCAACACCTCCATGGAAATCGGGCTCAAGATAACCGAGACCGACCCCGAGAACGGAGCCGAACTTCCGGTCGCGCACGCCTACTTCACATTCGTCGCCATCGACGACAACGGCAGGCCCACCGCCACTGCCCCCGTGGAACCTGAAACCGCCGAAGAAAAGCGCCGTTTTGACCAGGCCCTCATCCGCCGCGAAGCAAGGATTGCGCTGGGGAAGAAACTCCAGTAAAAGATCCTCGCCTACGCGAGGATGACGTTTTAGCTGTATACAGGCGGAACCATTATTTATGTTCGGGGCTCTTTCGCGGGCCCCTTCCCATTTCTAAAATTGTGCCATGCGCGGACCCAAAAAAGACGTCAAAGACCGCTCCCTGATAAGCCTCTCCTGGCCGCTTATCCTCACGTTCGCCGTGGGCATGATCCAGCCCATGATGGACAGCTGGTTCCTCTCGCGCACTTCCGAAACCGCAGCCGCCGGCGTCGGCGCCATGCTCCCGATTCTCGGGGCGCTCTTTACCGCACTCCACGCCTTCGCGCAGTCCGGCGCAAGCATCGTCTCGCAGTACATCGGCGCCAAGCAGAACAGCCACGCGAGCAGCACGCAGACGATGGTCCTCTTCGGGAGCATCTTGCTCGGGGTCGCCCTCACGCTCGTCATCTTCCCGCTTTCGGGGCATATCCCGCAATGGATGGGCCTTACCGAGGAACCCGCGAAATACGCGATGATGTTCCTGAGCGTCGTCTCGTTCGGTTTTGCCTTCCGCGCATTACAGACCATCCTTACCGCCCTCATCGCCACGCACGGCCTTACCGTATGGAACCTCGTGGGCAACACGCTCACCATCGCGAGTAACGCCGCCCTGAACGTCGTGTTCCTCGAAGGATATTTTGGGCTCCCCAAGATGGGCGTTTACGGCGTGGCCCTCGCCACAGCGCTCTCGTGGCTGATATCTTCGTGCATTCTGTGGATGGTGCTCAAGTTCAAGGTAAAGCACCAGAGCAGGGCCCGCGACTGGAAGCGTTCCCGTATTCTCCTCCCCGACTGGGTGCGCATCGGCCTCCCCGCCGCCGCCGAGCCCATCAGTTTCCAACTATTCCAGGTGTTCATCACCGCGATGGTCGTGTACGTGGGCACCACCGCGATGACCGCCCGCGTATTTGCGGGTAACTTCGCCGCCCTTTCCGTGATTCTCGGGGTCGGCCTCGGCAGCGGAAACCAGATTCTCGTGGCACACCTCGTGGGCGCGCACGACTTTGTGAAGGCGAACCGCCGCGTCTACCAGACGCTCGCCGTGGGCGTCGCGAGCGGGCTCTTGCTCTCGATAATCGTTGCACTTTTGGGCGAGCACCTGCTACGGCTCTACACCGACAATCCCGAAGTTCTCAGGCTCGGAAAAATCTGCCTATGGTGCGACGTAGCCGTGCAGCCGTTCAAGGCGATAAACTATATCCTCACCACATCGCTCAGGGCCGCGGGCGATTCCAAGTTCCCCGCAATTGTCGGGAGCGGCATGATGTGGACGCTCGGGCTTGCGACTTCGCTTATCCTCGCGTTTGTCGTGGGGCTAGGCCTCCCCGGACTCTGGCTCGGCATGGCAAGCGACGAATTCTACCGCTCGTTTGCCAACATCTGGCGCTGGCGCAGCGGCCGCTGGAAAAGCAAGGCAGTTGTTTAGTCTTGGATGCAACGAACAGAGAACCAGTTGTACTTATCGTAGCCGACCAGGTCCGCATTGAGGTAGTAGTAACCCAAGCCCATGCCGTACGCGTCGTAGCTATCGTACTCTGTAGAACTCCAAAAGTTCGCGTAATAGCCCTCGTTGCCGTAACCCTTATCGCCGAACCTGCCGCCAGCAGGGAGCGTCGAGAACCCGAAAGCATCCGTGCCGTCGCCACTTTTTTCCCATCCAGACATGGACTTAAGCACCTTGCCTGCCCTCGATTGTCCGTCGACTGCGTTGAACAAAGTTTCCCATTCGGCCCTACTAGGCAAATGCCAACCACCGGGACATACACCCTGAATGATTCCTGATGGCAATGAACATCTTTTGCGATAGCCACATTCGCTCTCCGACTTGCCTACTGCCACGCTCCATAAATAAAGACGACCATACTTCTCACAATACTCGACAGAATCGTTGTAGCAGAAACTAGAATCTACTTCGTAATTCAGGTTTTCCACCATCCATACCTGGCCCCCAATCTTTACGGTTTTGTAGGTCTGACCATCACGGTCATCCACCAACTCGCCGTATTCGCAGTTGTCTTTACTTTCTGTCTTACACCGAGTCGCTAAAGTGACCGAACTCGACGAAGACTCTGCCGAACTGCTGCTCGTCATGGCGGCCTCCGAGCCGCCATCTCCCTGCTTTTTACTGGACGAAGACCCGTCATCGCAGTCCTCGCACACGCTCGACGACGACCCGCCCGAAGGCCGCGTCGCGAAACTGCTATCGTCGTCACTACAGGCGACAAAGAAAAATGCCAAGAAAAGCGCAAGTACAAGATGCATGGATCCTCGCCTACGCGAGGATGACAACACTCTAGGATGACACATAAAATTCGCCACAATTTCTCCTATTTCCCACTACCCAAAATATAAGAAAAAGCCGTTTAAAGGAAAACCGAAGGGACTAACAGTCACAAGGTTTTCCTCCCGCCGCTCATTCCCTACATGCGCCATAGCAATAAACTATTCCCAAACAGAGATTTTATCGTTTTTTTTGCGGAGAGGGGCAATTCGCAAAGCGAACACTTAAACGAAGTGATCGTGTGAGCGTGCGAAGCGCCCCTCGTAGCAAACATTATAAGCAAGTAGATCCCCGCCTGCGCGGGGATGACAAATAATTGCTATCTTTGGGCGCATGCCCTTTTACCCGGAAGAAGTCATTCAGCAGCTCAAGTCGCAAGCAGATATTTCGCTTGTGATCCAGCAGTTCTTGCCGCTGAAGCGCACGGGTACAAACCGCTACGTGGGCGTATGCCCCTTCCACGACGACCACTCCCCCTCCATGAATGTGAACCCAACCGCAGGCTACTACAAGTGTTTTGCGTGCGGTGCCGGCGGCGATGTGTTCAAATTCGTACAAGAATACGAAAAAATTGACTTCAACGGTGCGGTGGAATGGGTCGCAAACTTCGTGGGTTTCGACCTGCCGAAATTTGCTTCGAAGGAGAACGCCGAGGTCACCGAAGAACGCGCGATGGTGCGCAAGCTCAATGAACTCGCCTGCGAATGGTTCGAGCAGCAACTCACGCTCAGCCCCAAGGCACTCGAGTACCTCGCCAAGCGGAGCGTCAGCGAGAAGACGCGCAAGGAATTCCACATCGGCTATGCCCCCGACGGGCGCGAAAACTTCATTGCCTACGCCGCGAAGAACGGCTTTTCGCCCCGCGACTGCGTGAAGGCGGGCCTAGCCACCGAAAAGCAGAACGGTGGCATCTCGGACAAGTTCCGCGACCGCCTGATGATTGCCATCCAGAACCAATCCGGCGTAGTAGTCGCCTTCGGCGGGCGCGACCTGGCCCCGAAACAAGAAGGCTTCGAGCGCCCCAAGTACATGAACAGCCCGGACACGGCGCTGTACAACAAGAGCGAAATTCTGTTTGGCCTGAACCACAGCCGCGCCGCCATCTCCAAAGAAAACGCGGTCATCATCGTCGAAGGCTACTTCGACCTCATCAGCCTTTACCAGGGCGGCGTGCAGAACGTGGTCGCGGCATCGGGAACCGCGCTCACCGAATTCCACGCAAATATCCTCGCCCGCTACGCGAAAACCGCCTACCTCGTATTTGACGGTGATGCCGCAGGCCAAAAGGCGACAATGCGCTCGCTGGAAATCGTACTTCCCAAAGGCATCAACCCAAGAATTTTTGCGCTCTCGCGCCCCGACGGCACCAAGATAGACCCCGACAACTTCGTGAACGAGCAGGGTGCCGACGCCTTTCGCGAGCAACTGAAAAATGCCGAAGACTGGCTCAGCTATCTCGCCCGCAAAAAAGATCTAAGCAGTATCGAATCGCGAGCCTCGTTTGTCACCTACGTCAAGTCCATCGTCAAGAGCATCCAGGACAGCGAACTGCGCAACCAGTATGTGAAGCTCATCTCGGAACGTTTCAACACCACCCGCTCGCTGGAAGGCATACAGAGCATCAAGCCGCAGAGGGCGCCCAAGGCTCCCGCGCCCCAACCGCAGCCAAGCCCAGAACTTGCGGAATACGGTGAAATGCCGCCGGCCCCCGAGCCCGAGCGCATCCCGTGGGAAATCCTCCCGCCGGTCGAAATCCGCTTCGCGAACCTGCTCGTGAGCAACCCCACCCTGATAGACCGCGCCTGCGAATATTTCGACGTAGAACTTGCCGCCAGCGGGATACAGTTCTTCGAATCCTCCCTCATCGAGGAATTCGTGAACACGATTATCGCAATCTACAGCGAAACGGGATACTTCTCCCCGAGAGTCCTGTACGAGCAGCTATCTCCACTACTCAAGCAGTTCATGGAGAACCTGCCCGAAGAATCGTGGACGCCCCCGAAAGAAATCATTGAGCTCTACGAAAGCCTCATGGTGCTCACCTTCAGGCTGTGCGACCGTTTTCGCAAAAGCATCGCGCTCGACACGCCAGAGGGAGTGCAGAAGCGAATCGAGCTCAACAAGTTCATGCAGAACATGGAAAAACTCGACAGGCAGTACAAGGATGGCAGGCTTTCCATCGACATGCTCGCCGACCAGCTCATCAGAAGCAAGACACCTTTAATCAATACCCTCTCCGTCACGAAAGGATAAAAATATGTTATCGATAAAGAACCTGAAAGCAAGTATCGAAGACGGGACACAGATCCTCAAGGGAATCGACCTCGAGGTAAAACCCGGCGAAGTCCACGCCATCATGGGCCCGAACGGTTCAGGCAAGAGTACCCTTTCGAAGGTCATCATGGGCCACCCTGCCTATCACGTAGACGGTGGTTCCGTGGAACTCGACGGCAAGAACCTGCTCGAGATGGAAATCAGCGAACGCGCAAACTCCGGGCTGTTCATCAGCACGCAGTACCCGACAGAAATCCCCGGCGTAAACAACGTGGAATTCCTCAAGATGGCGCTCAACAGCAAGCGCGCCTACCTCGGACAGCCCGAAATAAACGACGACGAGTTCAAGAAGCTCATCGACGAAAAGATGGAACTGCTCGAGATGGACGAACGCTACCGCGACCGCGGCGTGAACGACGGCTATTCCGGCGGTGAAAAGAAGCGTAACGAAATCCTCCAGATGGCGATTCTCGACCCGAAGGTGAGTTTCCTGGACGAAACAGACTCCGGCCTCGATATCGACGCGCTCCGCATCGTCGCAAACGGAATCAACCACATCATGACGCCAGAGAAGGCGGTCATCCTCGTGACGCATTACCAGCGCCTGCTGGACTACATCAAGCCCACCTACGTGCACGTGCTCCGTCACGGCAAAATCATCCTGAGCGGCGGGCCGGAACTCGCCCTGAAGCTCGAAGAACAGGGCTACGACTGGATCGAGGAGAAGTAATGGACGCACTCTCCCGCATCAAGCAACTCGGAATGCCCCGTCGTAACGACGAACTGTGGACATTCTTCCCCATAGCAAAGATTCCCGCGCCGGAGTTCCCCGATGCGTGCACCTGCGATGAGGACTTTTCACAAGAAACCGACTTCGCAGCACTTCTCCCGATAGCACAAAACGCACGCCCGATGGTCAGGGATATTCCCGATGGCGCAAACGAGATGGCACTCATCAAGTGCAACAACGACTTCGGGCACACCGTCTTGAACATCGGCAAAGGCGCGAAGGCGAGCATCGAGATTCTCGACAACAAAGTATTGCACGCACTCGACGCCGAACGCTTCGACATCAACGTGGGCGAAGGCGCCGACGTAGAAATATTCTTCGCGAACCCGGCAAACGACCTTCCGCTCCGCTTCCGCCACTTCCGCATCTCGCAGGCAGCGAAATCTACGGTGAGGTTCTCCGCCATCGAACGCGGGAACGGCATTAGCCGCGTAAGCATCGACACCTTCCTGAATGCCGAGGGCGCCAATTTCGAAATCCGCACGCTTAACGTGCTCAGCGGTAACGCCGAAAGCCACCACAGGCTGCATATCTACCACAACGCCCCCGAGACGACAAGCACGCAGCTTTCCAGGAACCTGCTCGACGGCAGTTCCCGCGCCAGCTACGACGGCAGCGTCATCGTGGGTAACGGGTGCACCAAGGCAAACTCCAGCCAGCTCGTGAACACCATCCTTCTTTCCGAAGACAGTTCCGTCTCCGTGAAGCCGGTGCTCAAGATTTACCACGACGACGTGGAATGCACGCACGGCAATACCGTGGGCGAACTCGACGCCGAACAGATGTTCTACCTGGTGAGCCGCGGAATCCCGCAGGAGACCGCAAAGAAGATGCTCATCTCGAGCTTCGCGAAAGAGACCTTCTACCCACTGCCGGATTCCCCCGCCAAAAAGCGCCTGTTGCAAAATATCCAATAAAAAAATTTGAAAAGCATACAGAAAAGGCAGCCCAGGTGGAAACGGGCTGCCTTTTTTTGGAGGGAGTCGATTAGGTTTTTAAACTACAGAACTGAGCAAGAAGAGCGTAACACCCATAAATGCTACCATGTATTTCGCGATGAAGGTCGGCTTGGAGAAATCCTTGATGATTTTAGTTTTCATATTCAATCCCTTTCCTTTATGTCTGTAATATAGATTTGCGCGACGCAGTTTCAAAGTAAGGCGAATCACACTGCGACGTGGCTCACATTGACTTGCGACAAAAAAAACAGATTTCACCAAAACAAAAAGGAACGGCCGCGTGACCGTTCCTTTTTGGATTTTGATTGGGAGTCTCTACGTAAGAGTATTCAAGAGATAGAGGGTCACACCCATAAAGGTGACCATGAAGTTTGCAAAGAACGTGGTGGAGGCGAGGTCTTTCATGATTTGTGCTTTCATCCCGATTCCCTTTTGTTTTTTGATTGTAGCCCAAATATAAAATGGAATATTCCAAATTACAAGTAACGCAAATCACACTGCGACACGGCTCACATCCAAACGCACCGGGCACAACCCAAACGGGAAGAAAGCCCCCAAAAAAACAGGGCTTGTCACAAAAAAAACAGAAAAGTTATTTCTCTTCGATCTTGACGATGGGTTCGTCCATCATCTTTTCGGCGATGACTTCGGGAGTCTCTTCGGCAATAGCCGCGTTAGATTCCTCAGGCATCCAGGGCTTGTCGAGGCTCTTTTCCCAGGAAACCGTAGGCGCCGGCTGCACTTCGTGAGAAGCATCGACAACAGGCAGGCCAAGCAGTTCGCGGGCACGGTTGAGTGCTGCATCAATGTTACCGAGAGCATTCTCTTCGCCAAGCTGCTTCAAGACACCGGCACGAGTAAGCGCAACCACCGGCTGGGCATGCACGCCACTGAGCAGGAGTTGCGTCCCTTCGCGCTTGCAACGGCTAAGCAAATCTTCAATCATCTGGATACCGGCGGCATCGATGCTCGAGACACTACGCATACGCAAGATGAGGATCTTCGGCTTGTCGGAAATGCGCGCCATCGTGTCCTTGAACTTGTCGACCGCACCGAAGAACAGGGAACCGGCGAGTTCGTAGACCACCACGCCCTTCGGCACCTGGCGGCTCAAGTCGTTGTGGGCGGCTTCCTCGTCGTCTTCCTTGAGGGCTTCGGTCACCGTTTCCATCTCGGAAACGTCGCTCATGCGCTTGATGAAGAGCACCGCGGCCAGCAAAACGCCCACTTCGATGGCGACCGTAAGGTCGATAATCACCGTGAGGAAGAAGGCCACGAGCATCACGATGACGTCGCTCTTGGGGGCCTTGAACATCTTGATAAAGCTGCGGTAGCCGCACATGTTGAACGCCACCTGGAAAAGCACTGCAGCGAGGGCCGCCATCGGGATCATTTCGGCATACTTGCCGAGCACGAGCATGATAAGGAGAAGGACAACCGCATGCTCCAGGCCCGAAACCGGGCTCACCGCACCGTTACGGATGTTGGTCGCCGTACGGGCAATCGCACCCGTAGCCGGGATACCGCCAAAAATCGGGGAAAGGATGTTCGCCACGCCCTGGCCAAAGAGTTCGGTATTGGAGCGGTGCTTGGTACTGGTCATACCGTCGGCCACAACTGCCGAAAGCAGGGATTCGATGGCACCGAGAATGGCAATCGTGAGTGCCGGCTGGAACACCTTCTGCATCATCTCGAGGCTAATGTTAGGCAGGTGCGGAGTCGGGAAACCGGTCGGAATGTGGTTCTTCATGCCGATGGTCACCACACCGTGGCCCGTAATCGGGTCGTCCCAGCCGAGGACCTTCACCATCACGGTAGCAACGATAATCGCAATCAGGGAGCCGGGCACCTTCGTGGTAATCTTGGGCCACAGGATGCATACGGCTAGCGCCACGAGGCCAACGATGACGGCATATATATTAACAGTGTCAAAGGAAGTCGCATAGAGCTTGATCTTGCCGATGGCGTCGGCAGGGTCCTTGGCCAAAAAGCGCAGCCCGAAGAAGTTCGGGACCTGGCCAAGCGCGATAATGATGGCGATACCGGCAGTAAAGCCCACCGTCACGGGGAACGGGATGAACTTGATGATGGCGCCGAACTTCGCAAGCCCGAAAATAATGAGCAATATGCCCGCAAGGAGCGTCGCAGATGCCAGGCCGTCGTAGCCGTACTGGCTCACGATGCCGTAGACAATCACGATGAAGGCACCCGTGGGGCCGCCAATCTGGAAGCGGGAGCCGCCCAGCAGGGAAATCGCAAAACCCGCGATAATCGCCGTGTAGAGACCCTGTTCAGGGCCGACGCCGGAGGCGATGGCGAACGCGATGGCGAGCGGAAGCGCCAAAATGCCAACGATGACACCCGACATGAGGTCGCTCACGAAGTTTTTCTTGGTGTAGCCCCTGCGAAGAGCCCTCACGGACTCCGGGGTGACGGTTGCCTTGACACCCGAAAGGAAGTTCTTGAAGGATTCCTTGGCGTGAATGTTGGTCATCTTGCACTCCGATCTGGAAGAACGGCGCCAAATTTAGAAATTTTTACAAAACCCGTTAAGGGTGAAAATGAAAAAATAATTTCTAGATTTGCACCCGAAATGAGGATCCCTGTACAGCTAGCCATCATCTTTGCCATCTGCCTTGCGGGCGAATTCCTGAACCGCATCGTAGGCATTCCCCTCCCGGGGAACATCATCGGCATGGTGCTGCTGCTTATCCTCCTGTGCCTTAAAATCGTCAAATTGGAGCATATTTCGACCGTTTCCACCGTATTCCTGAAGTACCTTCCCCTGTTCTTCTTGCCCCCGAGCATCGCCATCATGGCCGTAGGCGAAGACATCCTGAGCCGCTGGCCCCTATTGCTGGCCATGTGCATCGCTTTTACCGTCGTTACGATGGCCATGACGGGCATTTCCACGCAGTTCCTGATACGCCTGCAGGAGCGGCACGAAGGCCAAAAGGCTAACGCAGGCATAGACGGCGCCGGCGGGGCAACCCCTAGCGAAAAAGGGGGCAAGGAATGAGCGTCCTCATCGACACCCCCCTGTTCGGCATCCTCCTCACGCTCGTCGCCTTCGAAATCGGCGTCCTCGTGAGCAGAAAGTGGAAATACGCCATCCTGAATCCCATCCTCATCGCGAACGTGCTCATCGTGGGGTTCCTGCTTGCAACCGGAATAAGCCTCGAAAGCTACAATATCGGCGGAAACTACATTTCGCTCTTTCTCTCCCCCGCCACCGTCATTCTCGCAGTCCCGCTCTACAAGCAGATCTCGAAGCTGAAAAGTTACTGGAAGCCGATCCTGGCGGGCATCGCCATAGGAAGCCTCACATCCATCGCGTGCGTCATATTCTTCTGCAAACTACTCGGGCTAAGCGGCATACTCATGCTCTCTCTGCTGCCCAAGTCCATCACCATCCCCATGGGCTCCGTGGTTTCCGCACAGATTGGAGGCATCCCTTCGGTGACCATCATCGCCATCACGGTCACGGGAATCACCGGGGCCGTCACGGCACCCATCGTATGCAAGTTTTTCCGCATCAAGAACAGTGTTGCCCAAGGAGTAGCCATCGGTACCGCAAGCCATGCGCTCGGGACAACCAAGGCCATGGAAATGGGCGAAGTGCAGGGGGCGATGAGCGGCCTTTCCATCGGGCTTGCAGGGCTATTCACGGCCATCGTCGCACCGGTAATCATCTCGCTGCTATAGGCAGCATATTTTATATAAACTAACGTCCGACCAGCACTTCGCAAAGGAGCGTTTCGTTCTCGGGGAACCTGCACGCCTTCTTCAAATCCTGTTCGCAGAAGAACGGCTCGCGACGCGCAAACTTGCCGAGCCCGCGGGCCGATTCGCGCAGCATTTCCGCCACGTAGCCGGCGTTCATGTTCAGGTAGCGGTAGGCGCGCTCCCCAAGCATCTTGCAGGCTTCCTCCAGGTCGGCAGAGAACAACACCGCAAACGAAACATTCCTTACCGAATCCCCGTCCAGATGGCACTTCGCGAACTTGTCGCGGTCCTTGAAATTCGTACGCAGGTAGAGCGTCTTCTTGAGCGGCAAATAGCGATATAGGCCCGGGTACACGAGCTGCACGTCGAAGGATACAACCCAGATTTTCAGGAGTCCCGCTCCGAACGAATTGAGGTTGCAAATTTCCATCCAGCGCAGCACCGTCGAAAAGTCGTCGAGCGATGCCTTCCAGGGCTTGAAGTTACGGAAACTCACGGCGCCGGGCCCGAGGAACTCGTACTCGCGGAAAAAGTATTCGTTCGGGAACTTGAGCGGCGTTAGCGGGAATTCCTCGCCTTCGACAGGCTGGCTTACCACGCGGCACACCTTCATACAGCGCGAAAGATCGGTAATGCATTCCACGCGGTTCTGCATAAAGAACCGGGCCATATAGCGGCCACCGCTGCCCGCACTCTCGGGCAATTCACTGCGATTGCTATAGGCGAATTCGGATATGGTCTCGTATTTTTTTAGGGCCTTCGGCATTATGCTTAGGGCGGCAAGCGGCACCTCCGAAGGCGAAAGCGAAAGCGCCACCGCGACATCGTCGTCTACGAACGCGCTGAACGGGATGGCGGTACCCCCGAGCGACCTCGCCAAAATCGAGACAAGCCCCGCATAGCTGCCCGCGTCAATCTGCAGTTCCCTGTAGGCGGCCTCCTTGTATCGCCATACGATGCGGTCGAATATACCCGTAAAGAACAGCGTGATGTTCGCCCCGCGAATAAAGTCCCCCGTCGGGAACGCGGCATACAGGCTCTCGATATTCGCGCGGCGCGCCTTCGCGTTCTCGGCAGGCAGGGCAACCAGTTCGCCCGAGACGCTATCGAAATAATAAAGCCCGTCGGGAATGCGCTCGCCCTGCAGCAGGGCATACACGCCTATGGACCTGAGGCCGTCGGCACACACGTCGTTCTGCAACTGCGAAAAAAGCCTGTTCAGCATCGAAGAGGGTGTGCCCACAAGCGAAAACAAGTCGCCATCTACCGGCGAGCCGTGATTCTCGGCAATAGAATACCGCTTGGCTCCCGGGTAGCTCTTGTCGGGCGGCATGCGGGACTCCCAATGCAGCGTAACGGGATCCCCCGCAGAACGGCGGGAATACCGGACAGACTCGTGATATGCGACGGAAAAAAAAGCCACTGGCGCAAAATATACTTAGTTTTTGGCCCCCTTTTCAAAAAAAATGCCCCATTAGGCTCTTTTTTTGAAATTTTTCCCAATCCATCCCAAAACAAAACACTTGATACAGTTTGGCATTTTTACCCCCATTCTCACGTTTCAACACCCCCTCGGGAATGTATATTATGTTTGTAAAATAACATGCGAGGCTAATATGTCTTTCAAGAAACTCATTACCACATCGACCGCAAGCGTAATCGCACTCTTTATTGCCGCCTGCGGCGATTCCGATTCCGGCTTACGCCCTGTCAACGAAAACCCCGACACCCCCTCCAGCGAAGCCGCTGTCGACCCGAGTTCCTCGTCCGTCGCAGACACCTCCGCCCAGATTCCGCCTGTCACCGGAACGGGCCTGCTCATCGACGACCTCGAAGACGGTGACGGCAGCACACTCATCGGGTCGGGCTGGTACACTTACGACGATCACGACAACGGCGGTGCATCCGTTATCACGACCCCGAACGTAACAGAGAAGGGCGACCCGCTCCCCACGGCAACAGACAACGGTTCCCTGTACGCATTTACCGTCAACTACACGCTCGACAAGGGCGATTACGCCTACGACCCGTACGTGGGCTGGGGGCTCCTTGTTCCCGATGCTATCGACTGCAGCAACTTTGGCGGCATCAGCTACTGGTACAAGGGCGGCAAGCACGAAATCCACGTGGAAACCACCGACGTGACGGACTACGACGTGCATCTCGCAACCGTGCCCGCATCCAGAGAATGGAAGCAGGTGTCCATCCGCTTCAAGGACCTGGCCCAGGGCGGCTGGGGTGAAGAAGTCGCATTCGATCCTTTCCACATCAGGGCCGTCAGCTTCCAGGCGAAGGGCGACAAGGTAACCGACTCCCTCTCGATTGACAATCTCTACTTCCAGGACACGAGTGAAGTCGAGAAGGACAAACCCGACATGACAATCATGGACCCGATCATCCCCACGGTGGTAATCCCCGAAGATCTCACCATCAGCAGTCCGCTCCAGGAAAAGGCGATGAAGTACCTCAACAAGGGCATCAACATCACCAACTGGCTTGAAGAAAACAAGGCCTACTTCAAGGGCAAATTCAAGTTCGACGAGAGCGACGTGAAGCTCATGGCCGATAACGGAATCAAGTCGCTGCGCTTCCCCATCGACCTCGACAGCTACGCCACCAACCGCGATGAATTCGTGGCCGACACTACCGACACCGTCGAACTCAAGTTCGACGACGAGAACCTGTTCGCCGTACTCGACTCCTTCGTGGAATGGACCGGCAAGCACAACATGTCGTTCGTAATCGACTACCACGAATACGACAACAGCTACAACATCACCAGTTCCAAGAACGCAAGGTACATCAAGATGATGGCCAACGTGTGGAAGCACGTGGCGGCTCACTACGCAAGCAACGAGCGCGAAGACATCTTCTACGAACTCCTGAACGAGCCCGACATGACAAACGGCGCCGTAAAATCCCCAGCCTGGCACGCAGCCGCCCAGGAAGACGTAGACTCCATCCGCACAGTCGATACAAAGCACACCATCATCTTTGGCGATGCGGAATGGTACTCCATCTCGGTACTTTCGAAGAGCGAACCGTTGAATGACGACAACGTCATCTACGCCATCCATACCTACGAACCGTTTATATTCACGCACCAGAGCGCCAGCTGGGCCGAGACCAAGACCATCAAGAACCTCATGTTCCCCTACGACAAGGAAAAATGGTCCGAATACAGCGCCGACTTCGGTGTAACCAAGAGCACCCCATCGCACATCAAGAACAGCCTCAAGAACTACAACAGGACTGGCAGCATGGAAGCCATCCTCAAGAGTGTCGTCCCGGCAAAGAAATGGGCCATAGAACACAATGTCCCGGTGATTATCAACGAGTTCGGCGCCTACAACCTGAAGACCGACAAGCAGTCCGTGCTGAACTACATGTCCGCCATGAGGACTATCAGCGACACGCTCCAGATTCCGCTCACGCACTGGGGCTACACCGGCGGCTTCGCCCTGTTCGATTCCGAAGACGGCGTGAAGGGCACCAAGCTCATCGATGGCATGAAGGAAGCCTACGGCCTGTAAAGATTCTAATCGAGTACTCCTCCTAATAAACAACGAACCGTGCGGGCAACTGCACGGTTCTTTTTTTAGCCCCAGCCCAAAACTTTCATTTTTCTTACAAAATAAGTTCTCGATACTTACAAATGATTTTTTTCATTACAAACTGCAGTCATCGAATCCATCCAAACTAAACTAATCACTTTGTCTACAAAGCAAATAAGTTAAATTTGGGCAAATTAAAAGGTTTACCCCGAGGGACCACCATGCCCACACGATTCTACATGCTATTCCTTTGCCTCCCCCTGCTCCAGCTCGCAGCATGCCTCCAGAATGCCGAAAGCAGCAGGGTTCCCGTACGCTACACGGTCCTTGTGCGCGACAGTTACACCGGAGAAACCATCGAGGGCGCCGAAGTCGCACTTACGGGCGAAGATGAAACCGAACGCAAACTCAAGACAAACGACGCCGGAAGGGTCGTTTTCCCCTCCCTCGAAAGCTACGTGAACCAGGTTATCGTAACCAAGAAGGATTACATCCCCACCGATACTGTAGATGTCGTGACTGTATCCGACACATCGCTGTCGTTAATGTTGCGTACCCTGAACCTCACCCTCACGCCCAAGGATTCGGCATCGGCCGATTCCACGACTGATTCGGAATAATGCCGTTCGTTCTCAAGACACCCCCTCCCGGGAAATGTCTCCGCACGCTCCCGCGCGAGCTCATGGAACGCTATTGCGTGTTTCCTGTAGCGCTGGACGAGACGGCCAACAGGCTTTCGGTCGCCATGCCCGACATTTACGACTACGACCTGGTGGCCGACCTGCAGATGGCCTCGGGGATGCTAGTCGTTCCTGTAGAGGCAGACACTTCTAACATTCTGGAATGGATTGCGACGTTCGTAGAAAAGGATTCCAAGTTCAAGGCTAACGGCAGGCAGGCGGGTTCTTCGCCGGTCATCCGCCTGGTCGACGAGATTATACAGGAGGCCATGCACTCAGGCGTCTCGGATATCCATTTTGAACCGGGGGAAAGGTCATACAATGTACGCTTCCGTAAAGACGGCGTGCTACACCTGGCCCGCAGGCTCCACGTGCGCCAAGCCGCGGAGGTTACATCGCGCCTGAAAATCATGGCGAGCATAGACATCGCCGAAAAGCGCAGGCCGCAAGACGGGCGCATCCATTTTGACGACGGGAGCAAGGCGGTCGACATCCGTGTATCGGCGCTGCCCACGGACTACGGGCAGAAGATGGTGCTCCGCCTGCTCGACAAGGGGCAGATTATCCACAGGCTCGATTCCCTCGGCATGCAAGAGAAGGACATCGCGCAGGTAGACGCCGAAATCCGCAAGCCCTACGGGATGTTCCTCATCACGGGCCCCACGGGTTCGGGCAAGACGACGACGCTCTACACGCTGCTGCAGATGATCCGTTCGCCCGAACTGAACATTTCCACTATCGAGGAACCTATCGAGTACAAGCTCGAAGGCATCACGCAGACGGCGGTGAACCCGAAAATCGACCTTACGTTCGCGGCCGCACTCCGCACGCTGCTGCGCCAGGACCCGGACGTTATCATGGTGGGCGAAATCCGCGACAGCGAAACCGCAGAACTCGCCATCCGCGCAGCCCTGACCGGGCACCTCGTGTTCTCGACGCTGCACACTAACGACGCCGCTTCGGCTATCGTACGCCTTACGGACATGGGCATCGAGCCGTTCCTCGTGGCATCGGCAGTGAACTGCATCGTGGCCCAAAGGCTTGTGCGCAGGACCTGCCCCAAGTGCGGCGGCAAGGGCGGGAACTGCCTGAACTGCGGCGGGAGCGGGTTCCACGGGCGTCTCGGATTGTACGAAATTCTACGGCTGGGCGAACCCCTGCGCGAAATGATACACGCGCGCAAATCCGTATCGGAACTGAAACAGAAAGCCATCGAACTCGGGATGAAGACCCTTGCCGACGACGGCCACGAAAAAATCGCACTGGGACTTACGACAGAGGCAGAAGTCGCCTCGGAGGTTGTCGCATAATGAATACTATACTGAAGCTCATCTTGGGAATCGCGCTCTGCACTGTTACCGCGTTTGCACAGGCGCCGGTAAAGCCGGAACTCCCCGCGCTCCCGATTCCCGACTCGCTCGTGGTGAAAAAGCTGAACGTGAAGAACACCGAAATCCGCGACCTGCTGCAGGGCATGGCGGTGCAGTACGGGCTGAACCTTTTCCTCGAGAAGGACGTCTCGGGCCCGGTGACGGTCAACTTCAACAACCAGCCACTCAAGGACGCTCTCAAGGTATTGCTCACAGGCAACGGCTACGAATACCGCATCGAGAATGGCGTGATTCACGTGTACAAGCCCGTGCCACCCGAGCCCGAAAAACCGAAGCCGCCCGAGAAAAAGTTCGAAGTCAAGTGGGAAAACGAAAAGCTCTCGCTTGATGTAGAAGACGCGCCCCTCAACGTGCTCGTCCGCAAGGTCATGGAGATTACCGGCAAGAACGTGTTCGTGGAGCAGAACATTGAGAAGCCGATTACGCTGTTCATAAACGAGATGGAATTCGGCAAGGCCATGCAGTATATCGCGCGTAGCCTGGAACTTGACGCCGTCGAAGAAGAGGGCTCGTACGTGATTACCAAGGCGAACTGGACCATGGGCGGCAAGAGCGACGCTTCTGGCAAGTTCAAGGTCAAGTATGCCGATTCGCTCCTGAGCATCGACGCCATCGAGGCCCCGCTTTCGAACCTCGTGAGCGAAATCCTCGCCCAGACAAAGATTAACGCCATGGTCTACGGCAAGCTCGACGGCAACGTATCGGCACATGTCGAAAAGATTTCTGTCGAGAACGCGCTCAAGTTCTTGTTCCGCGGGACATCTTACACCTTCTGGAGCCGCGACGGCGTGTACTTCATTGGCCCGCACGAAATGCAGACCGCCGACAACTCGCTCCTAATCAAGCTCAAGCACTTGAAGGCCGAAGATGTCGTTAAGCTTTTGCCCACAACGCTCACCAAGAACACACAGATTCAGGTGGTGAAATCCCAGAACGCACTGATGGCGGTAGGCCGCTACGACGTGCTCGACGCCATTTCGCAGTATGTCGAAAAGATGGATCTGCCTGTCGCGCAAATCCTTATCGAAGTGCTCGTCGTAGACATGGATATGGAAAAGGGCCACAGCCACGGCATGAACATGCTGTTCGGCGACGCCGCGAAGGTGCAAGGGTCCGAGACGCTGTTCCCGAGCGTCGACCAGACATTCAACCGCAAGCAGGTGCAGAGGCTGTTCAACGGCATCGGGCTCGGCGACATCATCTCCGTCCCGAAGGACTTTGTGCTCAAGCTGCAGGCGATGGAACAGGAAAAAATTCTCGACGTGAAGGCGCGCTCACAGATAGCGACCCTCAACGGCGAAACGGCCGTACTCACTATAGGCCAGACGCAGTACTACATGCTGAGTTCCGAAGTGGACTACAACCAGGGCGACGCCGTGACTGCAAAAACAACGCAGCGGTTCGAAAAAATCGAGGCGAACTCGAACATCACCGTGACCCCCTACGTGACCGGCGAAGGCGAAATCACTTGCGAAATCGTGCCGGACTTCTCGGAGCCCGAAGGTTCGTTCAGTTCCGAAGTGCCGCCTACCCTGAACAAGCGCTACGTAAAATCGTCGGTACGCCTGCTCGACGGCGAAACCATCGTGCTCGGCGGCATGGTCAAGGAAAGCCAGAACGACGTTTACCGCGAATTCCCCTTCCTCGGTTCCCTCCCCATTATCGGATGGTTATTCAGGAACGTCGAAAAAGTCAAGTCGAAGAGCCAGCTGCTTATTTTCGTCACTCCGCACATCTACTACGGCAAGGAAGGCAGCGTAGACGTGAAAAAGGAAATCGAAAAGCTGGAAAAAGAAGGGGTGATATGAGCCTCTCCGTTTTCATGGGGCGATTCTGGTGGTGCCTAGAGGTCCACGAGAACTCCGCCAGCATTTCGCGCGTCGTAAAAAGAAGGGGCAAGCCTGTTGTAGAATGCACCTTCAGCGGCACGCTTGAAGCATGCCGCAATTACCAGAACGTGAACGGCGGCTCGGCCGAAGGCGTCATCCTTATAGACGATGTCACGCCCGTCAAGGTGGTCTTCGAAAAAGAATCCTTCACGCTTCCGGGTTTTGAAACCGAAAATTTCGAGTTCGTTGATTCCGTTTCTGGAGATTTTACCGTAGTCGCCGCCAAAAAGAGCGTCGAGAAGGCGGTAGAATCGGTGACAGCCGCGGGCTTCAAGATTTTATTGCACACGCCCGCCGTCTGCTACAAGGTGGCACTCTCGCTAGAATCCGCCCCCGACGGCAACTCCATTTTTGTGCAGGAGCAGGAATCGAGTTCTGACCTGTGGGCCTTTACCGACGGCGAATTCCGAGCCTACTACCGCATTGCAAAAGGGAGCGGCTCCGTCGAATCGCTCAAGAATTTCGTGACCAGCGAATACGGGATAGAAAACGCCCCCGTAGAAAATTTTGAGGCAAGCCTCGCTCCCGCTGTCGCAAACGACGCCTGGGTTTTCAAGACCACCGCGATGCCGGCGTTCTCGACCCTGCCCGATGCCGCCAGCATGAAGCGCCTGCACGAAGCCTCGCTGTTCCGCAAGACCTTGAAGGTTGCGGCCATTTTCGTTGCACTGTCGTTCCTCGGCACAGGCGCTATCGGAATCATCAACCACATTGAAGAATCCGGCAACGAAAAAGACCGCATTGCCTACGAAAAAGAACTCCAAAACGAAAAGGAATTCAACGAGCTGGTAAAGGACCTGGAAAAGCGCACCGAACGCATACGCAAATTTTTGGCTCACCGCTCCAGGACCGCATCAAAAATGGCGCTCGTCGGCGAAACCATCCAGCAGGATTCCTGGATTACACACTGGAAAATAGACGGCAAAGTCCATTCCATCCAGGGGCTCGCCGCAAACGCGAACGAGATTTCGGCAACGCTCCAGGCTCTTGAAAAGTCGAACAACTTTGTGAACGTGCGGTTACGGACAACCGAAAAGACAACCTTCAGGCGGAAACCTGTAATCCGTTTTGACATCGTAGCGGAGGCAATGTGAACAAGCTTTACCGCTACAAGTACATTTTCTTGACGGTGCTCGTTATCGCCGCAGCGCTTGCCGCCATACTGGGCATCTGCGTGCCCTACATTATGGAAGAATCGTCAAACTTCCAGAAACTCAAGGGCCAGCGCCAGCTGTACGAACTTGCCTCGAAGCAAGAAATTTCGGCAGATTCCCTGCTCAGCGAGTACCGGGATATCTCGGGCAAAATCAATTCGCTTGTCCGTACATCCGTCTCGTCGTCCGAAATCCTGATGATGATTCACGGGAAGGCGGCAGAGAACAACGTAAACATGATTGACCTCACCACACAGGAATCCCTGAAGGGGGACGGCCGCATAGAATACCCTGTTTCGTTCAAGGCCGTTTCGGAATATACCGATTTCCTCAGGTTCATCGAAGCCCTCGAAAACGAGGCCTTCTGCATTTCTGTAAATTCCATTGACATGAGCGGTAACGGCAGCGGCAAGGTTACTGCCGCAGTCAGGCTTGCCGTACTGGGAGGTGAACAATGAACAAGTTTATCGCCCTCGTCGTCGCGGTAACCCTCCTTTTTTGGGGAGCGCTTTTGTACAAGCTCACCGGAAACCAGGACAGCCCCACGCAGGAACAGGCAAGCAGCCTTGAAGTCGGCAAGGACCTGAAATTCAACGATCTGCTTGACCGCCTTAAGCACCAGACGCTCGACACCAAGGGCATCCGCAACCCGTTCGAACAGCCGGCAGCGCCCAAGCCCGTAGTCAAGGTGGTCAAGGAAGTTGCCCGCGACACCGTTGTCGAAAAGCCCAAGCCGGTAAAGCCAAAACCCAGAATTACGCTAGACGCTATCCTCCCGGGCGACAACCCCGTCGCTATCCTCAAGCACAACGGGGAATCTGCCGTGGTGAGCGTCGGGCAAGATATCTGGAATGTCCATATCGAATCCATCAGTGCCGACAAGGTGACCATAGCGTATGACGGCGGGACGCTGGAACTTGCGCCGTAAACACGGCTACACCTTGTCCCTGGCAATGATTGTCCTGCTGATTGCAGGCAATATCGGCCTCGCCATTTTTACGATGATAAAGTCCGAAAGGATTGAATCGTTCCACCGCTATGTAAAAAGCCAGGCGGAACTGGATATCGAAAGCGCGCTGGACTACTCGCTCGTCAAGTTACAGTCGAGCAAGGAACCTTGGCGTACGGACAGCCTCGCCTACCAATCAACCGACGGAAACATTCGCTTTTCGCTTTCGCACAAGCAAAAAGGGGCATACGCCCTGCTCGATATTTTCTCCAAGGATTCCCTGGAGGAATCTTCTGTGTATTCTGGCTTTGTGCAGGCAAACCTCCCCGCCGTCACGGTGCTTTCAAAAAACGCCACGCTCGCGCTGGCACAGGGTTCCAAGATAAAGGGCGGAATCGCCATCCCCGGCGGGCAGGTCAACTACAGTTCGCATTACAAGATGATGGCCGACAAGTCGACATCGTACGATACCGTCTTTTCTGAAAAGGTTTTCACGCTGTTCGATTCGTTGCAGTATTTTCCGCAAAACACGCGCGACCAGTTTGATTCTGTTTTCAAAAAACGGCTCTGTGAATTCGACGCAAAAGACAGAATTCCAAATGATTTAGTTTGCAAAAAAGTCATCGTCCAGGGGGACGCCCTGTGCGACAGGTGCTCCATCAATGCGGAATCCATCAAGATTATCGGGAATTCCATTTTCAAGAAGGCACAAATAAAGGCACGTACCGCCGAACTTGGCGAAAATGCCTCCATTTCGGGCGTAGTTTTCGTGCAAGATACTTTATCTGTAAACTTACGCAAGGAACAGGAACTCCCCCTGAAGCTGATCCTGCAGGGGCGCAAGACCGGGCCTGCCGAATACACAGGCACCATGGACATCGAAATGTTGCGTGCAAAAAATGCCCTGGTCATGTTTGTCGGCGACAACTGGGACGAAACCATGCCGAATGTTCCCGTACGTATTTCGGACAAGTGCAATATCGTCGGGAACCTAGTAAGCAAGGGCACGGTCAATTTCCAGGGAACGCTGAAGGGCAGCACCATTGTTTGGGATTTCGGGTTCGACGAAGGCGGCACCCGCTGGCGGAACTTTTTACGCAAGGCATCGTTCGAAAGGGATTCTACCATAACGATACTCATGCCCGATATTTTCCACATGGGGGGCGATGCTTCGTATGAAAAACTGTAAGGGATTTACACTCATGGAAGTTCTCGTCAGTTTTGCCGTACTGACAACTACGGGCGTGGCGATGTTCAGCTTCTTGTACCCGGGGAAAATCGAAAACCAGGCCTGGGTAAACGACTACGGAGCAGAACTTTCCAAGATAACGCTGTTATCGGCCCCGGCACTGAAAGATACTACATACCAGCACATCGACGGCAACGGCATACACTGGGAAATAAAGTGCATAGTATCTAGCTTCGATACGGAAACATGCGCGACGGCAGTTTCCATACGCAACAAAGCAGACACCACCAGGGCACAGCACCTCTGCAGGTTCAGGAGCAAAAAATGAAAAAGGGATTCACGCTCATTGAACTTGTAGTAACCATAAGCGTAGCCGGGATATTCTCGACATTCGCCATGAACTACTACCTGCAAGCCATCAAGGCCAAGCAAGCCATGGTCGAAAAGCACGACGAATACTTCGAGTACAATGTAGTCAAAAGCAAGCTGAAGCGCGCCCTGTTGGATTACGAAGGCGAATGCAAAGGAGGCAAGTACACCTTCAAGGCCGATCAGAGCAATTTTGAACAGCCCACAGTCCCTGCCGCAGGGCTTGAATGCAAGGTTCTCGACCACAGTCGCGTACTCGTTTACTACCTGGGGAAGCTGGATTCGAGTTCAAAAAAACTCGTTGGGTTCAGCACAGTCCTTGCAAAATAGCCCTGAGTTAATTTTTTAGTGCCCAAAAAGTGGGCGCAGGGGCCCGAATTTCCTAAATTAGGGGTAGAATGTTTTTTGACGCGAAGAAATTTTTGTGTTGTGCTACGGCACTCCTTGCGGTAGCCGCGAATGCTGCCGGTTTTTACGGTAACCAGAGCGATATCAAGTGGAAGACCGCCGGCACGACGCACTTCCAGTTTATTTACCCGCAGGAATATACCGAGCACGCCTCTCGCCTTTCTTCGTATGCAGAAGCCGTCTACGATTCTGTCGTGGGCCGCTACAAGAAGGATTTACCGGGCCGCGTGAACGCCGTGCTCAATAACGCGCTCTACAGCAACGGCAGTGCCGTCCCGAGTGAAAACGCGCTAAACCTGTGGCTCACCAACTGGGATTTCAAGGTCCGCAGCAGCCACGGCTGGATTGCCGACGTCATCACGCACGAATTCAGCCACTTGGTAAGTATCGAAAACGGTAGCAAGCTGCTCCCAAATATCTACGGCCTGCAAATCGGCTACACCGACTATTACAACGAGCGCATCACCAGCGACTTCACAAGTTTTGTCCCCTTTACGCTGCAGCCGCTCTGGTTTGCCGAGGGCACGGCTCAGTTTGAATCCGCCCGCATGGGGTTTGACGCCTGGGACAGCCACCGCGACATGCTACTGCGCGTCGCCGCACTGAACGATACCCTGCTCCCGCTCGAATACATGCACGACTTTGCCGACAATTCGCTGTTTGCCGAACTCGGGCCCTACACGCAGGGGTTCGCACTCGTACGCTACATCGCGAAGCACTACGGTGAAGATGCCGTCCCGAAAATCTGGACGGAGCTTTCGAATCCCTACCGCGTAACACTCGACGGAGCGCTTAAGAAAATTCTCGGAATTGGCGAAAAAGAACTCTACGAAGCCTGGAAAAAAGAAATTACCGAAGCTTACAAGGCGCAGAAGGATTCCCTCGGGCCACTCGTCGAAGGCAAGAAGCTAACTACCGAAGCCTTCTGGCAGGACTTCCCCGTAGTCGCAGGCAAGAACCTCTACGGCGTTTCCAACTTTGGCGGGCCGTGGTTCGACGGCGCGGTTTTCAAGATGCCGCTAGAACCTGATTCCGCTTCCGAGGACTCTACCGCGAATAAGATTCCCGCCTCCGCGGAGATGACGAAGAAAAATGAAAAAGTTGACGGTGTCGAAATCGGGCAGATTTCCATCGAGGAAGAGGAAGGCGACTCCACCATCGACATTAGCGACTACGCGAAGAGCGGGTTCCGCGCGAAGAAGCCCTGGTTCGACAAGGGCATCGACGTGTACGACGCCCCGGAAAAAGGCCCGATTCTTGCCTACGTGACGTTCCAGAACCGCGACAAGGACGGACACGCGCACTTTGACATCGCCGTGAGTGACACGAACAAGAACAAGCTTACTCTGACTTACCTTGTAGATGCCGTCTACCCCGCATTCAGCCCCAAGGGGAACGAAGTCGCCTTCGTGCGGCGCGAACCCTTCAGCACGCGCTTCGTTTTGAGCAAGGTCCCCTTCACCGCAGACTTCAGTGAATACACGGCAGAAGACCCGATAGACATCTACGTGCCCGACGCGAAATTCAGGTACTACAATATCTATAGCCCCAAGTACAGCCCCGACGGCAAGCGAATCGCCTTCAGTTTCTTCGACGACGTGCATCGCGGAATCGCCGTGATAGACGCCGACGGCAAGAACATGAAGGTCGTGAGCACCGAAGGCTACGACGAGCGCGACGTGAACTGGATTGACGACAGCAAGATCGTGTTCGCGAGCAACAGGAACGGGATATTCAACCTCATCGAGAAAAACATCGATACCGGGAACGAGCGCCCGCTCACGAACGTGGTCGGTGGCGCATTCACGCCGGTACTCGCAGGCGACACGCTCTACTTTACGCAGTACGACAAGGACGGATTCTCGCTCTACAAGCTCCAGTACACTCCAGTCGCGATGGTAAACGACACGACGGTGAACGTGACGGAACGCGACAGCGTATTGCAGGTCGCCGATACGGCCTGGAACAACTGCGAAGCAACTGATTCTACAAAGATCCCCGCCTCCGCGGGGATGACGAAGGAAGGGGCATCCGCGGGGATGACGAAGGAAGATGCCCCGGTTGACTCTATCGCGGCGCTCGCAAACTGCACGACAGAGCCAACTGTAACGATGCGCGACAGCATTATCAAGGTGTACGACACGACATACACAATCACGCAGAGGCCCGCCCCGAGCGAAATCGTGCTCAAGGGAACGCTCCCGCCCAAGATCGAGAAGCATATCGAACTCGAAGACCGCGAATTCGCTGGCGCCGAGCGCGACTACAAGCCCATCCCGACCGTTCCGATGTTCATCCCCATCCTCTCCTTCAACGAGAACGCCCCCGACCTGACCGTCTTCGGCGAAGGCCAGCTCAAGGCGAAAGCGGGCCTAGCAGTCATCCTTTCCGACCCGCTCAAAAAGAACACCATCCAGCTGGGGCTCCTACTTGAACTCGGGCAAGGCTTCGACTACATAAACACCGACGGGCTCAACCCCAAGCAGGAGAAGGAATTCTTCGTCGCATGGGAAAACCACAGCACGCCTATTGACTTCGCACTCAGCTACACATATGCGAACTACACGAGCATGGACACCGTCCGCTACGAGGATGTGCGCCAACATGACGGCGATAGCCTGGGAATGGACCATTACGCCATCCCGATGCAGGCAATCGTAGGTGGAGCAGGCTACAGCATATTCAAGTCAAGCGACACCCTGCAAATTGCACTCGGCTACGACTGGGCAGACTTCAACCTCTACGAAGACAACTTCTCGTGGACATACCAGAAGCGCTTCACCGCGATGGCGCTCTTCGGGCTCTACGGCGATGAAGAAGGCGAAGACGGCACGGGAATCAGCGGCCAGGGGAACGGCATTACAGCATACTACCAGTATTCCAACAGCAACCTTTACCGCCCGGGTACATTCGCCGAAAGTTTCTACGTCACCGAAAGCGGTTCCATCAAGCCCAAGTACAGGAACTTCAACATCAACGAGTTCGGCATCAACCTCTACGGCAGCATCCAGAGCCCGCTCACCGGTGCACGCCTTGCCGCAGGCGCCAAGCTCGCCGGAATTTTCCATTGGGATACCGACGCGAAAGAGGATACGCTCGACTCGTACTACTACAGTCCCGTACTGCTCGAAGGCTACCCCTACCTGCGAAATTCCGAAAGTTATACGCGCGCAGGCACCAAGACCGCCATGGCCGAACTCCACTACCTATTCCCCATTTACGACGACTGGCGCAAGGGATTCTGGATTTTCGAGACCCGCGGATTCTACATCGACGCCTTCGCACAGATTGGTGCTGCGTGGAATTCCAAGTGGTTCGATACGGACAAGTTCACTGACCACGATTTCTGGGACCGTTCCGTCGGCCTCTCGTTCCGGTGGAGCAACAAGATTTTCTATAGCATTCCGTTCGACATCTCGCTCACGTTCGCACGCGCCCTCAGCCGCATCGGCGACGAGAACGGAAGGGACGGCAGCTGGAAGCCCTCGCCCATCGATGTTCCGCTACTCCCGGATGTAGCCTCGCCCACACGAATCAAGTTCGCGATAGGAATGGGATTCGTCAATAGCTGGCAGTAAGGGAGATCCCCGCCTTCGCGGGGATGACAATCATACAAGCAGGGATGACAATAATGCTCACTTCGTTGACGCAATGAGTTTTGCTTTTGCGTCAGGAGTGCGAGAAAGCACGCAGTCCTCTAGCAGGCAACTCAGCCTGTACGGAATTTCTTCGTAAACCGGGAACCTTTCCGCATCCATCACGATAAAGTCAAGGTCGGCCTTTTTCGCATGGTGCAAAAAGACCGAGCGCAGCCCCGCCTGGATTTCTTCGTCATCAAAAGCAAGCCCAAGCATCGAAGCATCGCCCAGCACATGGGCATAAGGCAAGTTCGCCTTCACGTAGCGGCACACCTTGAAAAGCATGTTCACCGGGTCTTCAGCAGGCATCTTCGGTTCAAAAACGATGTCTTCGGCAAGGAAGTTCAGCTTGCCCACCAGCAGGCGGTACATGCGTTCGACAATGGCGGTTTCGCGCTCGAACGTTTCTGCAGGGCCATTTTCGTCTTCGGCAAAGCAAACTACGGCAAACCCGCGCTTGCGGATTTCGGCAGCCTTCACGAGGAACACTTCTTCGCCTTCGGCAAGGCTAATAGAACGGGCTATACCCTTGCCCTGCACGCATTCCATGCCAGCAACAAGCTTGTCCCATTTCGCGGATTCCACCATCACGGGAATGCGGGAAAGGTGCGCGTCGGCAATAGCGCCACCCGCATCCAGGTTTACCGCAAGGATTTTCACGCCGTCTTCCTTGCCAACCATCACGCAAGGGCCCTCGTTCGCAATATCCATCGGGTCGAGCCCGCTCAGGAGCATGTTGTAGCGCCGCGCCGGGACACGCCTCGAACGGCACCCCTTCAACGCCTTTACAAAGAACCGCACCGTATCGGGTCCAGCTCCGCGGTCACCACCGACAATACTCACGAGCCCGTCGTCGGAATAGCGCCAAATCCTTTTCGCGCATTCCTTGACCGACTCGCTATCATGCGGCTTGACTGCCCCGAGATTGACACCTTCCATTACGCTCATGCGGACAGGAGCATTCCCCATGCCCTTCAGGTAGGGGAAAACGTCGTGTTCGTCACCGGCGCCCTCCAGCCCGATGCAGAACACCGGGAAACTACTCACACTGTACCGCAGGGCATCCACCGTCTGGCCCGACGTCATGCGCCCCCCGGGTTCCGAAACCATTCCCGAAACCATAATCGGGACAAGTTCATTACGCTCGTTGCACACCTTATCTATCGCATACAGCGCGGCCTTCACGTTCAGCGCGTCGTTCACGCCATCTAAAAGCAAAATATCCGCGCCTCCGTCCAGAAGCCCGCGCGCCTGTTCCGCGAAGGCATCTACCAGGTCGCGGAACCCGCATGCACAGCCCTCGCCCTCGGCACAAGATATCGGCCCCATGCAGCCCGCGACAAACTTGCGTTCCACGACCTGGCCAAGCTTCCCTGTACGGCAGTTCAGCACGTCGTCATTGTATTCTGCAAGCGTTTCGCAGGCAACTGCCGCGCCGGCCTTCGCGATATCGTACGCCATGTTCTCCAGGCGGAACGCAGATTGCCCAAACGATGTCGCATTGTTCGTGTTGGTACGAATAATGTCAGCGCCCGCCTCCAGGTATGCGCGGTGAACCTTCTTCACACGGTTCGGCGCCGTAACGCAAAGGATTGCATCGTTCCCCATGAGGTCTACCGAATGGTCCGCAAACATTTCCCCGCGGAAATCCTTCTCCTTGAGCATCTGGAGCGATAGCTGCGAACCGAAATCCCCGTCCATGACGAGAATACGTCCATTGCACGCACGTGCCAGATCTTGGTAGGCCTGAGAAAGATTCACGACAACCTACCTTCTCCGGGTATTCGGGACCTCTCCGGGTAGCAACTGCCCAGGGCTCGTGCGCTGACCGTCACGGCCTTTAAAATTCGGATTATACTGCTGGATTTGCGCCTTCTTCACCTCGGACTGCACCTCCATCAGGTGAGTTTCCCAGTCCTTCATCGCGTCGTCAAGTTCCCCGCGCGCCTGCAGCATGAGATCGCGCAGCTGGATAAGTTCCTGCATCTGTTCGCGCTTCATTATCCAGAGTTCCTCTTCTTCGGGCATGCGCTCGATATTGAAGAGCAGGTTCAAGTAACGTTCCTCGGCTTCCTTGTACGCCCTGTACGTTTCCTTGTACATCATGTAACGGTCGTCGACCATCGTCTGCTGCGGGGACGGGTGCGATGTGCAGCCCGCAAAAAGCGCCGCGACAGCAACAGCAAAAAAGGCACAGGCAATGCGGGCATAACGATTCATAAACTACTCCGCAGATTCGCCGCGCTTGATGTTGTAGAGGCGTTCGTGGGTGATATGGCTTACAAAGGTCGCCGTATCGTTGGTTACGGGGTTCACCATGGTGTGCTTGCCCACCTTCACTTCGCGTTCCTGGCAGGGCACGCCCGTCTCGGGGTCCATCATCACCTCGTATTCGGTATCATATTCAGCCTTGTGGCCCTTGGTGTAGGCCATGAACTTCTCGGGAACAATCTTGCTGTTCACGTGCTGCTCCCAGATGTAGTACGGGAAGCTTTCTGTTTCGTGCAAGTAAATCTTGTAATCCAGGCAATGGCGGTGGTCGCGGTTTTCGAACCCGCGGGTCACCACGGAATCTATCTTGATGAGGGCGAAATTGAGGCGGCCCTGGTCCTTGAGCATCTGCGTGATGTTCGCCTTCACGGGCACGGTTCCCGTAAGCAGGTGGTCCATTTCCCAGCGGTGCTTTTCGAGGCGCCTCAGGTGCGGCTTGTAATCCGGGTTCAGGAGCTGCTTGCGCCAGCGTTCGGGCATCGGGATATGCGCGAGCAGCGTGTCGTAGCCATCGTCGAGGCCTTCAACAGCAATCACGTCGCGGTCAATTGCCGCAAGGTCCACTTCCTTCACGCGCCAGGCAAGTTCCGAGGGCATGAAGTTCTTAAGGTAGCCGCGGGAATTATTCACCCTGTAATAGCGCTTCACCTTCGTAGTATCACCCGATGTCGAATAGTTCAAGTCCACATAGGCAGCAGTAATCGTGCCCATCTGCTCTTCGCCCTTCAGGTCAATCGTCGCGAAGTAACTTTCGGTATAGACCTCCACGTCCACAGGCTGTGCAAGCTTGTAGTTGAGGGTTACCTCGGATTCCCCGCACCCAGCAAGGAAAGCTGCAGGCAAAAGACCTAAGACACCGATGATTTTTTTATAAAGCATGAATCTCCCATAGCGAATCTATTTTCGCAATTGAACACATCCAGAAGGCCGGTAGACTACGGCTTGTTCTTCACAAGCATAATCTCTTTCACGGCAAGGAGCCTATCGCCCGAGGTCGCCTCGATGACAATTGGGCCAGGAGCCCTGTGGCGCGTAAGTTCAGCAGCCGTCATGAGCCCCCCGCGTTTGGAGTGGCCCTGGAGCGTGTAGACGCTTACCTTCTGGTTCACCTTGGTTTCGTAATTCCAGATTTCCCGGCCCTTGCTCTTTTCCGTACCTTCGTAGAAGGCGATCTTGAGCGTCGGGAAGTCAAAACCCGTGCCGTAGCGGAACTGCACGATCATCGGGTTGATAAGTTCAAATTCGCTGGTCGTATCGGCCACCAGCTGCAGGGCCGGATTCCATTCACGGCCACACACGATATGCGGGTCCTCGGTAGAGCAAGACGAGAAAAATGCCCCCATGGCAATCACCAAGAGAAGGGCGATTTTTGCAAGTTTATTCATTTTGAGCCTCCCTGGAAAAATACCTATATGACAAATTAGCAAAATCCCCTAGAATTGCCATATCCGTTGCGGAGTTTTTACAATTTGCGACGTTTTTTGGCGTTTTTCGACAGCTTTAGGCCATCCCTAGCGGGCCAGAACGAGCATCATTTCGAGGTGGGGAGTCTGCGGATAGAAGGCAAAGGCATCCGCACGGCGGATTTTAAAGCCTTTTTCGGCAAGGAGGGCCGTATCGCGGGCCAATGTGACCGGGTGGCAGGACACGTAAATCAGGCGGTTCACCGACGATGCGGCGATGGCATCGAGAGCCTCCTTCGGGAGGCCCGTGCGCGGCGGGTCCACGATAAGTGTCGCGGGGATATCCACCACGTTCTGCGCCAACCATTCCTCGGCCGGGGCGGAAACATTTTCGATTTTATTGTCGCGCGATGCAGATAAATTAACTTCTGCGTGCTTAAGGCATTTTTCCTCGCGTTCCACGGTCGTCACGCGCTTGAACTTGTCCAGGAGCATCGCGGCGAAGAACCCAACCCCGCTAAAGAGGTCGATGAGCCATTCGTCGCTCGCCTCGCCGCTTGCAAGGCCCTCGTCCACGGCATCGCGCACGGACTGTACCAGCGCGGGCAACAGCGCGAGATTGCTCTGGAAGAACACGCCTGCGTCGGCCTCGATTTTCTTGCCGCATATTTCGGCGACGCTTACCGCATTCTCGCTGAATTCGCGGGCAGGCATTCCCTCGTAATAGTACGAGATTTCACCCGCGCCGTTATCGAAAAGGTTTACTTCCATCTCGCGGCCGGGGCGGAACTTGCCCGCAAAAATCTCGCGCGCCTTGCCCTGCAAAAAATCGTTGAGAGCGGGCGTCAATACGGGGCAGTTCTTGAACAGCGCAACGCTGTTGCTTTCCTGCTTGCGGAACCCGAAACGCACAATCGGCTTGTCGCCTGCCTGGTCGCAAACCACGACGACACGTGCACGGTTGCGGTAGCCCCACGCGGGGCCCGTATGCACAATAAAGCTTTCGGGCAGTTCTATGCGGGCTATACGCCGGAAGTTCTCGCGTTCGACTTGCGCCAGGTATTCCGCCTGCTTTTCGCTATCCAGGTGTTGCAGGCTACAGCCGCCGCACTTGCCGTACAGCGGGCAGCGCGCTTCTACGCGGTCGGGGTTTGCCCCTTCCAGCACTTCCACAACATGCCCGCGGGAAAAATCCTTTTTCGTAAACGTCACCGCCACCTTGCAGAGTTCACCCGGCAACGCGCCCGCGACAAAGCACACGCGGCCGTCTGCTAGGCGAGCCATACCTTCGCCGCCCTGCACCATCTTCTCGATGCGGGCTTCGAACACCTCGCGGGGAACCTCGGGGCGCTTGGGGCGTGGCCTGCGCGGCCTTCCCGGCTTGTCAAAACGGCGGAACATGGGCATAAAGATAGAAAAACAGCCCTGCGCAAGGGCAAAAAGCATGTCTTGGAGCGCAAAAATGCAAAAGTGGCGGTGAAAAAAAAAGTATCTTTTTCAAAAAGGAGAAAACACAAATGAAACATTACGCTTTCTTAATCCCGTCTATTTTATCTTTTGCTCTCCTCGCCGCCTGCGGTGACGACGACAGCAGCTTTGCCCCGCGCGACACCGACGACTCGTCCTCGTCCATTTGCGACGACTGCGACGATGAATCTTCATCGAGCGAGAAAGGGACTGCCACGACGAGCAGTTCCGCGAAATCATCGTCCAGCAGTTCCGGCGACCTTTCCAAGTACGACTTCGTATGGGACACCTTCGCCGAAGCGTTCAACACCACCTGCGACGCATCCCGCGAAGGCCAGATAGGCCTTGCCCGCTACGCCGAAAACAGCGAACTCGTCTGCACCCACGACGAATACCTAGACAAATGGGGCTGGCTCTCGCCCTCGAGCAGTTCCGAGGCTTCCAGTTCTTCTGCCGCCTACGTCGAAGATTATTACAAGCTCCCCAGAGCAGAGGCTTGCCAAACGGAATCAGAAGACAATTGCGAATACGGCGAACTCACGGACGAGCGCGACGACAAAACATACAAGACGGTAAAAATCGGTGACCAGGAATGGATGGCCGACGACCTCAAGTACGAAGACAAAGACAAGTACACCTGGGAAGAGGCAATGTCCGCCTGCCCTGCCGGCTGGCACCTTCCCTCTTTCTTCGAACTCGAAAAGCTAATAGCCACTACGACCGGAGGCTCCGCATTTACCAACAACGCATCTTACGTACTGGAATTGCGCCCCTTCATGAACCGCGGGCACAATGACTACGGCTTTTCTGCGTACACGGGAAGCTACTGGTCTTCCACCAGGGCTACGCCATCGGACGAACCGACGGACGACAATGCATACATTATTAATTTTGATAACATCGGCGCCGACGCCTATATTTGGGATAGACCGAAAACATATACATATTATGTCCGCTGCGTCAAGGGAGAGGTAGATACCTCGAAGGAACCTGCATACTCCGGGAAATACGGCACGCTCACGGACGAGCGCGACGGGCAAACGTACAAGACCGTCGAGATTGGTTCCCAGACCTGGATGGCGGAGAACCTGAATATCGAAACGCCGAATAGCAAATGTGCAGGCGACCTGCCCGAAAACTGCGAAAAATACGGACGGCTCTACCTGTGGAGCGAAGCCCTGGATAGTGCCGGCACCTGGAGCGACGACGCAGACCGATGCGGATACCGCATGTCTACTTGCAGGCTAAAGTCGCCGCTGCGCGGCTCGTGCCCCGAAGGCTGGCATTTGCCTACGGCTTTCGAATTCGACACGCTTTTCGCCGCGGTAGGTGGCATTGAAAAGGCCGGAAGGGTACTCAAGGCAACCGAAGGCTGGGCTGACGACGGCAATGGAACCGATGCATTCGGCTTCGGTGCGCTCCCGGCCGGCTACTATGATGAAGATATCGGTACCGCTATCGGAAATCTCGGCTTCGGCACCGGCTTCTGGACAGCATCCATGCACGATGATTACTCTTACGCCTTCCGCATGTACCTGGTGCACGGAGCCGACGACGCGGGCCTGAATTTCTATCGCCGATATAACTGGCTCTCCGTCCGCTGCGTAAAGGACTAAAAGGGGGGAAATAAAATGAAGCGCTCCCTCTACACACGTCATACCGCAGCACCGAAGCGCGTTAGCGCAAGTGTGCAAGTGTATCCATGGACACGCTTGTGCCTTCGGCACGTCGGTGTGACGTTTTTTCTCGCAAGCCTCTTTCTCCTCACTGCCTGCGGCGATGACGACTCGTTCATCCCGAAAGTCCCCGAGCTGCCCGGCGAAGTGGCAGACATGGACGAGCTCAAGGAGTTCGAGTGCAACGACGACCTCATGGGCGAAAAGGTCTACGTAAGAGACCTCGAAACGGACTACGAATGCGATGGCGACCACTGGTTCGAAACCATCGATACGGGAAAGTCGAGCTCGTCTTCCAAGAAAACATCTTCGAGCAGCGCAAAGTCCAGCAGTTCCGCCAAATCCTCGTCCAGCGGGAAATCCAGTAGTTCCGCAGAGTCTTCATCCAGTGGAAAGTCGAGTTCCAGCGAGACAAGCGTGTCCAGCTCCGCAAAGTCGAGTTCGAGCTACACAACCCCATTGCTCTCCCACTGCGATATAGGTACCGACGAAAACTGCTTTAAGGACGCCCGCGATGGTCAAACATACAGAACGGTCAAAATCGGAAATCAGGTTTGGATGAGGGACAATCTGAACTTCAGAACAGGAAGTAGTTCCTGTTATAACGATGACACCAGCTTCTGCACTAAGTACGGTTTGCTCTACACCTGGGCAACAGCCTTAGACAGCGTTGGCGAATTCAGTACAAACAGCAAGGGCTGCGGATATAACGCATTGTCGTGCCGACCAGTTTCTCCGACATACGGAATCTGCCCAGATGGATGGAGAATTCCTTCAACCATCGATTGGAGTATTTTGTTTGGTAAGGTTGGAGGCAAGGATGTTGCCGGCAAAGCCCTCAAATCCGCATCTGATTGGCTAAACGACGGCAACGGGACAGACGAAGCATCGTTCACGGCCTTGCCGGGAGGACGTTTCGAAGAAGGAATATTCTATCTCATAGGTAACGACGCATCTTTTTGGGCCAGCAATCCCAATACTACCACATATGTCAGATTAGTTGATTATGTAGCTATGTCTGACGATCTCGACAAGGCAGCTTATTACCAGACTGAACCATACAACAAGCGTTACATTCGTTGCATCAAGATTGATACTGCTCAAACAGCATCTTCGTCCAGCATCACACCGAAGTCGAGCTCTAGCGAGTATACACCTTATGACCATCAGAGCGATCTTTTTGCAGACAGCCTGAACTCCGGCGCGTACAAGAAATTTACCGACATACGAAACGGAAGGTCGTATTACTATCTCACGATTAACGCAAAAGATGGTGACGAAGATGTTTCGGTAACGGTCATGGCCGAAAACCTGAATATCGGCATCGATGTGCCGGGAACAGAAGACCAGAGCGACGATGAGAATATTGAACGCTACTGCTACAATGACGACACGACCAACTGTGACAAGTACGGCGGCCTTTACCAGTGGGCCGAGATGATGCAATTGCCGAGTCGCTGCAATGTTGACGCTTGCGAAGACCTTATCGAGGAAAATCACCGGGGCATCTGCCCTGAAGGCTGGCACATGCTGACCTATGACGAGTATGTCATTGTATTAACGGCCAATAAGGAAGAAAAAAATATTCGAGCTATATCCTTTGGCGGGAATAATCTAACCGGATACAGCTTAATCGGAGCTGGTCATAACCGTAATCATCAATTCGCTGATTTAGACAACATGACATTCTGGTTTTACCCAGAAAATGGCACTATGTCAGAACCGTCAGCATTTTCAGGCTATCAGCTAAAATCTTCCGCCGGAATGGATTTTACAAGCAGTCGCAAATCATATGCCAACTCCGTTCGCTGCGTGAAGGACTAAAAGGGGGGGGATAAAATGAAGCACTCACTCTACACCGCATTTGCATGCGCAGCGTTCCTCGCCGCCTGTGGGGACGACGACAGCGATTTTATCGCGCGCCCTGATGGCGCAAAGTCTTCGTCGAGCATAGCAAGGAATTATTCCAGCACAACGGAACCTTACACCATCGTAGACCAATTTAACCCCAGAATCTCGTACGGTGAGATGGTTGACGACCGTGACGGTCAAACATACAGGACCGTAAAAATTGGGGACCAAACCTGGATGGCAGAAAATCTGAACTACCGAGACTTGCGCAAAGTATGGGATTATGATTCAAGTAGCTTCTGTTATAATGATTCAGCCATTTACTGCGAAAGATACGGGCGTTTTTACCCATGGAGTACAGCCATGGACAGCATTGGGACTTGGAGTACTAACGGCAAAGGTTGTGGAGGAAACGGATGCACTCCAACTTATCCAGTACGAGGCATTTGTCCAAGTGGCTGGCACCTGCCAGACTCGACAGAATGGAGAATCTTGATTAACACAGCAGGTGGCGACTCAATCGCAGGCGAACATTTAAAATCCAGAAGCCCGGATTGGGAAACTCAAGTCAATTATGATGACAAAAAAAGATATGGAGGAAAAGACACTTACGGCTTTTCCGCACTTGCTTCTGGCACATATTGGGACATCCGTGTAGGTGTTGCATGCATTCCACGCCTTTCAACGGAAATATGGACATCAACATCTTACTATTCGACAGACGCATACGCCATACATTTGGATATATTCAACAACAACGCGTGGTATTATACCCCCGAAAAAAGATCAAGTAATCCTGTCCGCTGCGTGAAGGACTAGCGCATTTAGCCCAAAAAACAACGGCACTTTGTCGGCAAAACACGCCCGCTATCGCATTAATGGCCGAAAGCGGGCATTTTTTGGTGTATTTTTCTATATTTCGCCCGTATTTGCACCATGACGACCATCCTCCTGCCAGATACGCTTACGGCGGCGAACAGCAAAGACTTGCTGAGGAATTGCAAGAAGCAACTCCGTAGCGGCGCGCTGTGCCTTGACGGGAGCAACCTTGCAAGCATGGACTACAGCGGCGACGCGTTTTTCGCGCTCCTCGCCGAACTTTCCGAAAAGACGGGCAACACGCTCACCCTCGCCCACTTCAACGCCGACATCAAGGCGCACCTTTCGGCACTCCGCAAGATGGAACCGCCCGCAAGGCCCGCGAAGGGTACGAACAACGTCCTCGAGATGCTCGGCGGCATCGGTTTCGCCGTCATCAAGGAGACCTTCGAGGTCCTGACGCTCCTGTTCATGTCCATCTACTGGACCATCTTCGGGCCGTTCGACAAGGGCAAGATCCATTTCGGCGGTGTCGCCAAGCAGATGTTCAAGCTCGGGAGCGAAGCCATGGGAATATGTTTCTTGATGGTCGCCCTCATCTGCCTTACGATGGCACTCCAGAGTTCCATCATGCTGAATGCGGTAGGCGGCGGCTCCTACCTCGCCTCGGGTCTCGGCTTCCTCATCTTCGCAGAAATCGGCCCGCTCCTCACGACCATCATCCTCGCAGGCCGCTCCGGCAGTTCCGTCGCCGCCGAAATCGCGAACATGAGCGTGTGCGAAGAAGTCAAGGCCATCAAGTCGATGGCTATCCCGCCGGTGCAGTACCTGGTGGTGCCGCGCTTTATCGCCATGAGCGTCGCGACTCCCATCCTCTCGTTCTGCGCCTCCATTTTCGGGTGTTTCTCCGGGTTCCTCATCGCGTACTTCTTCTGCGACATTTCGTTTTCCAACTACATGATGGGCATCCGCGACGGCATTGCGCCCATCACGTTCCTAAAGAGCAGCATCAAGGCTCTCGTCTTCGGCTGGATAGTGACGCTCATCGCCTGCAACAAGGGCCTGAACGCGCACGGCGGCGCAGAAGCCGTGGGCAAGGCAACCACATCGAGCGTGGTCGCCGCAATTTGCTGCATCGTGCTCGCCGACACCCTCTTCGCCTTCATATTCTACTAGGGAGCAGCAATGGAAGAAATCCTGAAAGTAGACCACCTGAAGGCAAGTTACGGGCGCGAGTCCATTCTGAGGGATATTTCCTTCGGCGTAAAGCGTGGCGAAATCCGCATGGTGCTCGGGAGTTCGGGCTGCGGCAAGTCGACTCTCCTGAACAACATCCTGAAGTTCATCAAGTCCGACGCAGGTACCATCACCTACTTCGGCAAGACCTTCGGCGCAAAGGAAGGTCTCGACAGCGAGACCCGCATGCGCACGGGAGTGCTCTTCCAGAGCGGCGCCCTCATCGCGGACCTGACCATCGCCGAAAACGCGATGCTCCCGCTCAAGCGCAGCATGCCCTACATGCCCAAGAGCCAAATGGAAGCGATTGTCGCCGACCGTCTGGAGAAGGTGCACCTGCTGCACGCCTTCCACAAGTACCCGGGCGAAATTTCGGGCGGCATGAAGAAGCGCGCAGCCCTCGCACGCGCCATCGCGCTCAAGCCGGAACTGCTCTTCTGTGACGAACCATCTACAGGCCTCGACCCGGTGACGGCACGTTCCCTCGACGAACTCCTACTCGAACTGCGCGACACGCTCAAGGTATCGATGGTCATCGTGAGCCACGAACTCGAGAGCATCAAGATTATCTGTGACCGATTTGTGTACCTAAAAGACGGCTACGTGCTCAAGGACGCCACGCTGCAAGAAGGCATGGAGTCCGACGACCCCACGTTACGCCACTTTTTCAACCGGCAGTGCCCCAAGGAGGAATACTCCGAGGGACTCTACCACTTTAATTTTATAGATTGATTCGGAGAAACGATGGAAACCACCCGATCCGAAAGAATTAAACTTGGCGCGTTCATGCTACTGTGCGGAATACTCATCTGCGTATTCCTCGGCTACGTGCTCAAGCGCTACCTGAGCGAACAGTACGACAACTACTACACCATCTTCGACACCTCGGTGAATGGGCTCTTTGTAGACGCGAAGGTCAAGCTGAACGGCATCGACGTGGGTAGCGTCACGCGCATCACGATTAACGAAGAAAACCTGAACGAGGTCGTTGTCGCCTTCAAGGTCACTCACGGCACGCCTATCAAGATCGGCACCCGCGCGGGCATGACGGCGGGCATGAACCTCACCGGCGAAAAGCAGGTGGTGCTCGCTGGCGGCTCGTTCTCGGAACCGAACGTCCCCGAAGGCGGGCTCGTGCCGGCGGAAGTCTCGCACTTCGACCACATCACGAACCAGGCGGGCAATATCGTTGCGCACGTGGATTCCGTGCTGGTGAATGTCAACACGCTACTCTCGGCCGAAAATGCGGAAAACCTGAGCAAGGCCATCAAGAATTTTGAAGAAGTGACGGCAAACCTGAAGCGCGTCACGCAGGGCATGGCAAAGCCCATCGACAACATTTCCAAGTCCGCCGAATCGATGCATCGCGTGATGGGTGAAATCGAAGAAGCGAAGATTGCCGCGAAGGCGGGCGAAGACCTCGATATTCTGAAGGAAAAACTCGACGCCATCGACACGAAGGCGATGAATGAGATCTTGACGAAGGCGATGGAATCCATCAGCCAGCTTTCGAAGCGGCTCGACGGCATGGTCTACAAGAACCAGGACCAGGTGGGTGAAGCCATCGTGGAACTGAACGCCGTGCTCGAGAACCTCGAGGAATTCAGCCAGAAAATCAAGAACAATCCCTCCGCGCTCATCCGCGAACCCGCGAAGACCCGCCGCAAATAAGGAGAGAGCATGAAGAAGTTTACACTTGCATTTTTAACTGTCCTCGCCGCCATGACCCTTACCGCATGCTTCGGCGGGAGCACGAGTGAACCCACCCGCTACTACACGCTCGCCGTCGAAAACATCGACATGCCGAGTGCAGGCAATGCCAGCGGCCGCCTGCAGGTGCGCAAGTTCACCATCGAGAACGCCTACCAGCGCAACAACATCGTCTACCGCGAATCCGCCTACGACTTCATGTTCTACGACCTGGACCTTTGGGCAAGCCGCCCCGAGCAGATGGTAGCGCAGGTCGCCGCCGAATACCTCGAGAAGAGCGGAATTTTCCAGGCGGTCGATACCCGCGCCTCGGGCAAGCCCGAACTCGAACTCCTCGGGCACATCGATGCCATCGAGGAAATCGACGAAGGCTCCTCGCAGTACGCACGCCTTTCCATCAAGCTCACGCTCCAGAAACCCGATGCTGACGCCCCCCTCTGGGAAAAGCGTTTTGACGAAAGGCAGTCCGTAAGCAGTCGCGAGCCCCGCCTTGTGGCAGAGGCCATCTCGAAGCTCCTCGGCAAGTACATGGAAGAGGCCGTCGCCGCCATTTCGCAGGCAACGCAGGCCGCCCCATCCGCGCAATAGCGCCTTTATCTGTGATTCTACTCAAAAAAACGAAGGCCTATTCCACTTTGTAATAGGTCCAAAGATTGCCCGTTCCGGCATATAGATATATCTTTTATACAAATTCCTTTTTTGTGGAGATATACTTATGCAGAAAAGCGCAATTTCCATAACAAAAAAACTAGCGGTCCTGCTTTTGACAGCGGGAATCAGCTACTCCATGGCCGGTTGGGACGGCAAGTCCAAGGAAAAACCCGACACCACGACCATCGACAAGAATACCTTCTACCTCATCAAGAACGAAGCCAACCTCGCCTGGTTCGCGGATTCCGTAAACCATACAAAGGGTACAGTCAAGCTCAATGCAAAACTGGCCGCCCCCATGAACATGAGGCACAAGCTGTTCGTGCCCATCGCGGCCGGCAAGGGCGAAACGCAGTTCGGCGGCATATTCGACGGTAACGGACACTCCATTTCGGACCTGTACATCGATGCCGCCAAGATTGGCGAAATCGAGAACCCCTTCTGCGAAAAGGACAAGGCCACCTGTAACGCACAGAACGTCGCCTTTATCGCAGTCCTCGGTGGGGGAACCGTCAAGAACCTGATTCTCGAAAACGCAGACATCACCGCCTCCACGAACGCAGGCGATATTCTGGGCAAGGACCAGCCGATTACCGTCGGCAGCATTGTCGCCTGGCAGACTTCCGGCACCATCGAAGGCTGTTTCGCTACAGGCACAATCCAGACCAGCGGCATTGGGAACGTCGTGGGCGGTATTGTCGGCAACATGAAGGGCGGTACTGTCAAGAACAACCTGAGCACGGTCAGCCTCTATGTAAGCGGCAACGAATCGTACGCAGGCGGAATCGTTGGCGCTACCCGCGGCAACGCCACAATCGAAACGAACGCCTACGACGGGAACAGCATCGTCAATAATGGCGACGGCGCCATCGGAGGTATTCTAGGTTACCTCGAAAAGGGCTCGGCAACCGTATCGCAATCGTATTTCGGTTCCGATATCGCAAAGAGAGGAGTCGGCCTCATCTCAAAAGACACAACAGTCGAACTCAACGGCAGCGCAAAGAGCGCAAAGGACCTCAACACCAGCGATGTCGTATGCGCACTCAACAATGGCAAGGACGGATCCTGCCCCGACGGCGTCTGGAGCATAGGAGCCACGCACCTCTCGCTTAACAGAGTCTCGGTGAACGATAACGGGAACATCGTCTACACGGTAAATTTCGACGCGAACAAGGGCGTGTTCTCCAAAAGCGCAAAGACAGCCCTCCTGCTCGAAGCCGGCGAAAAGATTTCTGCCGCCGAAATCACCAGGCCCACGCGCGGTGATACCATATTCGCTGGCTGGGCACTCACAGCTGACGCGAAGGCCCCGGCAGAAGACCTCGGGACAGTCACAAAGGCGACAACCATCTATGCCGTATGGAAAAACATGTTCACCATAACCTTCGACGCAAACGGCGGAGCATTCGTCGACACCGAAGGCGCAACTACAGGTAAAACCACGACAAAGATTGTCGCCGAAGGTTCCGACATCAACATGGAAGGAATCCGCATCGGTACAACCTACGGGGTCGACGAGACCACGTTCTACTTTGTCGGCTGGGCCGCAGAAAAAGATGCCGAAGAACCTCTGGAAACACTGGGCAAGGCCACCGAGAGCACAACGTTCTATGCCCTCTGGCGCGAAGAAGTAACCTACACCGTCACGTTCGATGCTGGCATAGGCGGGTACACCGTCGCGTTCGTAAAAGAAGACGGCAAGGCAGAAAAACCCGAAGACCCCGAAGCCGCCGGCTACTCGTTCACAGGCTGGATGAACGGCGAAAAGGAATACGATTTTGACGAAGTCGTCAAGAGCGACCTCTCGCTTACCGCCCGATGGAAACCTGTCGAATACAAGATTACCTACGAAATCGGCGAAGGCAAGAACAGCAAGGACAATCCGGAGACCTATACCACCGAGACCGCGACCATCGCGCTTGGCGATCCCGTCTGGGAAGGCTATACATTTAACGGCTGGTTCTACGACAAGAAGTTCACCGACAGGGCAACCCAGATTACAAGGGGCTCTACCGGCGATATCACGCTGTATGCCAAATGGGAACTCGTCACGTACGAGATTACCTACATGGCTGGCCGCTACGGCATAGGCATCGTCGCGCCCGACCTGAAAGAGCACGACTTCGAGATGAACCTGAGCAAGAAGACCTACTCCCGCGAAGGCTACAAGCAGACGGGTTGGTCCACGACCGATGGCGGAGAGCTTGAATACGAACTCGGCGCGAAGTACGAGAAAAACGAACCTCTCGCCTTGTTCCCCTACTGGGAAGAAGACTCGGATGCCATCAGGAGTGCAACTGTCGCTCTCGGCGCGAAATTCAGCGCAACCGCACACGGAAGGACACTCGAAATCAATGGAGTCTCTGCAGGCAAGGTGCTGAGCGTGTTCGACATGCAGGGTCGCCTCGTACGCAAGGCTACCGCTGCAGGAGCTAGCCTCCTGCTGGATATCGCAAGGCCGGGAATATACCTGGTGCGCGCCGACAACCAGTCCGTGAAGGTGAATATCAGATAGCAGAAAAGCCGGCGCATTGCCGTCCCCGCCCGATTACAGGAGTTTACTCAGCAGTTCCACTGGCAACAGCAGGAACTGCATTTTTTTATACAGGAAGGCGAGCGACCTTGCAAAGGCGTAACTGCGGATGACGTCCGCGCCGAATACACCGGCATGCTTCGTCTGGTACAGGAAGGCCTCCTTCGCATGCGCAATCACGTCGTCGTAGTACTCGTTGATGTGGATGCTCTTGTCGACATTCACCTGCACAGGAATTTCCTTCAGGTCGGTGTAGAAACTGCGGCGCAGAATCTTCGGCAGGAACACGTCCATGCTTGCAGGCACCTTGCGCCCGCACGTATCGATAATGCGCGACCCGAAGAAGTGGAGAACCTTCCCCTGCGGCAAGTATTTTTTGCCGTACGCCAGTTGGCAGTTCCATTCGCCAGGCATCTTCTTGATGATGTAGCCAAAGGTAAAGTCGGTTTCCGCAAAGGATGCCATGTCGAAGTTGAAACCCTTCGACACGCAGGTAAGCCAGAGTTCGTGCCACTTTTCAAAAAACTTATGCATCTCGGGAGTGTCCGCCACGAATATGACGCCCGAGTTGAACAGTTCGTCGTTCAGGATTGGCGAGAATCCCATGCGCTTCGCGTTGTTCAGAACCGTACCGCGGTTGATGGCCTTCGAGAGGTTCGTGTGGAAGTCGAGCACCGCATAGATGCCGCCACGCCATTCCTCGGGAATGGAGAGGTCGCCCACGATCGCCGTGTCGGAATCGATAAAGAGGAAGTCCCCGTCCACCATGTTGCGCATCGACGTCTTCAAGAAGCGCGAGCGCTGCATCGGCGTGAACTTGTCGTCGATGGAAACAACCTTCAGTTCGTCGACTGCGCTCTTGAGCGCAGCACGGTTACCCGTCAGGGTAGCCGCCGTCTTGTCATCCGTCAAGACGGTGACGAACGCTCCCGGATTGTGCACACGCAAAGAAGCAATTGCCACGAGCGTCTGCTCGCAGTAGAAATCCTTCGGGGAACTCGTCAAGACAAAAAGGTATTTCACGGACATAGATTTTCCTCCTCTGCAAATATAGATTTATCCCCCGCGCAACCCCGCAAAAAACCGGATACCGCCCGATGAATTAACTATATTATGGGATAACGGGGTTTAAGCCCTGTTCCACTATCAAAACAAGGAACCAAAGATGTTCAAGACGATTGCCATCGGTTGTGACCACGCCGCTTTCGAATACAAGGAAAAACTCGTCAAGTTTCTGGAAGGCAAGGGCTACAAGGTCCTAGACATGGGCACCGACTCCACGGAATCCTGCGACTACCCGATTTTTGCCGACAGGGTCTGCAACAAGGTCACGAGCAAGGAAGCCGACTGCGGAATCCTCATCTGCGGCACGGGCATCGGCATGAGCATGGCGGCAAACAAGCACAAAGGCATCCGCGCCGCCGTCGTAGGCGACCTCACCTCCTGCGAATTCACCCGCCTCCACAACGACGCCAACGTGCTCTGCATGGGTGCACGCATCATCGCCTATGCGCAGTGCGAAGTGTTCGCCACGAAGTTCCTCGAAACAGAATTCATGGGCGGCAAGCACAAGAAGCGCATCGACATGTTCGAACCTGCATAACCTAAAATGCAAGCAATCCCGCTCCGGCGGGATTTTTCCCTAAATCACAACTTTTTGCACCTATTTCGCATTTTTTTTGCTAAATTACTTGATGTATGGTACAGTTTAGTCAGACTTCTTGGCAAGAATTTTCGCTTCCTAACGTTTTGGAAACGCTTCAATACGCGCCCCTGAACCTGACCATCGGCAAAGAGCCCATCATCCACTATACATTCCCCAAGGAACTCGCTCCGGGAGCCACAATCCGCTACCATATCCAGTGCGGATTCAAGGCCATCAACTGGACCGGGGTCATCAGTGCGGTCAACGACAACCAGGTAACCGTGCGCCTCGGGCAAGGTCCCTTCCGCGGCTTTACTGCTAAGCACAGCTTTACTACCGAAGGTCACATGACCGCCTGCTATGACGAGCTCTCCTTCCAGGGGTTCACGACCATTCCCGAAGAGGTCTTCGCGGAAGTCGTCTCGAAGGCGAACCTCGTATACGGGATATTCGCCCGCAAGGCCGCCCGCGACGTGTACCTCGCCGTAGAATCCCGCAAGAAGACGCAGTCTTTCGACGCGCTCGACATCGGAGCCACCGCCGGCTAGCGACAACGGGAATTTCCCATGTACAAGAACTTGAGACAGGCCCTGCTGGATCTGGAAAAAGCGGGGATGCTTAAACGCGTCCACGAAGAAGTAGACCCGTACCTGCAGATGGCCGAAATTGCGAGGCAGGCATTCGACAGCAAGGGCCCCGCTCTCCTGTTCGAGAAGGTAAAAGGATGCAGGTTCCAAGCCGCATGCAACATATTCGGCACGCGCGAACGCATGGAATTCCTGTTCCGCGACACGCTCGCAGGCACGCGCACAGCAGTGCAGTTCAAGTCGAACCCGGTAGAATTCTTCAAGCAGGCGGACATAGCAACCCTGTGCCGCGCTGCCGCCGTCGGTATCAATTCGTTACCAAGGCGTTCCGGCAGCATTCGCGACTTCGAGGAATGCACACTTGCCGATTTGCCGCAGATTGTAGGCTGGCCCGAAGATGGCGGCGCTTTCGTAACGCTCCCGCAGGTGGCATCGCGCCCGGGTGAATGCGCAGGCATACTGCAGACCAACCTGGGCATGTACCGCGTGCAGATTTCCGGCAACGACTATGCCGCAGACGAATGCGGGCTGCATTACCAGATAAAGCGCGACATCGCGCGCCACCACCAGAAGGCAATCGAAGAAGGCCGCCCGCTCAAGGTGAGCGTGTTTATCGGCGGGCCGCCCGCCCATACCGTAGCGGCGGTGATGCCCATGCCCGAAACTTTGTCTGAACTGACGTTCGCGGGCATGCTCGGCGGGCGCCGATTCCGCTATTTCGAGCACGACGGTTACCTTGTCTCCAGCGATGCCGAATTTTGTATTTTAGGCGAGATGGCACCAGACCTGAAACCAGAAGGCCCTTTCGGCGACCACGTGGGGTATTACTCCGGTAAGCACCCCTTCCCCTACATGCGCGTAAAGAAGGTGCTCTGCAAAAAAGACGCCATCTACCCGTTCACATCTGTAGGGCGCCCGCCAAAAGAAGACACTATCTTCGGAGATTTCATTCACGAGATTACAAGGCCGATGGTGCCCGTATCGATTCCGGGCGTACATGCGGTTCACGCGGTCGATGCAGCGGGCGTTCACCCGCTCTGCCTCGCCGTCGCAAGCGAACGGTTCGTGCCTTATGCAAGGCCCGAAGACCGCGAACCGATGGAACTTTTAAAGACGGCAAACGCATTGCTCGGTTTCAACCAGGTTTCGCTTTCCAAGTACCTGATGCTGGCCGCGAAGGAAGACGACAGCGGGTCACTGGATGCCCGCGACGTGCCCGCATTCTTCGCACACGTACTGGAGCGCATCGACTTCGCACGCGACCTACATTTCCAGACATCAACAACCATCGATACGCTGGACTACACCGGCACAAGCCTCAATCACGGTTCCAAACTCGTGATGGCGGCAGCGGGCCCCAAGCGTCGCGAACTGCGCAACGAGCCAGCCGACCTTGCAAGCCTCGCGCTGCCCGCCGGTTTTGCAAACCCAAAAATCGCCATGAAGGGTGTTCTCGTCGTGCAATGGAGTGCCAGCGGCAAGGCGCCGGCACCCGCCGACATTGCGCCGCTGCTCGAATCCTTCAAGAACTGGGAATTCCGCGAAAGCTACCCGTGGGTAAGTGTCGTCGACGACACCTCCTCCATCGGTAAAGGCGATGCGCAAAAGAATCTCGACGACTTCTTGTGGCTCACGTTCACGCGTTCCGACCCTGCACAGGATGCCTACGGCATCGATGCGCACTTCGTAGACAAGCACTGGGCCATCCAGGCGCCAATTGTTATTGACGCCCGCATAAAGCCGCGCCACCAGAAAGTACTCGAAGTATCGGACAACGTTATCCAGAAAGCCAGGGAGGTCCTCGAAAGTGCGTAGGCAGATCCCGGCCCTAATTGCGGTTCTGGCATTCGCAACCACGACCCTCGTCGCAGGCATCGTTCCGGCACAGGCACACAAGTGCGGAACGGCATTTGCCATCCAGAACAGGCTACAGAATCAGAAACAAAAGGCAGCCGGCGGCTCTGCTGCTCGCGTATTGCCAGCACAGACTTTCGCGAAATCCGTAGCCAACTGCGACGCTCACGAATATTACGATTCCGTCTACACACGCGAAACCGAGCACTTCCAGATTTTCTACACACTCGGCGAAGGCCCGCACGCCACAATCCCCGAATTCATTGATTCACTTGCGTCCTCGCTCGAAGATGCCTTCTATTTCCATACGAAAACCATGGGCATGCGCACCCCGCAAGGAATCGACACCACAAATCATTACCAAATGCCCGTCAAGAAAGGGCTATACCCTATCGAAGTCGCCGAAATAAACTTCTTGCGCGACCCCCAAAGCGTTCTCGGGGCAACACGCTGCAATGGCTGCTACGGTGTCTCCTACCCCGACACTGCAGACCACAACAAGTCGGCCATCATCATCGACAACGACTTCATGTTCATTACCCAGTTCCCCACGCAGACAGCCTCCATGGACAAGGGTGAAAAAAGCTGTACATATCCCCTCTCTACCGAGACCCTGTACAACCACGCCCACGGATACTCCTACAGCGAGAACTGGGCAAACGCCATACGCGTAACAGCATTCCATGAAATGTTCCATGCGATACAGTTGCGCTACGCGGACGTGTATCTGTACGGAGGCTACTGGGTCGAGGCTTCCGCCACCGCAAACGAAGAAATCGGCGCTCCCGATATCGATGACTATTTCCTATACGTCCCGGACTTCATAAGGAGCACGGCTATTCCCCTTGACGAAATTTCAGACGAATACAGCATCAGCGTGCTCTATCTGTACCTGTACAAGCATGTGGACCAGCATTTCGACAAGGAAATTTGGGAACTGTTTGCGAAAAATCCCAAATCGTCATTTAACGGCAACCTGAAAAAAATTCTTGAAAAGCGGAACCTTTCCGTCGATTCCATTTTCCACGACTTTGCGACAAAACTCGCGCTTTCGGGCGAAAAGGCCAACACCGTCGACAGCAGCCTCTGGTTATGGAACGACCAGCCTCGATGGCCTGCACCCGAGCCGATGAGTATGGCGGAATACCGTCGCCGTCACCGCATCGGCGACGAAACCGTCGAACGGTTCGAACCGGATACGACCTTGTTCGCATTCAGTTTCTATGCAGGCGGATCACCGATCGTCGACAGCTACAAAGGCAAGGCGACTGCGCTCGTATTCAAGGGCGACAGGACCGACATCCGCGACATTGCCAACACCAGTTCGCTGGATTCCATAAATACCGACGCCTTCTATGCCGATTCTATCATGTGGGTGTTCAGTCGGTTCGACAATCCAAGGCGCATCCCCGAAATCGTACAGGATTCCACACTGCGCGCCTATCCCATTCCCTGGCGTGGCACCAGCAACCTCTGCTTTACGCCGCTCCCGGAATCCAGGAAGTTTATCGAGATTCGAAACGGCCGCGGCGACCTAGTCTTGCGCGAGCCCTACACTAAGACAACGCACTGCATCGACGCCGACCGTGTGCGTACAAAGATGGCACCGGGCGTATACCGTTTCCGTGCCGGTTCTAGTGGAAAGATGCAGAAGTTCCTAATTGTGTACTAAAGCAACTCGCCAATCCAGGGGAATATGTTATCCTGGTTCTCGAGTTTATTCAGCAGCGACGTGTCGGGCTTCTTGCGGCCCATCACTAGGCCCGAAATTCCTGCGGCATAAAGGGCACATACGTTACGGTAATGCCCGTTCTGGCGGGCCTTCGCGTAGTCGGCCGCGGACTTGTTGTGAATCATGAACGCCCAGTCCGATGCCTGGAACAGCAATAGTTCTCGGGCCATCTGCGCGTAGAACCTGCGGAAGAGTTTGGTCTGGGCGGTCTTGCCCTTCTTCTCGCAGGCAACGAGTGCGCGGCGGAAATCTTCCATCATGCCGCGCATGCGGAAGAACAGCGGATAGGCCCAGCTCACCTCGTCGTTCATCCAGACTTCGCCAAAGCCGCCTTCGCCCCACGAGGAGAACACCGGGCAATGGACTTCGGGGTCACAAGAGGAATGCATCGTAGATTCCAGCGAGGCCATCTCCACGACATTCGAGCTTGCGGCACGTTCAAACATCTTCTCGATGAACGAGGGTCCCTCGAACCACCAGTGACCAAAAAGTTCCGCATCGTAAGGGCACAGAATGGAGACCTTGTTGCCATCCATCTTCGGGAGTAGTTCAGTAACAGTCGCCTCGCGGTTCGCAATAAAGAGCCTCGCGTGGTCTTCGGCAAGGCGAAGCGCGTTCCACGGGCGGTAAACCTGCTTGTCTTCGCTACCCGTAATACGGTAATACTTGAGGCCCGTCTCGATAGGAGTATTGCCCGCCATGAAATAGCCGCCCAGGTATTCGGGCTGCCGTTCGTGTGCGATATCCTTGAAGAACTCGCGGTACTCAGGGTGCCCCGGGTAGCCAGTCTTGCGGCTCCATACTTCCATGGAACTGCCCTGCTCGCGACCCATGCAATAAAGCCCCGCAGGGGTCTTTATTGGCGCAAATACTCCGTATTTGGGAGCGGGCTTTGCCAAAAGCACGCCATGGGTCTCGAGAAAGAAATACTCGAAACCGAATTCGGCGAGAATGGAATCAAGCCCTTCGAAGTAGCCACATTCCGGCAACCACAGGCCCTTGGGTTTCCACCCGAAGGCTTCTTCAAAAGCACGCACAGTCACGCCCAGCTGCAGGCGAATCGCATCGAGGTCCGCCTGGTATGCCGGCAAGAACGGGTGCGTTCCCACGCAGGTGAGAAGCGTCAGCTTGCCGCAATCCGAAAGCCTCTTGAGGGAGGGTACAATCTCGCAGCAGCAGATGCGTTCCCAGAAATCAATCAGGGCATCCTGCCTATGGGAATAGAACTCCACTACAGGAAGGCGTTCCGGGTCACCTGCAAGGAGCACCTTTTCCTTCTCGATGAGGTCTTTCACCTTATGTAGGTGGAGCGTAAACTTCCCCAGGAGCGATGCATCCGTCAGCATCGCAATCAGCGCAGAGGAGACACTCAGGTTGAGCGTCCCCGGAACTCCCTTCTCCTCCAGGCGCGAAAGCATCTGCACTATCGGCAGGTAGGTTTCCGCCATAGCCTCGAAGAACCAGTTCTCTTCTAGGAAACGGTCATATTCGGGCTCGCGCACGAACGGGAGGTGTGCGTGAAGCAGCAGGTGAATCTTTCCGGGGGCAGCCACGTTCAGTTGTCCAGAATCAGTGGAAGATTACTCCGTGCGCTTCACAACGATGGGGACAATCGTCGTCGGGAAATCTCCGTCCTTGTCGGTCGCAAACACCGGAATAATCTTAGTGGAATCCGGCAGGTCTTCTTCGAAACTGAACGTGCCATCCGGATTCAGCGGGAACGGCTCGCCGCGCACCTGCAAGTGGGCGTCGGGGCGCGTTCCGCCATAAACGATCAAACGGGTCTTGACCCACAGGAAGAAATCCTTGCCGTAGTTCACGGAATCCTTCGGGAGTTCGAGCTTGTTGCTCTTGAGGGCGGCACTCGAGAGTGCACCCGAGAACATGGAACCCGAAGAACTAGAAAGTCCATTCGCCATCTGTTCGAGCCAGGTCTTCGCGGACATGCTCGAAAGGCCCGAACTGCCGAAACCGCCGAGTGTGGCACCGCCAAGCGAAGCCTTCACGAATACGTCGTCGACATTCACCGAAGAACCCTCCGGAGAATAGGACTGCACAGGAACGGATTCGACAAGAGGCATAAAGTTCTTGCCCTCGGCAAAGCCGAGTACGGCCACCGTATTGTCGGTCGCCTTGTTTTCCACATACCAGCTGCGGGCATCGGCAGGCACCACCACGTCGTGGAACTTGCGCTTCTTGCTGCGCTTCACGGTAAGGTCACCCGAAATATCGAACAGGCGAAGCACTAGTTTGCCCTTGCCCTTCTTGGCACGCTTGATACGGTCTTCGGAAACTTCCCAGAAGGCCTGCATCCAGTTCGGATCCTTCTGCATGAGCACGAGGTATTCCGGGTCGAAAGTCTGCGCCATGCTGGCGGTCTTCGTCACAGGCTTTGCGGCAGCCTTCACAGAAGCCACCTTTTTGGCCACCTTACGGGCATCAGCCTTCACCTTCACGTCGGTCTGTTCCGACGCCTTCGGAGCAGACTTCGCAGCACTCTTCGCCGGAGCCTTAGTCGCCGGCTTCGTGGCGGCCTTTACCGCAGTCTTTGCCGCAGCCGTAGTCTTCTTTGCGGCGGTCTTCACAGCTGCCTTTGCGGCAGTCTTTGCAGTGGCGGTCTTGGTCGCAACCTTGGACACGACCTTCTCTGCCTCCTTCGCAACGGACTTCACCGCGGTCTTTATCTTGGAGGTCGTTTCCTTGACGGCCTTCTCCACCTTCTTGGTGGCCTTCGTCTTCTGTGTTTTCTTAGTAGCCATTTCTAGCCTCCTGCAATAAAACCTATTTGCGGGTCTGACCCCAGTTGCCTATGCCCATCAAGCCGAGACGGATACCCAGGAACACCTCGTCCCAGTTCCCGTCGGACTCCGAGAAGCGCTTACCGCCCTGGATAGCGAGATCCAGCGAGATACCCTTCCTGCCCAGCGGGAACCCGGCACCAACGGAACCGCCCACCTCATAGACATCGGCGACATACCAGTTCTTGAACCAGGCGCCCGCACGGTACGTGACCCTATCCCAGAACGGGTCGTAGTAAAGGGAACTTCCGTCACGCTGGTAACCGACAGACGCGACAAAGTCGTCCTGCGTCTTGGTATAGGCCCTCATGTTATAGCTGCGGGCGATATTTTCGACATCTTCGTCCCAGTTGCGCCACTGCAAATCCATCATCACATTGTGGCGTTTGGCAAGGCGGTAGTTGACACCCGTCGCAAACAGGGCCGGTACCTCGATGAGGCGGTCAACCTTGTTCGGGACAAGCGTGTCGGTTTCCGAGAAGCGGAAATTGTATTCCAGTTTGTTCAAGAGCGTATACCCAGTCGTGTACGAGAAGTAGAACGAGGACTGGCGACCGCGATACTGCACGGAACCAGTATAGTATGCCGGGTGGTGCTCGATTTCCCAGGAGCCCTCCACATAATCCGTAATTTCAGCGTTGTTCGTAGCCCAGAGATCTTCTTCGGCCACGGATTCCTTGTTCGGGCCAAGCGTGAGGCTGCGGACCAGGGAACCCATCACGACATGCATCGAGGCGCCGAGAGACACATTACGGAAATACGGGAGCCTTATCGCATAGGTCGGGACAATCTCGTACACGCTGCCCCTGTATTCAATCTGCGCATCCGCATTGGTCACGGAATCCGAGACGCTTTCGCGGATAGACGAGGAATAGTGCTGCCACAGCGAAACGCCAAGCGCACCGAAATCGCCCATCGGGAACGAGAGGTTAAACGAAGGCATCGAGATGTTCTTCGTGAAGTAGTCATCGCCATGGGACTCGATTGTGTTCAGGTCCAACAGGAAGTTCAGGTTGAACACCACCTTCGTATCGAACGCGATGCGGGCCGGGTTCGTCGCAACAAAGCCTTCCGCCTCGCCCGTCTTGGCTCCACCAGCAAAGCCGCGGCCGGCAGCACTGGCAGTTCCACCAGCAATCTGCTCCTCGCCAAGAGCGTCAATGCCAATCATGGATGCCGACGCACAAATTGCACAACAAAGAACAAGACCTAAAAACTTTTTCATTTCTTACCTCCGCGCTTGGTTGCAAGCCAGAGTTTTAATGTCGCAGGCTGGCTGAACGATGTGCCAAAATCGTAACGGGCATAGTCAAAATGATTCGGGAGGAACACATAAGACGTATCTATCTTACCCGACACACTGTCCTTGACCGTATAGTCCTGATAAACCGGGTCCGTCGCCTGCAGCACCGGGCGGCCGAGGCGCACCATAATCTTCAGGTTACGGCCGTCCTTCGCCTGGTTGATAAGGTCGCGAACGCCGAAGGTCACCTGCAGCGCAAGCGAATCCCCATCATAGAACACCATGTTTGGGTGGCCCGTTTCAGGAATCTTCGTACGGTTCGGCTTGTACTCTTCCATCTTGCGGATTTCCGTACCCAGGCTATCGACATACGAGGCGACCACAACCTGGATAGGCAGTCCCAGTTCGCTGATACCCTCGGAATCGTCACGCGGAAGCATAAGCTGCGCAAGCACCACCGCCTGGCGCACATCGACTCCGTTTCCTTCGTCAAACGGGAATTCATCGCCGTACAGATCGGACAGAGCATCCATAATCTTGTCTGTCGGGTATTCCACCACAATAGAATCGAGAACGCCGCCGTGCAGGAGCAGGCAATCGTCGCAAGTATCGTTGAACGTAACGACCTCGCTCATACGGAACGAAGAAAACGGCTTGTAGGTCGTATCCGAAGAAGCCCTCACATAGAACGTGGGGATAGAGAGAGTCTTCGGGCCAAGCACGCGATAGAGTCGCTTCGATTCAGGTGCGGAGATGCGCAACTGCAGTCGGAAAATCTTGCCCGCACTCTTGATATCCTCAATCAGGTCGAGAGGCATCGGCAACTTCAAGACCGTATCCTTCTTGCTTACCGTCAAGTCATAGGTCGTATCTGCAGAATTTTCCGTTTCCCAATCCTGGAGTTCCAGACGCCAGGTACTGTCAGGTATCTTGAGGACACTGTCGAAGAAGGATTTCTTTTTGCCCTTCTCGAGAATCCATTCCACTTCCAGCTGGAGAGTTTCCTCGTACGGAAGAGAATCCTTGGGGAAATATTTCGAGGTATAGAAATCCTTGTCAATAAACAAGGCGACATGGCCTGCCGCGGAATCCGCATTGGCAAGAGAATCAAGGAAAGCAGAATCCTTGACCAGCACGTCAAAATCGATAACGATATCGTGGGTCAGGCCGGCCTGGGTACCGAAAACGGCAGCTTCCGATGCGTAGAATTCCGTTCTCCCGACAAAGGCCTTTGCATTCTCGGGCTCAAGTCCTTCAACGGTAAGAGTCTGGACATCGTAACTATCAGGCAAGCCCTGATCCGAGAGCCAACTGCTGAGGGCAGAATCATCGGAATCGAACAGGCACGCCGAAAGCAAGGCGGCAAACAACCCCAATAAAATCAAAAACGCTGTGTTTCTCTTTTTCACTCGATTCTCCAAATCTAGTCTAAAAATCCGCACATAATATAGAAAAATAGGCTTTCGGAATTAGGAATCGGGAGTCAAGTTTTCTATATTTACCGCCGAAAAATCAAGAGGACATTATGGCCCAATTCAACGCGCATTTCAGGAACATCAACGGGGACGACACCTACCCGCTGACCGACGTCATTTACCGTAGCAAGGTGGACGGAAGCCTGCTCGAAGTCGAACACGACCGTGCAGCTCTTGCCAGCAAGAGCCCCGACGAATGGAAGAAGCTCTTTGCCGAACGCCGCATGAGCTTTGAACCGGCCGACATGAGCGGTATCTGGAGCAAGCGCGAAATGGTGCTCCCCGACATGCCCCTCGAAGACATCGTCACGATGCGCGAAGGCTGGAGCCCGCTCTTTGACGCGGCCCCGCTCGCCAAGGAAATGGGCATCAAGAGCCTCAAGGTGAAGCTCTGCGGCAACTCCCACACCGGTTCTTTCAAGGACCTGGGCATGACGGTTCTCGTGAGCCAGGTGAACCACATCATCAAGAAGGGTATTCATGAAATCGACGCCGTGGCCTGCGCCTCTACCGGCGATACCTCCGCAGCCCTCAGCGCCTACTGCGCGAAGGCAGGCATTCCGAGCATCGTGTTCCTGCCCGCCGGGAAGACCAGCGTCGCCCAGCTGATCCAGCCGATTTCTAACGGCAGCATCGTGCTCGCCCTCGATACCGACTTTGACGGTTGCATGAAAATCGTGCAGCAGGTCACCGCCGACAACCGCATCTACCTCGCGAACTCCATGAACAGCCTCCGCGTGGAAGGCCAGAAGACGATTTCTCCGGAAATCTGCCAGGAAATGGGCTGGAAGGTGCCCGACACCGTGATTATCCCGGGCGGCAACCTCGGTAACGTGAGCGCCCTCGCCAAGGGTTTCGAAGACTGCAAGGCCATGGGCCTCATCGACCGCATCCCGCGCATCATCGTGGCCCAGGCCGAAAACGCCAACCCGTTCTTCCAGGCTTATGAACGCGGCTTCGACAAGCTCGTTCCCATGCAGGCCAAGAAGACTCTCGCAAGCGCCATCCAGATCGGTAACCCGGTCAGCTACCCGAAGGCTGTGCGAGCCATCCAGAAGACGAACGGCATGGTCGTGAGCGTCACCGAAGAAGAACTCGCGAACGCCGCCCACCGCGGCGACCGCATCGGTCTCTACTGCTGCCCGCATACGGGTGTCGCTCTCGGCGCCCTCGAAAAGCTCGTGGCCGCAGGCAAGATCGACAAGGAAGAAAACGTGGTCGTCATCAGCACGGCACACGGCCTCAAGTTCACCGAATTCAAGGTCGGCTACCACGAAAAGAAACTCGAGAACATAGCCTCCAAGTTCGCGAACCCCGTGTTCAAGGCTCCGGCAGACCTCGGCGCCGTCATGGACATCTTGAAGAAAGAGATGGCTGAACGTAGGCGCTAATTCCAGCCAGCAATTACAGAAAAGGCTCCGCAATGCGGAGCCTTTCTCATATTCATTCGAGGGCTACTTCTTATGCTTCTTGCTGCGGCGTACGCCCCACTTATCCTTGATCTCTTCCTCGATCTTCTTCTTCTCGTAGCGCACGACCATCTTGAACTGCACCATGTAAACGCCAGTTCCCACGAAGCGTCCGCGGTGATCCTTGAAGTTCCAGTTCACGAAAATCTTCTTGTCAGAGACAAGGCAGTTTCCACCGAACTTCGGGCTGTTACACGGTACCAGGATGGTCGTATCGTTCACGTACTGACCGAGGTGGTCGTAGTAGTTCACGACAAACGTGATGAACACCTTTTCCGGGTCAAGCGAATCAAGTACGGTCGGGTCCACCGTGCCGTCGGCAGAAATCTGCGCGCGGTCAAGCAATTGCGGCACAAACCTCTCGCCTAGCTGCACAAGTTGCCCGAGGGCGCCCTCCTTCTCCATGTCTTCCTTGGTGGTAGAGCCCGGCATATAACGCAGGTTCACAGAACTCAAGGTCTGCAGGGTTTCATCCGTACCGTCGAACGTACCCATATTGGTCGCTTCGACAAGGTGGTTCAGGAGGCCCGCAATCACGACAGGGCTCGGCTTTTCGCCAGCAACGTTTCCGAAGTTATCCTGGATAACGCTCTTCTGGCCCTTCACCACCATCAGCGAGTCACCCGGCAGGATAGTCGAGACGCTACCGTCAATGATAATCTTGGCGCTCAGGCCATCGGCAGCCCAGTCGATTCCCTTCGGGATGATATCGATAGTATCCTTGCCATGGATGTAGCTGAAGAAGTCGTCACCCTTCAAGTCCTTGTACTTGATGACTTCGGAGAAGTACACGATAAGGGTGTCGGCTTTCTTTCCGTAACTGAGCGTAACACCGGCAACCACCGGAGACATCTTGTCTACAAGCGGAGCAGATTCCTCGCTCACGAACGTCTGTCCCAACACATCGTAGTAGCTGTATATGGTCGCGTTCGGCAGCGATTCGCTGATATTGGTCACACCCTTCGCAATCGGGGTCGTCGCATGCACTTCCCACACGAGTCGCGTAGAATCCTTGCCATCGAACTTCATGTCGGAAGGCTGCGCCTGCAGCTGGATCATCAGGCCACGTTCGCTGTACCACGGGAACGTCGCGTAGATCATGTTCTTTTCCTTTTCGCTCAGCGGGCCGCTGAAGTTCGTGACAATATGATCTAGCACGCCATCGCCGTCTTCGTCCCTGTACTCGACATCGACAACAGAAGGCAGGCGGTCCATAACCGTTACAGGCACTTCCCTCTCGTATTCGTCGGAGGTCAGGTAACGCAGGTTACTGAACTGCACCTGCGGATGCAGCGAGATACTATCGCGCATACTACCCTTGAGGCCCATGTTCTCACCCACAAGGATAATCATGTTCCTGGTCGGCATGTACACATTGGATATCTGGTCCAGATTGAATCCGTAGCGTTCGCCCTCCTGCTTGAGCATCACGAGCAGCTCAGGCATAGAGAGATCCTTCGGGATAAGGTCAATATTGTACTCGATAAACAGCGAGTCCTTGCCTCTCGTATCGCGGATAGCAAATGCATCCTTGATAACGCGGCTACCGACTTCGACGATATTCGCTTCGCGTATGTATGTCACGTCGTCATGCACGTTGACATAGGTGATGAGGGCGTAGGCGTTATCCGGGAACTTTTCCGGGAAGTCGAGGTCGGAAACTTCGAGCGATATGCGATCGCGGGCATCGTTCAATGTCGGTTTGTACTTCGTCCGGAGCGTATCGCCATTTACCACGAGAGCGACAGAAGCCACCTTGAGGTCAGAAATGACGGAATCCTTCAACACGATCTCTACATAGTCGAGCCTGTTGTCTCCATCGGTATCCTTGATGTAGCCAAGTTCGGCATCGGGAATCGGGTCGTAGAAGTTGATATTGTCGATAATGACCGTCGTGTTCTTCACAGGATCATGCACGATAATGGAACCGCCATGGACAACGCTATCCGCAGTCACCCAGATGGTAATGGAACCATCGGCGTTGACCCTGATCGTATCGGACGGATGCGGGTTCGTCGGGTCGATAAGGATAAGGCCCGAGCCCGTCGCAAACGTGAGACTATCCAAGTCGGTACCGAAGTATTCGGCGACCTTCGCAGAATCGAGCGTGATGGCAACTACCTGGCCCACCTGGGCAGAATCCAGTCCGGAATTCACGCGCAGGTCGAGATTCAGGCTGGTCGGGTTGTTCTCTTCCATGTAGTAGTTTTCGCCAATCTTGATCAGGTCTACACCGCTCCCGGAATCCACCGGCACGAGAACGGTAACGGTAGAGACGATGGAGTCGCCCTTCTCGTACTTGTCGTCGGACGGGTAGAAGTCGATACCGCCGCTGCTGGAGAGGTCATAGTCCTCAAAGCCGACATACACCCTCGAGGAACTCGAGCTGTTATCGATATCCTCGGAACCAGTCTGTCTGCTCGAAGAAGATCCCGAATTGTTACCAGAGGAATTGCCCGGATTATCGCCAGAAGAGGACGTGTTGCCGGAGCTACCCGGATTGTTGCCAGAAGACGATGTGTTGCCGCTGCTGGAGCTGCCCGGGTTGTTACCGGAAGACGATGTGTTGCCGGAACTGCCAGGATTGTCACCAGAAGACGACGTGTTGCCGGAACTGCCAGGATTGTTACCGGAAGACGATGTGTTGCCGGAACTACCCGGATTGCTGCTAGAAGAAGACTTCACACTGCTGCTAGACTTCGCGCTGGACGAGGATTCCTCGTAAATGACGCGCGAAGAACTGAAGCCTAGGCTGCTGCTGGAAAGGTCCTCGTCCTCGCCGGTATTTGCACCCGTACGCACGACACCAGCACCCGAAAGCGGGGCAAGGTCATCGAGGTAGTTGTCGATCCACTGCACATGCACAAGCACGTTGTCATTGATTTTCTTGTCCGGATTCGCCGCATAGTCCACGAACACAAGGTGGCCCGTATTGCTAGCTACAAAGAGGTGGCCCATGCCGTCAACCGTACCCTGGTCCAGGCGCCAGCCCACATCAGGTGTCCTCGGCTTGGTCAGGTTCGCCTCGGATTCCACGAAGAAATAATCACGCAGGTCGATAAACGCTATCACGTTCGCGGTCATCTTTGTGCCAACCAGTTCGGGCTTGATCTGCACGATGCGCGCACCGCCAAACACGAAGATGGTTTCGGAATACGGGTCGTAGGTACCGCCATGTGCGCCTTCAAGGGAGTCAATCAGGATTGTCGTCCCGAGCTTGGTGATCACGGAATCGCCAACTTCGCCACCTATAGAATCCTTGTTGGAGTTTGTCACCTTGGTCCAGGTCGTATCGGTGATGTAGCCGAAGTAGGCTCCTGCTCTGCGCTCCTTCTTGGACCTTTCGGAGCAGGGAGTGCCATTAGAACTGGCCTCGCATCCGCCTCCAAAGTAGTCGGAGTACGTGAAGAATGCATTGCCTTCCTTATTCCAGATAAGCGTAGCGAGTTTCTTCTTCTGCAAGCGGTCCGTAGTCTTGGGAACGAGTTCCACCCTGTAGCCCTTGTCCGCAAAATTCTTCTTTTCGGGGTGAGCTTCATCTATCTTGGTAGAGAACCTATAGAGGTAGCCGGGGATGCCCGCCGCCCAGAGCCATTCCTGGTTCGGGTCCATCATCAAGTGCCAGAAGCCATCGGTATTGGTAGCCGGGGTCGCCGTCTTCACCACGCACCTTCCGCCATTGGTGCCTTCCTTCTTCGCGGTCTTGCTCACCTTGTGAATATTCGGCCCCTGCGCGGCCACAAGGAGGTCTCCATCCGGGTGGTGCACGATACCATCGGCACCCGCCATACCGTCGGGCGACGTACAGAGAGTTTCCTTGTTGAGCAACTGCAAATAACCTGCACCATCATAGTAGTAGCTCAGGTCCTTTACGCGGTCATCCTGACTATACTTCGTATAGTACAAGGTCGCCTTAGTGGAGGCATGCGGTACGATATCGCCCACCTGCTGAATCCAAATACCGGTCGCCGGGTTCTCCGGCGGAGCCATATTATCAGCCGCCATGGCAAATCCACAGCCAAACGCTATAGCCAGTAATGTCTTCATTGTCGTTTTCATAGCGTTATCCTCCGAAAAGCCTACTTCTTGGAACTCGAGTGGATCTTGCGAGATCCGGTGATGCCCCAGTTGTAGAACCTTTCCACCTTAAAACTTTCCTTCGCTCCATAGACACGCGCCTTGATGTGTGCGACATAAGCGCCCACACCTACACGGCGACCCTTGTCCGAAAGCATATTCCAACGCAAATATAGTTGATGAGGGTTCTCGAAGCAGTCGCCATCGAAGATTTCCCTATCGTCACACTTGATTTTCTGCGATTTTCTTGCGACAAAGTTACCGAGATTGGTGTAGACTTCCAGTTCCCATTCCATACCGATCTGGGAAAGGTCCATCTCGGGAGTCTTTTCGTCTTTTTTCAGGATGGTAGAGAAACTCACGTCCATGAGCACGCCAAGCGCCTTGCGGGCCTCTTCGGACGAAAGGTTGTCGGCCACCTCGAAGGTAATCGCATCGTCAGCCGTCTCATCGACATCGCGCCTAGAGGCAAACGAGTAGTTCTGCATAATGACACGCGGATCGCCTTCCACCATCTTTGCCGGAGCAAGGCCCGAAATTCCGTTGCCTTCCTTGTCCACAAAGTCCACTCCGGCAAGGTCGAACCTCACGGAATCCGCAGGGTTCATACGGTCCACAAGCCTCGTCCCGCTTTCCATGTGGATCTCGGCAGACTTGCCGTCCTTAGCCCACTGCACCGAGGTGAACGGAAGTTTCACCCATTCGCCATCCACGTAGAACCGGAGCGCATCGGAAAGTTCATCCGTCGAGATGTTCTTGTAGTCAATCGACTCGGAGAACTCGATGCGGAACACGTCCGATGCCATCTTCTGGTAGGATTCCGGCTCGAGGAACGTTCCCGAAATCACGGGCGCCATACGGTCGTGCATCGCAAGGTCGATTGTCTGCTTTTCGGTCTCCCCGTTCTTCGTCTCGAAGTAGGTCACCGACACATAGCCGTATTCCCCATCCTTCGAGTAGGACTGATCGATCGAAGTCAGGTTTTCCTTGATCCCGTACTTGTCCTCCTTCAGGGCGAATCCTACCACGGTTCCATCGCTGGACAGCGTAAGCTTGGATACATCGGGTTCAATCTTCAGGAGTTTGCCATCCTTGTCGAGCCAGTAGTAGCAGATAACCATGTTCTCGAGGTCTTCACGGGTAATGGGCGTATCGAAGGCAATAGAGGCGCTGTCCATGCGGCCGTCGCCGTTGCGGTCGAAGAAGGCGTTGCGTTCATCGTCCACATAGATACGTCCGGAATTCTGGACTATCGCCGGGTTGTTCTTGCCCGTCTCGTTGCCGTCGGCAGCCTTCACAAGCCCATCGGGGCAGGCCTTGTTGGAGCAGCTGACCGCAATCTGGATAGAATCGCCAAAGTCAACAAGCCCGGTATCGATGACGAAGAACCAATGCTTGCCATCCTTCTCGATTGCCTCGAGATGCACCGGGGTACCGTTCAAGATGAATCCCTTGCCCTTGGTCCACGAGGTATCGATATCCTTGTTGAAGAAGAGTTCAAGCGTATCGGTAGCCGCATCGCCCTTGATGAGGTTCGCCACCTTGATGACGGGGCCGATACGGTCGGTCAGCACGCTCTGCGCTTCGGACTTCGCGCCGGTATTTACCGACGACATCGCCACCGAGAGGCTACCCTCGCCCGAATCCGCCGGGATGGAGACATTCACGCCGGTGAGTTCCAGGATACCCTTCTTCGGGTCCCATTCCCATTCGCCCTGATGGTCCTTGAACTTGCCGCCGTCGGGCCAGTTGTAAGCGAACTTTTCCATCGCCACGGAATCCATGCGCCCGGAGAAAAACGCCACGATGCTGTCACCCGCGCCGTCTCCGTCCGTATCGTAGATGAACGCACTGTCGGGGACCGGGAAGTCGGGATTCACGAACTGCAGGCTGCCCGGGAACTCGCTATTGACGATAAACTGGATATCGTCGCCCGTTGCCGAAGGGTCCTCGAAACCGCTGAGCGTGAAGGTAGAACCGTCGGTCACAGCCTTGGTCGCGCAGACGAGGAACGCAGCACGCCCCTCATGGAACATAAGCTGGCGACCCTTCTCGCCCTTGGGCAATTCGGTACCACCCAGCGTGTAGAAGCGGAGGTTGTCGCTCGCGCCTTCCGTGTTGATGTAGAAATCCTTCTCGAGCGTAGAATCCGTCAGTCCGGCATCCGGCCCCACGGGAATCACGGCTCTCACATAGACCTTGAGCGTATCGCCCACCTCAAGTTGAAGCTTCGAGACGCTAGTCACCACATCCTTGCAGTCGTAATCGAGGCAGTATTCGATGTCCGGCACATAGAAGTTGTACACGCGGGCAATGGCGATGTCGCCATCCTCGGAAGCAGCCGTTCCCATCACGACGTTATATATCGGGTAGAGGCCCTGGACGTCGGTTATGACAATGCGGTCTTCACCCGAATTGACCTTGCGCATGTGGGTCACCTCGGAATTGTCGGACCTGATCTTAACCGAAAGGGAATCCGAAGAAGCCTTGGGCATGTAGATGAAGAAATCCGTGTTCGGGAGTGCATTCGCAGAAACGACGTCTTCGCCTTCGGGAACGACAAAAAGTCCAATCCCCTTACCCGCATCGATACGGGAATAGGCGCACAGCGGGTCCGGGGAGCCGGTATACTCGATACAGTCGATGGATTCCTGCGCCCAAAGCCCCGCCGGCATCATCGCCGACAGGAAAAACAACACGATATTTTTCTTCACAGACCACATAGGGGACCTCAAAAAACAAAGACTACACCCTAACGGGTGCTTTTACATTATTAAATGTATCTTTTTTTTTGGAAAAGTGGAAGGTACGAAAACCTAACAAGAATCTTCCACAGTCGATTCTGTGACAAACCGCATATTTACTGGGGTTTGCGAGCGGTTTTGGGCCGAAAAACCTATTCCAAATTGGAATAGAAAGGGACACAATTCGAGAACAGGTCGAGCACCACGGAATCCATAAAAAGCCACCCCTCGCCCACCAGGCGAAGTGCCCCCCGCGACTGTTCGAGGAACCCCCTAGCAACCCAGCGCCCGATAGCATCGGGAGCAATCGCGACCCCCCTCTCCCTAAGCGCATCCAGCGACAGGCCATACCTTGTACGTAGCGAGAGCTGGATGATCTCGGCGATTTCGTCTTCGGGCCCGAGCGGATCGAGCATCAGGGCGCCCTCGGGGCAGCCGTTTTTCACATATTCGCGCCAGGGGGCATATTTTTCCGGCAGGGAAAACCGCACCCCCTCGAAAAAGCCATGCGCGCTAGGCCCGAAGGCCAGGTATTCGCCGCGCCGCCAGTAATTGAGGTTATGCAGGCTCTCCTCGCCGGCACGCGCAAAGTTAGACGTCTCGTAGCGCATAAAGCCCCTGCTTTCGAGCATTTCTACGCCCTGCAGGTACATGTCCGCATACAGGTCCTCGTCCACAGATTCCTCGCCCCTCGCGATGCGCCTGCCCAGGCGGCGCGACGGGTCAACCTTCAGCCCGTAAAAGCTCACGTGACCGAGCGGAAGGCCCGTAAGCCAGTCCATGTCGGCGAGCATGTCGGCTATACCCTGCCCCGGGAGGTTGAACATGAGGTCGGCGTTCACCCGTACCTTCTTCGACATCAGCAGTTCCAAGGAGCGCTTGCCGGTCGCCACGTCGTGCTGGCGGCCCACCCGATCCAGCAGGTCGTCCCGGAGAGTCTGCAAGCCAAGGCTAGCCCGCGTAATGCCCGATTCAAGCGCCACGGCAACCCGTTCCTCGTCGCAGGATTCCGGATTGAACTCCATGGTCGCCTCCTTCAACGAGGCGACATTCACGCCCATATCGGCAATAATCCCGAAAAGCCTCGCCAGGCGCTCCGGCGACAGGACAGAAGGGGTCCCTCCGCCTATATACAGCGTCCCGACACGCGAAAATGCCCCCGGATGGCGCCCCGCAAAGGCAGACATTTCCCTCGAAATCAAGTCCAAATATTCCAACTGCAACCATTCAGGTGCCGAAAATGCGTGAAAATCGCAATAATCACAGATTTTTGCACAGAATGGGACATGAATATATAGACCGAGAGATGACATAAACGATTTTTTTGTGTTTTCAGGCTTCTGTTTGTAAAAATTTAATTTATATCCGTATCATGGAAGACGCGAAACTGAAGAAATTCATCGTACGATTAAAGAAAAGACTCCCCCTGCTCATCTTTCTCGCTATCGCCACGATAGCGTATTTCCTCGCATCCACGCTTTTACTGGACGATTCCTACAAGGACATCATATTCATCACCATGATCTGGGCGCTCCCCCTGTTCATCCATTAACCCCCGCCAATGATACTTACACGACAAACCGAGAGAAAGTTTAGCGCCGTCTGCTACTACGTGCTTTGCTGGATACTTGCCGCCATAGGCATTTCGTCCATCTCGACCTATGCCAGCGAGGGCACATTCGATATCGGCGACATGTTGATGAAGCTCCAGTTCGCACTGTTCATGGGGCTCTCGCACGGGGTGTACGACATCCTTATCCTCAAGGACGAAATGGACTGCAGGGCTGTGTGGAAATCCCTGCTTATCCGCTCCCTTTACTTCGTTGCAGCCATCTGCTCCAGCAAGCTCCTATGCATCCTTCTCTTCAAGGTGAAGGCCGGCGAGGGAATCATGAACGAAGAGGGGCTGGGCGATGTCATCGCAAGTATTTCCGACCCCGCCGTACAGATGCAAGTTCTCGTATTCTTCCTTACGGCATACCTCATCACCTTCGTGCGTTCCGTGCACAAGAAATTCGGCACGCGCGTGTTCTGGAATACCCTGCTCGGCAAGTCACAGGAACCTCTCGAAGAAGACCTCGTCTTCATGATGATCGACCTGAAAAATTCAACCGAACTCGCAGAAGAACTCGGTCACGTGAAGTACAGCAGCTTCATGAAGGACTACTACAAGCTGCTTTCGAACTGCTGCGAAGAGAACCAGGGCGAAATCTACCAGATCGCAGGCGACGGTGCATTCCTTACCTGGCACACGTCGGCATGCAGGCACCGCGCAAGGCCGGTAGACTGTTTCTACGATTTCAGCGTCTGTCTCGAAAGGATTGCACCCAAGTTTATCCGTAAGTACGGAAAAGCTCCTAATTTCAAGGCGGCGGCACACTGCGGGCGCGTCATTACCACCGAGGTCGGTAACTTCGGCAGCGAACTCGCCTACCATGGCGACGTGCTGAACACCACCAGCCGCATACAGTCCCTTTGCGGCAGGCTCGGGCAGGAATTTCTCATCTCGGAGGACCTCTTTACCGAACTTCCGAAGCCTCTTCCCCACGACTACCTGAGCAAGAAGGAAGGATTTTTCGAATTAAAGGGAAAAAAACACGAAATTTTGATTTTTTCTTTGCAAAGACCCTTGACAGACCTAAATTAATATTCTATAATTGGTCTCACCTCGCGGGAATAGCTCAGTTGGTAGAGCACGACCTTGCCAAGGTCGGGGTCGAGGGTC